>NZ_JAVAYL010000070.1:0-569 GCF_054185225.1 Bradyrhizobium sp. 18BD | reverse complement strand
CTACGTAGTCATCTGCCTTAATGTTGCGATTTTTACTTGAAAATAAATTTCCACTTATAATAATAAAGTCCACTTGTTTTTCAATCGCATCATCGACAACGCGTTTTAAACTTTGAAAGCTTGAATTACGAATCGACTTCATTATATATTCAGGAACATCTCCAACTAACTGAAACGGTTCATCTAATCGTATGTCTGAGCAATGTATAAATTTGATCATCATAACCCTCACTTTAATTGATACTCTAATTTTACAACAAAATCGTATATATATGTAATGAAACTACAAAATCATCTATATTTATAATCTTTATTCATAAAAAAACTCATCTGTAAGATATGCATTATCGCCATATCTTACGGATGAGTTTCAAATATTGTTTATTTGTCTTTTTGATCATAAAGAAGGTTCAGTTTATCAATTTTCTGATGTGTATAATCTTTATATGTCTTATTATAGCTCTTTGGATCTTTAGGGTTTAAATAGTTTTCAATCTTACCAGTCTCAGGATGAATCAGCTTGCTAGATGCCCCGCACCCTAATCCTATGATCGTCTGTACTTCTTCCA
>NZ_JAVAYL010000069.1:0-570 GCF_054185225.1 Bradyrhizobium sp. 18BD | reverse complement strand
AGCCTATGAACTCGAAGGAATCCCCCCCGGCCGCACCGCCGCCGTCATCACCGGCGACGTGATCAAGGCGACGTCCGGCATCGAGGAGGCGCGGGTCATCGTGATCGCGCCGCCGCCCGTGCGCGGCCTCGGCACCGGCGGCGGCTTCAAGATGCAGATCGAGAGCCGGCAGTCCTCGGCGATCGGACCGCTGCTCGCCTCGGTCAACGAGATCCTCGGCCAGGCGAATCAGAGCAAGGACGTGCAGCGGGTCTTCACGACCTTCGGCAACGACACGCCGCAGCTCTACCTCGACATCGACCGCACGGTGGCGCGGATGCTCAAGGTGCCGCTCGCCAACGTCTTCTCGACGGTGCAGGCCAACCTCGGTGGCGCCTACGTGAACGACTTCAACACGCTCGGCCGCATCTATCAGGTCCGCGTGCAGGCGGACGCGCCCTTCCGCCTCTCGAAGACCGACATCGAGCAGCTCAAGGTCCGCTCCTCCACCGGCGCCCTGGTGCCGATGGGGACGCTGGCCTCGATCCGCGAGATCACCGGTCCGCAGATCGTGCAGCGCTTCAACCTGTT
>NZ_JAVAYL010000068.1:0-570 GCF_054185225.1 Bradyrhizobium sp. 18BD | reverse complement strand
AAATAAGTGAACGAAAGAAATCACAAAATCTTAAATTAAATATTGACTTTCCATTGAGGAATTGATATTATTTAAAAGTCGTTAAAAACGGCAATAACATTATTTAAAAAAATATAAAAAGTGTAAAAAATATACTTGAAATAATCTTAATAATAATTTAATATTATTAAAGTAATGTTAATTACTCATTTAAAAAATATTATTTTTTTGTTGACAAGTTGTTAACAAAAATGGTATAGTAATGAAACAACTATTTAAATGAACATTGAAAACTGAATTGCAATATGTCAACGTTAATTCCGAACACAACATTAAATTGTTGGTTCAAAACAAGTGTTAGAGATAACACAAATTAGTATTTTATGAGCTAATCAAACATCATAATTCATTTATGGAGAGTTTGATCCTGGCTCAGGATGAACGCTGGCGGCGTGCCTAATACATGCAAGTCGAGCGAACAGATAAGGAGCTTGCTCCTTTGACGTTAGCGGCGGACGGGTGAGTAACACGTGGGTAACCTACCTATAAGACTGGGATAACTTCGGGAAACCGGAGCTAATACCGGATAAC
>NZ_JAVAYL010000067.1:0-572 GCF_054185225.1 Bradyrhizobium sp. 18BD | reverse complement strand
GCACTATAAACTTGCGTAATCAATGTATGCGTTCTAACATTAAGTGTTACTTCTTGTAATGATGTCGCATCTAACAGTGTGAAGCCATCATTTGGATCTACATTAACTGCTTCAAACACATCATCAATAAAGCTTTTACCACCTAAAACTTTCACATCTATATCAGTATTGTCCTTTGCTAAAGCCAGTAATTTCACTGTAGTTGTCTCAGCAACTCTAGGATGACCCGGAACCGCATAGACAATATCTTTTTCATTAGCAGCTTCAACCAATTGCGCCACAATATCATTATAGACATCTTCAAATTTGTCATGTGCTTCATAAACATGGTCAAAACTCTGAAATGTTAATTCATCTTGCAATGATTCTATAACTAGATGATCTAACGTTCTTGCATAAACTTTATCTTGTGTCTTTAAAAATTTATATATCCCTAGCGGCAAATCATCAATGCCATAGTTTCCTAAGCCAACAATCGTAATGGTATGTGCCATCAACGTCTTCCTTTCTTAATTTGATACAACTTTGAACCAAATGGTAAATAAGTTAACTCTTTATATGTCAAAACATTA
>NZ_JAVAYL010000066.1:0-572 GCF_054185225.1 Bradyrhizobium sp. 18BD | reverse complement strand
GTGCGATTTTGAACTTGGAAGTAACATTTCATAATGTATGAATTCAAAAGGAGTATGTAAACAATATAATTTTTAAACCTCATCACTTTTAAATATTCTAATTCTAATGAGAAATACAAATTTTTTTATTTTCTAAAATAGCGTAATCATGCGTTTTATTTACTATTCTTAAAAAATATTCAAAAAAAGTTTTAGTTTCTAATTGACAATGATTCTCACTAATGTATAATAGTAGTTGAAAATGATTATCAATACCACATAGAACATCCCCCCCACAACGTTTCGTTCTTGTTGGATTGGTCATTTTCAAATATTCCCCTTTTATATGCCCGTAAAAGACAATATACGTTATAACAACGTTTTATAAAAGCAGTAAACCCTTACGACACTTTAGGTTTACTGCTTTTGTTTTTTTACTATTTAAGTTATTAATTTATTTCTAAGTAATAACGTTGATAAAATAATGCAAAATACGCCACCAATAATGCCGGCAATAATATCTGTTGGATAATGTACACCTAGATATACACGTGATATGGAAATCAATAAAATCATAGCTGCACATAACCCTA
>NZ_JAVAYL010000065.1:0-573 GCF_054185225.1 Bradyrhizobium sp. 18BD | reverse complement strand
TGGTGTTTTAAAATTTAAAATTGAATTTTTGATATATTACTATGTCTAGTACACAAATCAATATTCTATGCTCTACAAAGTTATATTGGCAGTAGTTGACTGAACGAAAATGCGCTTGTAACAAGCTTTTTTCAATTCTAGTCAACCTTGCCGGGGTGGGACGACGAAATAAATTTTGAGAAAATATCATTTCTGTCCCACTCCCGTAGAAGAACATCATATAATGCTGAAAATGGTTTGAGTTAAAACAGATATCAAGCTCGTCTGATTCAGTCACAAAATTGTCTTGTTATACTTGTCACCTATCATCTATAGACCGTGGTATGATTAAATTGGGGATGATAAAGGAGGTTAATAAATATGAAGATTAATACTACAGGTGGTCAAATTCATGGTATTACACAAGATGGTTTAGATATCTTCTTAGGCATTCCTTATGCAGAACCACCAGTTCATGACAATCGCTTTAAACATTCTACGTTAAAAACACAATGGTCAGAGCCAATTGATGCAACTGAAATACAACCCATCCCACCGCAACCAGACAACAAATTAGAAGATTTTTTCTCCTCA
>NZ_JAVAYL010000064.1:0-577 GCF_054185225.1 Bradyrhizobium sp. 18BD | reverse complement strand
GAACTCGGCTACGTTCCGAATATTTCTGCAAGAAATCTTGGGAAGCGTACGACGAGTGCTATAGGCATCATTTTGCCACCACTCGATTCCAAAGAGCGTCTTGCTAATCCATTCTTCCTTGAAATTATTGAAGCGATAAACGGGGAAGCACGAACTCATAACTTAACCACAGCTCTTGCAATTGCGAAAGACATCGATACATTGTTCGAGAATGTTAAAGCGATGCATACTGAAAAGCAAGTTGGCGGCTTTATCATTACATACTCTGTCATTGATGATCCTATCATTGAATATTTGCGTAAACATAGTATTCCTTTCGTATTAATCGGACAACCTTATGACGCACTTTCAAATACAATTTATGTAGATAATGATAACCAGCTCCTCGGTCAGCAAGCGACTGATTATTTAATCAAAAATGGCCATCAAAACATACTCTTTATCACAAATACGACAACAGAGAACATTTTCTATGAACGATACTTCGGCTATCAGAAATCGATGATGATGGCACAGTTAAATGCACATCAAAGCCTGACACTAAATGCGCCAGATGACTACATCAAATTTGAAGATA
>NZ_JAVAYL010000063.1:0-579 GCF_054185225.1 Bradyrhizobium sp. 18BD | reverse complement strand
ACCGTACGCGCTGCATTTCTAACTCTTAATTCGACTGGCCCTATTCCTAAAATTTGATATGCTTGAGGTATTTCACTATAAGCGTTATGTTGCCATTGATGTGGTACTTCAAAACTATCATTAACAAGCAATATGATTTCTAAGTCGTCTTCATCTTTAAAGACAACACCTTCTTGTCCAAGATAGTACAAACGTTCAGACTTAATACCATTATTATCAAGGCGTTTTTCAAAATAATGAAGTGCCGCTTGATTTGGCACTAATAAAGAAAATCGATAAATCGTTTCAGTACCTGGCTGCTTATGACCCGCATTGGGCATTTCAAAAAAGCTTAAAATTGTTCCGGCTGTACCTACTTCGTCCCCATAAAACAAATGATACATTGAAGGATTGTCTTGATTAACCGACTTTTCAACTAATCGTAATCCAAGGACATTTGTGTAAAAATCCTTATTACGTTTTGCATCTTTTGTATACATGGATATGTGATGATGCCCTACTATATTCATACTATCCCTCCCATTAGTATAAATTTTATACCAGCTTACATAAAAAAGATAGTTATATGCCATTTACCCC
>NZ_JAVAYL010000006.1:0-374936 GCF_054185225.1 Bradyrhizobium sp. 18BD | reverse complement strand
GAAAGCCTCGCTATAATCACCCATGACTCGCCCTCCTTGCGTGAGGCTCTGCCCGGACCATCCGGGTAACCCTCGCAGTCGCATCGAGGGTGAGTCGCCCCGTTCCGCAAAGGGACATACGGTCTGAAGAACTGCGGCGACGTGCTGACGCGCGAGAACGTGCTGAAGCAGGCCACGAACATCAGCAAGGTGTCACTGCCGCTACTCCTCCCCGGCATTACGGTCTCCGTGTCGCCGACGGATTACTCCACGTTCGACACGTTCAAGCTCGCCAAGTTCGACGGCAAGACGTGGAAGTTTTTTGGCGAGAACCTCAGCACCGCGTCGCGCTGACGGCAGGCGCTTCGCAAACGACGGGACGCAGCGGTTTCGCTGCGTCCCAAGTTGCCCGACAATTTCCTACTCCTCCGCCAGCCCCGTCCTTCGCCGCAAATCCATGATCGCGCGCAGAAAGCTGTCGGCGGGTGTGGTCTCCGGGTCGATCAGCCGGTGCAGACGAAAGCCGTCTTCCAGGGCCAGTACGACGGAGGCCATCCAGGGCGGGTTCAGATTGTCGTTCCTGCCGTTGCTCTTCAGCGTCGCCTCGACGATGTCGGCGACGAGCTTGCGCCGCGCGCGCAGGCGCTTGGCGAGCTCGGGGCGGCGCTTCTCGGCGCGCGCGACGAACAGGATCATCTCCATGTGGAGGAGGGGCGAGCGGCCGAGCGGGTCTTGTTTGGTGCGGTCCATCGACTTCAGCGCCGCGATGAAATCGTCGAGATTGTCGTGCTGGGCGAGGATGTCCATGTTGCGTCGGATCGACTGCTCGACATGGTCCTCGAGCATGGCGATGATCAGCTCGTCCTTGCTCTTGAAATTCGAATAGAACGCGCCGCGGGTGAAGCCGGCGGCGGCCGCGATCGCCTCGATGCTGGCGCCGCCGATGCCGTCTTCCTCGAACACGCGCGCGGCCGCCTCGAACAGCTTGTCGCGCGTATCGTCCCTGGTCGGCCTGGTTCTCACCCTTGACATCGGCGCAGGTTAGGGCAGAATGCAACTCGATACAACAATGTATCGAGTTGATAATCAAAAGGGATGGTTACGCCGGGCAGTGGGGCTGCGACTGGCGTATTCGTGTCATCGGCAACCGAGTTGAGGTCACCATGAACGAGCAAGTGCAACCCACAGGCGGCGATCCGCTGTTCAACCCGCTGTCACCGGACTTCATCCGCGATCCCTATCCGCATTACGACCGGCTGCGCACGACCGATCCGGTCCATGTCACGCCGTTCGGCCAGTTCGTCACCAGCCGTCATGCCGACGTCAGCCTCGTGATGCGCGACAAGCGCTTCGGCAAGGATTTCGTCGAACGCTCCAAGCGCCGCTACAGCGCCGCCATCATGGACGAGCCGGTGTTCCGCAGCATGAGTCACTGGATGCTGCAGTCCGATCCGCCCGATCACACCCGCCTGCGCGGTCTCGTCGTGAAGGCCTTCACCGCCCGCCGCGTCGAGGACATGCGGCCGCGCATCCAGGAGATCGTCGACCATGCCATCGATGCCGTGATCGATCGCGGCCACATGGACCTGATCGAGGACTTTGCCTTCCGCCTGCCTGTTACGATCATCTGCGACATGCTCGGCATCCCCGAGGACCATCGCGAGGTCTTCTACAAGAGCTCGCGCGACGGCGGCCGGCTGCTCGATCCCGTGCCGCTGTCGCCGGAGGAGATCGCCAAGGGCAACGCCGGCAACATGATGGCGCAGATGTATTTCCAGCAGCTGTTCGAGCTGCGCCGCCGCAATCCCGGCGACGACCTCATCACCCAGCTGGTGCAGGCCGAGGAAGACGGCAACAAGCTCACCAACGAGGAGCTGACCGCCAACATCATCCTGCTGTTCGGCGCCGGCCACGAGACCACCGTCAATTTGATCGGCAATGGCCTGCTCGCGCTCCACCGCAACCCGGACCAGCTCGCGCTGCTGAAGGCGCGGCCGGAGCTGATGGTGGGCGCGATCGAGGAATTCCTGCGCTACGATTCCTCGGTGCAGATGACCGGGCGCGTGACGCTGGAGGACATCGACGACCTCGGTGGCAAGAAAATCCCAAAGGGCGAGACCGTGCTCTGCCTGCTCGGCTCGGCCAACCGCGATCCGGCGGTTTACCCCGATCACCCTGACAGGCTCGACGTCACCAGGCAGAACGTCAAGCCGCTGTCCTTCGGCGGCGGCATCCATTTCTGCCTGGGGGCCCAATTGGCGCGGATCGAGGCCGAGATCGCCATCGCCACGCTGCTGCGGCGGCTGCCGGATCTGCGCATCGACGACGTGGAAAACCCCCAATGGCGGCCGACCTTCGTGCTGCGCGGCCTGACGCAGCTCCCGGCGAGTTGGTGATAGCTGCCAGTCCTCATCCTGGGGAGCGCGCCAGCGCGTCTCGCAGGATGAAAGGCCCCGCTGCATCCATGCGGCGATAGCCGGGCCTCGCCCTTCGAGACGGCCGCGTTCCACGGCCTCCTCAGGGCGAGAGTCTCACACCGGCGTTAACCTCCGCGCGCAACAGTCGCTGTGACTTCGCCACACTTCCCTCTATATAAGGGGCTGTTCCGGCGCGCCTGAGGCCCTCAGGTTTGGCCCGGGCCGGTTTGGCCGAGGGGAGACCCGTGCAGACGACGCTGCTCGGATTGGCGATTGCCTTCATCTTAGCGCTTTTGGCCGCGCTGATCGGGCCTTACTTCATCGACTGGAACCAGTTCAGGCCCCAGTTCGAGGCGGAGGCTGGCCGGATCATCGGCGTGCCGGTACGGGTGGCGGGCGCGCTCGACGCGCGGCTGCTGCCGGCGCCGACGCTGCGGCTGCGCTCGGTCACCTTCGGCGGCAACAACGATCTCGGCCGCCTGCGTGCCGACAAGCTCGACGTCGAGTTCAGCCTGGGCTCCCTGATGCGCGGCGAATGGCGCGCCACCGAGCTGACCGTCAACGGCATGGCGGTCGATCTCGGCCTCGATGCGCGCGGGAGGGTCGATCTGCCATCGACTGCCAGCGGCGCCTTCAACCTCGCCTCGCTCGCCATCGAACGGCTGAACCTCACCGGCCGCATCGCCCTGCATGATGCCGCCAGCCGCTCGACCCTGGAATTGAACGACATTGTCTTCTCCGGCGACGTCCGCTCGCTGGCCGGCTCGGTCCGCGGCGACGGTAGCTTGACGGCCAACAGGGTGCGTTATCCCTTCCGCGTCTCCTCCGGCCCGAGCGCCGACGGCAGCGCCACCCGCCTTCACCTCAACATCGATCCCGGCGAGCGCGCCATTCTGGCCGATCTCGAAGGCGTGCTCGCCTTCGACAACCGCCTGCCGAAATTCGAGGGTGCGCTGATCCTCGCCGTGCCGCCGCCGAAGAAGCCGGGCGAGCCGGGGCCGACGCCCTGGAAGCTCACGACAAAGCTCAAGGCCGATCCGGCCGGCGCCAAGTTCGACCAGATCGATGCGAGCTTCGGCACCGAAGACAATACGTTGAAGGTTGGCGGCGTCGGCGATCTCAGGTTCGGCGCCTCGCCGCTGCTGCGTGCGGTGCTGTCGGCGCGGCAGGTCGATGCCGACAAGCTGGCGGGCAAGGACGATACCGATCCGCAGCGCGTGCTGCCGGCGCTGCGCGCGGGGCTGGCGGCGATCCCGCAGGCGCCGATCCCGGCGCAGATCGAGTTCAACTCCGATCAGATCATGCTCGGCGGCCGTCCGCTGCAGAACATCACGGCGGAGCTGCAGACCGGCGGCAGCTCGTGGACCTTCCAGCGGCTCGAGCTGCGCGCGCCCGGCATGACGCAGCTCTCGCTCAACGGCGCGACACCCGGCGCCGACAGCTTTAGCGGCCGTCTCAGCGTCGAGTCGTCCGATCCGGATACGCTGGTGGCCTGGCTTCAGGGCCGCAGCGAGATCAACCGCCGCAGCACGCGGCCGCTGCGGCTCGCCGGCGACGTGACCATCGCCGCCAACCATCTCGCCATCGACAAGCTGAAAGCCGACATTGAAGGCGGCACGGTGGAGGGCCGCATCGGCTTCGTGCAGACAGGCGCGAGCAAGGGCTCGCGGATCGACGCCGAGCTGAAGGCCGACCGTCTCGACCTCGACGCCGCCGCGAGTTTTGTCCGCGCGCTGGCGGGCCCGCAAGGCGAATGGCCGGAGGAAGTAAAACTCTCGCTCGATGTCGGCCGCGCCATCTCCGCGGGACAGGAGCTGAAGCCATTTGCGGCCAAGCTCGGCTACGGCCCGAATGCGCTGTCACTGGAGCAGTTGCGGTTCGGCCAGACCGGCGGCGTGACCACCGAGGCGAGCGGCAGCTTCGATCGCACCAAGGCCACCGGCAAGCTCGCGCTGAAATCCTCGGCCAATTCGCTGCGCGAGCTGACGGCGCTGATCGAGCCGTTCGCGCCGGCGGTGCGTGCACGGCTGGATGCGCTGCCGTCACTGCCGGGCGCGACCCGCCTCAAGCTCGATCTCAGCCTCGACAAGAATGCCGAGCATGCCGATCGCGGCGACGCCCGCGCCGTGCTCGATCTCGATGCGCCACAGCTGAAGGCCACCGCGACGCTGGCGGCGCAGACACCGCTCGCGGCAATCAACGGTATCGACATCGACAAATTGCGCGGCAGCGATTTCACGCTGGACTCGAAAGTCTCGACGCCGCAGTCCGGCGCATTGCTGGCGCTGCTCGGGCTCGATCGCATGGTGGCCGCCGGCGACGGCGCTTCGCAATTCGAAGGCCGGTTAAGTGGCGCCTGGCGCCGGCCGCTGCAACTGAACGCAAAGCTCAGCGGCGGCGGGCTTGACGCGGATGCACAAGGCAGCGTCGAATTGTCGGAGCCGAAGGCCAACGTGAATCTGCGCGTGCGCAACGTCAATCTCGCGCCGCTGTTCGGGACCAGTCCGGCGGACAAGTCAGCGCAGGGCGTCAGCCTGTCCTCGCGCGTCGGCCTGTCCGGCAACCGCCTGACCTTCGACGATCTCGACAGCAGCGCGGCCGGCTCGCATCTGCGCGGGCATCTGGCGGTGACGCTCGATCAGGAGAAGAGCGTCGACGGCGAGATCGGCCTCGACACGCTCGACGTGATGCCGGCGCTGGCGATGGCGATCGGCGCCGCCGGACGCGATGCAGGCGAGCCGCTGAGTGCGGGGCTGCTCGGCGGTTGGCGCGGCCGCATCGCCTTCCAGGCGCTGCGCGGCACGTTGCCCGGCGGGCTCGAGCTGCGCCCCTTCGGCGGCACGATCAGGAGCGACGGCCAGTCGCTCGCGCTCGATGCGTTGAAGGGAAATGTCGGCGGTGGCGGAATGTCGGCGAGCTTCGATGCGCGCAATGGCCCCAATGGCATTGCGCTGAACCTGCATCTCGATCTCACCAATGTCGATGCGACGACGCTGCGCTATCGCGACCTCGCGCTGCCCAAGGGACGCGCCTCGGTGCAGATGGCGCTGACCAGCCAGGGCCGCAGCGTCGCGGCCTTGACCGGTGCGCTCGCCGGTAACGGCACGGTGACGCTCGACTCTGCCGAGATATCTGGCCTCAATCCGCGCGCCTTCGAGATCGCGATCCGCGCCAGCGACGGCGGCCAGGTCAGTGATGACAACCGGCTGCGGCAGCTCGTCGAGCCTGCGCTTGCGTCCGCGCCGATCGCGGTTGCCTCGGCGCAGATTCCGTTCACGATCCGCGACGGCCGCCTGCGCGTCGGCGCCACCCCGCTGGAAGCCAAGAACGCCCGCGCCATCGTCTCCGGCGGCTATGACATTCCCGCCGACCAGGCCGACATCCGCGCCAGCCTGACGCCGATCATGACCGGGCTGTCGGGCGCGCCGCCGGAGATCCAGCTGTTTGCGGCGGGGCCGCCCGACAGGCTCAGCCGCACCGTGGACCTGGCGCCGCTGTCGTCATGGCTCGCGGTACGCACGATCGATCGCGAGACGCGGCGCCTCGACGCCATCGAGCGCGGCGAGCCGCCGCCCGCGACCGCCGCGCTGCCGACGCTGGTCTCGCCCGATCCCGCGCCGGAGCCCTCGCTGACTGATGTGCCGATGCCCGGCCGCGATCCGCGCCGTGCGCCGGCGCCGAAGGCCAAGGTTGAACCCAGGGCGCCGCCGACACCGAAGCCGCCGCAGGCTGCGCCCGCAGCGCCAAGCCCTCCACTGACAAGCCCG
Source organism: Bradyrhizobium sp. 18BD (assembly GCF_054185225.1). NCBI lineage: Bacteria > Pseudomonadati > Pseudomonadota > Alphaproteobacteria > Hyphomicrobiales > Nitrobacteraceae > Bradyrhizobium > Bradyrhizobium sp. 18BD. The sequence continues at coordinate 368,773 of NZ_JAVAYL010000006.1, read as the reverse complement.
CCGCTCGCCAGCCAGCAGGTCGCCCCGCTGCCACCACCGATCGAGGTGCGGCCGGCGCCGGGCCCGCCGCCCGCAAAGCCGAAGCCAAAGCCGCCGCTGGTGCTGACGCCGTCGAATCCGTGAGGCGACAGCATCGTTGCGGCCATCCTTCGAGACGCCCGCCTTTGCCCGCCGGTAAGCCCCATTCCCTCGCATTTTACTGAATTTTCGTCAGCAAAACTGATCTGCTGATTTTACTGGATTATCGCGTTTCATCTCTAGCGTCTGTTCGTAGAGGAAATCGGCGTCGCGCCTGCACAGGCGGGATGGCCCGGCAAATAACGACCAAGAACTGGGGTTATCGAGATGAACGGGGCGAAGACGCTTCTACAGGATCTGGACGACGCGATTGCGCGCGGCACCGACGAAAGCCGGACGCGGGCGTTGTGGCATGCGACCGACATCCTGATCACCGGCCGCTACAGCGACGACGAGATCAGCATGTTCGGCGAGGTGATCGGCCGGCTCGCCGACGAGATCGAGGTTGCCGCGCGGACGCAGCTCTCCGAATTGATGTCGGCCTGCGATCACGCTCCGTTCAACGTCATCGAAAAGCTCGCGCTCGACGACGAGATCGAGGTCGCAGGTCCCGTGCTGCGCGACTCCACCCGCATCGACGAGAAGATGCTGGTTCAGAGCGCCATGACCAAGGGCCAGGCGCATCTGCTCGCGATCTCCCAGCGCCAGTCGATCGGCGAGGCCGTGACCGACGTGCTGGTCAAGCGCGGCGACCAAGAGGTCGTGACCTCGGTCGCCAGGAACGAGGGCGCGCGCTTCTCCGGCTCGGGCCTTCTGCACATGGTCCGCCGCGCCGAGGGCGACTCGATCCTTGCGGAGCAGCTTGGCCTGCGCAAGGACGTACCACGGCACATCTTCCAGCAGTTGATCGCGAAGGCGTCGGAAGACGTCCGCCGCCGGCTCGAGACCGAGCGCCCCGAGATGATGGCGCAGATCCAGAGCTCGGTGACCGAGGTCACCGGCGATCTGCAATCCAAGTTCGGCCCGTCCTCGCGCAGCTATTTCGTTGCCAAGCGCGTGGTGACGACGCAGTATCGCCAGGGCAACCTCAATCAGGATTCGATCTCGAACTATGCGCGACAGCACCGCTTCGACGAGGTGCAGATCGGCCTGTCGCTGCTGTCGGCGCTGCCGGTTGACGTGATCGAGCGCGCGCTGATGGACCGCAACCGCGAGATGCTGCTGGTGCTGTGCAAGGCGCTCGACTTCTCCTGGGACACGACCATGTCGCTGCTGTTCCTCGGCGCCAAGGATCATTTGATCACGGCGCGCGAGCTCCAGGACAACGAGCGCGAGTTCGGACGGCTCAAGATCGAGACCTCGCGCAGCATTCTGAAATTCTACCAGTCGCGCAAGAACAGCGCGGGTGCCGAGGCCCCCGGGGGCCGTCAGCCCGAGCTCCAGGTCCACTGAGCGGAAAATCGAGGGAGTATTTGCAAATGTTGCCTCAATTCGGTACCGCCGTTCGCAAGAACAAGAACCTCGCCGCCGACACGAGCGGATCGGCTCCCGAGAAGGCTTCCGTCGACGCCGCCTGGCTCGTGCTGGAAGCCGCCAACGATCTCGGCGACCAGGCCGCGATCGCAGCCTGCCGCCGTGTCATCGACGCCGAGCTGAACGGCACCGTCGCCAGCAATTCGGATGTCGATCTCGTGCTGGGATATTTCCGGTAGAATCCTACGAACTGGGATATTTCTGGTAAGCCGGGGACGACCCGCGGCTGACGAAAGCAAAAAGGCCCCGCCGAAGCGGGGCCTTCCTGTTCGATCACGTGGACGCGTTAATCGTCCCAATGGTGGTAACGGCGGATCACGACGCCGCGGTCATAGTCCCGGTCGTGATGATACCAGCCACGATGCCAGCCGCGGTCATGTTCGTAGACGCGCGCACGCGGGCCATCATAGTAGTCCCTGTCGCCGCCGACATAGACGCCGACGCCGGCCGCATTGGCGATGGTGGGGGCACCGATTGCAAGCGTCGCTGCCGCTGCAAGAGCGTAAACCAGCTTCTTCATCTGTTCCTCCTTCTTCGCGTCGTCCCCGGGTCAACTTCTGCCGTCCGCGCCTGTTGCAGGAACGCGCAAGAAACTTTCTTGAATGGCTGTTCAGGTTTGTTGCGCTCGGCGCCAACAAGGTATCCGCAACGGAACTGTGGTGCGGGATCCCTTTGTTCCGCTGTCGTCCCCCAGGCTGAGCGAAACTGTGTTATCGTACTACCTGGGATAGTGTTCGCTGTCCTCACGGTATGGGAGAGATCACCATGAAGACCTTGTCGTTCCTCATCGTCGGGCTCGCTGCCGCAACTATGTCAATGCCGGCAGCAAATGCTCAGTACAAATGTTCCTTTAGCGGCGGCACCATTTCCGCCGTCCCGTGTGCCAAGCGTTATGCTGTGAACTACGAGGCGTGCCGAAAACACCTCATCGAGCATGGTTCGACGTCGGCTGACGCCATGTGGTGGTGTACGAGCCAAGGCTACACGCAATAAGGTCACACGAAATAAGGCCACGCTAAATCAGACGGCACAAAGGCGATCCGACACCGGCCACGAGCAAGAGGCCGCTTTGGGGCGGCCTCTTGCAACCGGATGGGACGCTCAGGCGTTCGCGCCGCCGTCGACGGTCAGTGTCGTGCCGGTGACGTATTTGGCTTTCGCGCTCGCCAGGAACGCCACCGCGCTTGCGATGTCGTCCGTCGCGCCGTACCGGCCCAGTGCCATGAACTGCTTCAAGGTCTCCGCGGTCGCGCCGTGCGCCGGATTCATGTCGGTGTCGATCGAGCCCGGCTGCACCAGGTTGACCGTGACGTCGCGGGGGCCGAGCTCGCGTGCCAGCGCCTTGGTGAAGGCCGATAGCGCCGACTTCGTCGCCGCGTAGACACCGAGCACCGGCGAGGGCACGCGGTCGGCGAAATAGCTGCCGATGGTGATGATCCGGCCGCCCTTGCCGAGGTGCGGCAGGGCCGCCTTGCTCGCGACGATCGGCGAGCGGACATTGACGTTCAGCTGCGCATCGATGTCGGCGAGCGAGATGTCGTTGAGGCCGCCCAAGCGCAGAATGCCGGCGTTGTTGACCAGGATATCGAGCCCGCTCAGCTCCTTGACGGTCTTGTCCACCGAGGCCTGGACGGCGGCGACATCGGCGCTGTCGGCCTGGATCGCCACGGCTTTCCGCCCGGACGACTTGATGGCGTCCACGATCTTGGCGGCGCTCTCCGCGGACTTCTCGTAAGTGATGGCGACATCGGCACCTTCGGCGGCGAGCGCCTTCGCGATGGCGGCCCCGATACCCCTGCTTGCGCCCGTCACCAGGGCCCGTTTTCCAGCCAGCGTCATCTGATCTCTCCAATTCTGTAACGATCGACACAGAATATGTGGAGTCTTGATCACTCAGATCAAGTGAATTATGTGTTGATCATTACAGAAAGGCGGGCGATGGCAGGTCGGCCACGGGAATTTGATCGCGACTCGGCACTCGAGGCTGCCATGCAGCTGTTCTGGCGCAAGGGCTTTGCCGCGGCCTCGATGACCGATCTGTGCGAGGCCATGGGCGTCCGCTCGCCGAGCCTCTATGCCGCCTTCGAGAGCAAGGAGGCGCTCTACCTCGCCGCGATCGCGCATTACGTCGAAACGCAGGGACAGCCGGTCTGGGACAGGCTGGCGGAAGGTGCAACCGCGCGCGCCGGCATCGAGAACCTGCTGATCGGGGCGGCCGAGACCCTGCCGAAATCCCGTGCCGCACCGGCCGGCTGCATGGCCGTGCTGGGCGCCGTCAGCGACGAATGGCCGGCATCCATTGCCCGGGTGGTCAAAAAGGTCCGGCTCGACATGCTCGATACGCTCCGCGCGCGGGTCGAGGCTGCGGTCGCTGGCGGCGAATTGCCCGCCACGACCGACGTCGACGCGTTGAGCCGGTTCTACCTCAGCGTCTTCGAAGGCATGGCCATCCAGGCCAAGGACGGCGCGACGCTCGCGGAGCTGAGGGGCGCGGCGAAAGCGGCCATGGCGGGGTGGCCGGGCGGGGGCAGCGAAAGTTAGCTCCATCTGCGGCCGCGACCTGATGCATCGCACGTGGCTGCGATACGCTGCAATGGCACTTGCGGCTTTGGCCGAAAGAGGGCAGCGGTGATGGTTCGGTGTTGCGCAGGAAAATCACGGGGGCGCGTCGTTGAAGAGGCAAAACATCTCATCGGGGTATGCGTTTGAAGACAGCTATGGCTACTCCCGCGCCGTGCGCGTCGGAAACCAGGTCTTTGTCTCCGGCACAACGGCACGGCCGCCGCATCTCGACGGCGATGCCTACCTGCAAGCCAGGGCCGTACTTGCATTGATCGCCGACGCATTGGCCGAGGCCGGCGCCGGTATGCGGCATGTCGTCCGCACCGTGGTGTACGTCATCGACATGGCGGACACTGATCATGTGGCGCGCGCCCATTCCGAAGCTTTCGGTGCGGTGCGCCCGGCGAGCACCCTCGTTCAAGTCAGCGCCCTGACGCCAGCTTCTGCCCGCGTCGAGATTGAAGTGGCGGCGATCATCTCGGACTGACGGGCTTCAAGCCGCGCGGGCGCCGGATCCGCTACGTAGTCCGTAGGATGGGTAGAGCGCAGCGAAACCCATCATTGCTTCCGCGCGTGTTGAAGCGCGATGGGTTTCGCTTCGCTCTACCCATCCTACAAGTGTGCGCTCTCATCGCCTGATACGGTAGATCACGACGTCTTCGCCGCGATGCGTCGTGCTCTTCTCCAGAATGTAGTTCGCCTTCTCCAGCACGCGGCGCGACGCCCTGTGCTCGACAAACACCAGGCCGATGAGGGACGGCAGCGCGAGTTGTGACAGCCCGATATCGGTCAGCGCGGTCGCGATCTCGCTGGCAAGTCCCTGGCCCCAGACATCGCGCCTGAACGTGTAGGCGACCTCGATCTCGTCCAAATCGTCCACGAGGATGTGCCGGATGCCGGCCCGCCCGGCGAAGGCGCCGTCCTTGGTCCGCAGCACCCACAGCCCGAAACCGTGCCGGTCCCAGTGGGCCATGTTGACGTCGAGATAGGTCCTCGTCGCCTCCGCCGAGCGCACGCCGCCGAGATAGCGCGACACCTCGGCATCGAGATGCAGCGCGACGAGGTCGGCGATGTGGCTTTCGTTGAGTCTTTCGGCGGTCAGTCTGTCGGTGCTGAAATGGTCCATGGACGCCGTTGGTCGCCTTGAAACTGTTCGCGATCTTGATGTGGTTGTCCTGTTTTGCCCGGCTGGTCAACTGGCGTTCGGTCCGTAGCCCGGATGGAGCGCAGCGAAATCCGGGAACTCGTTTGGTGGATGCAGATTCCGGATTATGCTTCGCTCCATCCGGGCTGCGGATACGCCGTCCGGCGTGTCAGCCATCGCTTGATCTGAATCAAGCACGCGCATGACAGCCACAGCACAACCCGACTCCAGGGGCTGGTGATATGTTTGGTGTGCGCAATGAGTCCGACCTGGTACGTCACCTTTGAAGTGCAACAGCGAGGCATTCTGCCGAGACAACGCAGTCCGCGAGAGACGAAGACCTTTGCGACGGAGCAGGAAGCGAAGCTGTTCGCGCGTGCCAAGCGCGATGAGGGACTCGCCGTCTTTGCAGGCACGATCAACCCGCATCTTCCGAGGCGGCTGATCCCGTCCTCGGGCATCAACGCGTGGCTTGCCGACGACCAGGACAGCGCTGCTGCGCCCGGTACTTCAAAAAGCGACTAAGCACTCTGTCGTGCACAGCGATGGCGCTTGGGTGTTGCCATTTTGGTACGGGCCAAAAACCTCCTCGCGCGTAAACTTCAGGATGTTCGCGGCACTTATGCACGTCAGCCTGCATAAGGGCTCGTTTCTGACGGAAAAGATTTGAGCAAAGGGGACGAAACGATGAAAAAGCTTTCAATCGCGGCAATCGGCTTTGCGGCGCTGAGCATGGCGGCTCCCGCCATGGCAGCCGATATGGCCGTCAAGGCGCCGCCGCCGGCGCCGGTGGTGGCCGTCTACAACTGGACCGGGTTCTACATTGGTGCCAACGGTGGCTGGGGGCAGAGCCACGGCTGCGTGGATTTCCTGACGCCCGCAGGGAGAGTCGGAAGTGGTTGCGCCGATCGCTCCGGCGGCCTCGCCGGCGGACAGATCGGGTATCGCTGGCAGATGAATCAGTTCGTGTTCGGCCTGGAAGCGCAGGGCGATTGGGCCGATATCAAGAACACGCGCGTGAGCCTGATCGATCCATTGATCTCGACCACGGGCAAGACCGATGCGATCGGGCTGTTCACGGCCCAGCTCGGTTGGGCATGGAACGCCTCGCTGTTCTACCTGAAGGGCGGCGCCGCCGTGACGCGCAATCGCTTCGACATCTTCAACAACCTCACCGGCGTCGGCCTCGCCTCGGCAGGTCACACGCGCTGGGGCGGCGCCCTGGGTGTCGGCTGGGAGTATGGCTTCGCGCCGAACTGGTCGGCCGGTATCGAATACGACCATCTCTGGATGGGGCGTGACAACACCACCTTCGCAGGCGTGGTCACTCCCGGTGGGGTCCTCCTCACGGGTAGCGGCGTCACCCAGGATATCGACATGGTCACGGTTCGGTTGAATTACCGCTTCGGCGGTTACGGTGCGCCGGTCGCGGCTCGCTATTAATCTGAAGTCTTCCCAGAGAACTCAGGCCCCGGCATCGACCGGGGCCTTTTTCATGGGAGGCCGAAGAAAGTGCGCGAATGTCCGGCGTCAGTTCCTGCGGTCGAGCGCGGCGAGCTGCTTCCTGTCGAGCAGCACGATGTGGCGCTGATTGTTGTCGATGAAGCCGAGGATGCCGAGCTCGCGCAGATGCGACAGTGACCGCGAGACGGTCTCGAGCGTGAGGCCGAGATAGTCCGCGATGTCACGCCGCGTCATCGGCAGGGCGAGCACGCCTGCGGCGGTGAGCCGCCGGTCCATCTCGATCAGGAACGCGGCAACCCGCTCCATCGACGTCTTGCGTCCCAGCAGGAGCATGTGGTCCTCGGCATGCCGAAGGTTCATCGTGGTCATGTAGAGCAGGCTCCTCGTCAAGGCGCCGTCGCTCCCGGCAACCGCCTCGAGGCTCTCGTGCCTGATCAGCCGCACGGTCGTGTCCACCACCGCTTCGGCGGTGAAGCGATGGATGCCGCCGTTTGTCAGTCCGAAGACGTCGCCGGGGACGTGAAATGCACTGATCTGCCTGCGCCCGTCCGGCAGCAGCTTGTAGCTTCGCACCGTGCCCGACTTGACCTGGTAGACATATCTTGCGGGCTCTCTCTCGCCGTAGATCTCGCCGCCGCGGCGATAGCTGAACTCGCTCAAGCTGACCATGGGATCTGAGTCCGCGGTCATTCCGAATTCGCTCAGAGAGTGCGGGCGGGGCAGGGACGCCGAGGTCAAGTGCATCAGCATCGGACCAACTCCTCAATCCGGTGGCGATCGGGTTTGTTAGCCGCAGCGCATGCGACACCAGGACGGCGTCGCGCCGCCTCGTTCTTGCTGAGACGAAGCTTGTTCGAAAGCGAAACCGATGACTATCGTCCTAAGGTTCAATGTCCCAAGGGGCATGCAGGGTTCGGCGCGTCGCGCCGCCTTGATCTAGCGCAACATGAGTGCCCGCACGGCTCCGATGCTCCGATCGCTGGATTTAACCAGCTCACGGAGGCGAGTATGGATGCAAAGCGATTGATTGTGGCGGCTGCCGCGTTCGCGTGCCCAGCCTCGATGCTTTCGATCAGCGGCCGCCGAGGCAAGTGACCGGCTCTATGTCGGGCCGCTCTATCATGGCGGCTACATCGCCGACCAGACCGGGCTGCCCTGATACGCGGTGCGGGCCTATTACACCGGAGGTCCCTGGACCTATGGCTACAGCAGCTGGTCCGACTACGCCGCGCGCAACGGCATCGGCTGCACACCGGGTACGCTGGTCAAGGGCGGCGACGGCATCATGTATGTTTGCCAATAGGACGCGAGACCGGAGGCGGCCTCGCGCCGCCTCCCTTTGTCTGTCGCCATCTTCGTCTGTCGCCATCTTCGCCGCCACGACTGGCCGACTACCAGTACCTGTACCCGAACCACGCGAACTGTCCCTGCGGCGCCGCCAGAAGCATCTGCGGCGGCGCGTGCCGCTTCGATCGCACAGCAACGTGTTGGCTCTTGCGCGGCCGCTTGTGATCGACGATCTCGCGCGACGGCGCTTCCGGCCGCGCCATGGCGAGCGCGTTGGCAACCGCTGGAGTCTCTGCCCGGATGACGGGCGGTTCTGCACGGTCGGGAGGAGCCGCGGCCTGCGCGGTCGACACTGCGGGCGCAGCCGCGACGACGACCCGCGTGCTGGTATCGAGGACCACGCGCTCGGGCCATTTGCGATCCGAGTGGATGCGGATCGCCGGCCGGTCCGCGTCTGTCTTCTCGGTAACGGGGGCCTTCGGCAGACAAAGGCCCGCAATGAAAAGGAGCGCGAGCAGCACCGCGCCGACTTTCCAGAAATACGCCAACAGCGGCATATCGGTCGCTCCGTGCCCCCCACATTGGGCCCAGCGACGACGTCCCGCTTCAAGTCATTCGAGCGTGGAATGCGAAGCTGCGTTCAACTCGACCAGGACTGCCGCGCAGCTTCGGAGCATTGACGCAACGTGTCAACCACTAGTTTCATCGTGTGTCAGTAAGCACGTGACCCTCAAGCCAGATCTTTAGTAGCGCCCCGAGCCAATGCGATTGACGCCGCCATTGGCGTTGCCGCCGGCATTATGGCGGACCGTGGCACGTGCGACTGGCCGGAGCCTCAGCACGACGCCGGTTCTCGCAACGCAGCCGACGAGGCTCTGATCGCGCCCAATTGTGTTGATGTTCGCAGTTTGAAGGCGGACTCTTGCGCACAGCAACCGACAGATCTGAAATCAGGAGATCGACATGACACGCCTGCTCCTTGCAATCGTATCGGTCAGCTTAATTCTGGTGTCGACGGCCTCGACCTCGTCCGCGGGGCAACGCCAGTATCGCTACAGCAACGTCGCCCCGAGTGCTCCTGTGCGCTACTGCTTGCAGGGCCGGATTTGGGGATACCCAGGCAATTGCCAATTCGCGACCTATGAGCAATGCATGGCAACCGCTTCAGGGACCAACGCATATTGCGGCATCGATCCGAGCTACGCCTTTGCATATCAGCGCGATTCTCGCGGTCAGTGGTATCCGCGCTAGGCCTTGGATTAATGGATGGTGCGCTTGTGCTGGGCACGTCATCGACGCCGGCCCTTATCACCAATCAGGCGAGCCGATGTGGTTCAAAGCCAGTCAGGTGCGCGTCAACTGGCGCTCAGCGACATGAGAGAAGCTCACATGACGCCGCTGCGGTTCACTTCTTGTCACCAAACTGTCCTGAATACATTTCGAGGCAGGTCAAAAGTTCGACGTAGCTTTTCTCATCACCGCCGGCGTTGCTCTCGCCGACGCACTCTTTCTTCTGCGACGCACTGAATGAAGACCAGCGCTTGGTCAGTTGGTCCTTGGCGTCGGTTTCGTCGATCGTGCAATTCTTCCCCATGCCGCCGGATCCCGCCGTCTCCATGCTGCAGTTTCGGGCGATGTCGAACACGGGTGGTCCGTCGGCGGCTCCCGCCGGCGCAACCGCAAAACCGAGTGCAACGACAATCAGACCCAAAATGAAGTTGCGCATCCTGGCCTCCCGGTGTCGGGCCGCACCAGGGTAAGGACAGCCGTGCTCCATGGCTTGATCTGCATCAACGCTACCTGCGGCGCGTGGAGGCAGCCGCGCGCTGCCTCCATTTTAACTGGCCCGGAGCAACAGTTCCGACCGCGGCTATCACCCGGGCTCCGCCATTCTCAGCGCGCCGGGCCGCACGCCGTATCTGCGCATGACGGCCTTGCTCAAGGCGCCCTCGGACGCGTAGCCGACCTCGCCCGCAATCTTGGCTATGGAATCGGAGGTGCCGGCCAGACGTTGGCGCGCGACCGTCAATCTCAAATCGGACAGGAACGTCATCGGCGCCATCCCTGCGTGCTTGCGAAAGGCGCGGACCAGGCTCGCGCGGGAGGTGATCGCGACGGCCGCCATCTCGTCGAGCGTCCAATCCCTGGAAAGATCGTTGAGGATTGCCGAAACGACACGGGCCGTCGTGCGGTCCCGCAATAACGAAACTGTATGATTCCCGGCAGCATCGTCCGCGAGATGGTCGCGGAGCATCATGACGAACAGGGCTCTGGCGAGATCGGCGGCGATTGTTTCCGATCCAACCCTGCCTGCGTCCAGTTCTTCACGAATATCGATCAGCAGTCGCCGAAACCTTTCCAGCAGCGGCTCGCCTGCCGTGCGAAGGACGATTTCATCGGGAAGCGCTGCGATCAGCGGGTTTCCGTCCGACGTCTCGAACAGGAACCGGCCACACAGGAATTCGGTGTCGATCTGAGCGTCGACCGTCGTGCGTTGTCGAACCCCGTTCCGGACGTCGCTCGCGATCCGCGCAGCTGCGCCGCCGGCCTGGCTGCGGACCAAATGGCTGTCTCCGTGCGGCAAGAGCAGAATGTCGCCGGCGTTCAACCGCTGCGAGCCCAGGCCCGGCCTCTCGACAACGCAGGAGCCGCACGTGACCATGTGGAATTGCGCCCATCCCCGGCCGTTCGGCGCGTGGAGCGATTCCCAACTGCCGCCAAATCGACAGTAATCGTCGATTACGGGCCGGATTCTGAGCAGCGGCACCATCGCCTTCAACAATTCCGCGGCTTTCGCCACCGACATTCGTGCTCCTTGATCCGCCCGGACATGATTGCGAGCCGCCTGGCCATACCTCGTAGCCGCAGGCGCTTCTAAATCAGATTTACCAAGACACGGAGAGCACAATGTCAATGCTCGACTGGAACAATTACCGTCGCCAGGTCGTGGCCGGCGTCGGCGAAATTGGAAAGCTGACGCCGGATACGGTGAAGGGCTACGCGATCCTCAACGGCGCGGGCTCGAAGACCGGTCACCTCGATGCCAAGACCCGCGAGTTGATCGCGCTGGCGGCCGCAATCAGCTTGCGCTGCGACGGCTGTATCACCGTTCACGCCGCCGAAGCGAAGAAGCATGGTGCGACGGAGGGCGAGGTCGCCGAGGCGCTCGGCGCCGCGATCTCGGTCAATGCCGGCGCCGCGCTGGTCTATTCGACGCGTGCGCATGAGGCCTTCAGAGAGGCCTGAGCGATCATGCGCACGATGCTCATTGTTTCTAACACAACCTAACGAGCAATCGTCGCCGTGTTCGCTAAATGTGGCGGCACGACAGCGGCGGAGATTTTCCAAAAAGCACGATGTCGACGGGAGATGACATGACGTCCAAGACGCCAATCGAAGTGTTGCCACGGCCCGCGAATGTGTCGCGCCGTGGCTTCGTGGGAGGCCTCTCGGCCGGCATCGTTGCCGCGGTTTCGACCGAGGCGGCGGGTGCAGAGTCGTTGGCCGACGTGCCCGATCGCGGGCCCGGCGCCGATCTGAGCGCACACAGTGAGCGATCACGGTTTGCAAAGCTCGATCGCATCCCCGAGGCCACGCCGGGCAAGCGCAACGTCGATCCCGGCGATGCCATCAACTCCAAGACCCCGCATCAGAAGCTGGTTGGCAACATCACGCCGACCGACGTGCATTACGAGCGGAGCCATTCCGGCGTGCCGGATATCGATCCCGCACAGCACAGGTTGCTGATCCACGGCATGGTGCAGAAGCCGCTGGTGTTCAGCGTGGACGATTTGAAACGGATGCCGTCGGTCACGCGCGTGGTCTTCATCGAGTGCACCGGCAACGGCTGGGAGAACTGGAAGAAGGCCGACCCTGACCTGACGGTGCAGAATACGCACGGTCTCGTCAGCACCAACGAGTGGACCGGCGTGCCGCTCAAGTTCCTGATCGACCTCGTCGCCAGGGACAAGGGGGCGAGCTGGATGCTTGCCGAGGGCGGCGACGGCGCCGGTGTCGATCGCAGCATCCCGCTCACCGACGAGATCGTGAACGAGGCTTTCATCGCCTACGGGCAGAACGGCGAGCCGCTGCGGCCCGCGCACGGCTTTCCGATGCGGCTGGTGATGCCGGGCTTCGAGGGCAACCTCAACATCAAATGGCTGCGCCGTCTCAAATTCGGCAACGCGCCCTGGATGACGCGCTGGGAGACGGCGCGCTACACGCAGTTGCTCGCGAACGGCAAGGCGCGGCAATTCCAGCTCCGGATGGAAACCAACTCGGTCATCACCCAGCCCTCCGGCATGATGCAGATCCAGCCCGGCTATAACCGCATCTCCGGCCTTGCCTGGAGCGGTCATGGCAAGATCGCCAAGGTCGAGATCTCGACCGACGGCGCGAAAACCTGGAAGCAGGCGCAACTGAGCCAGCCCGTCCTCTCCAAGGCCCAGGTCCGCTTCCAGATGGATTGGGTGTGGGACGGCAAGCCGACGAAAATCGTTAGCCGCTCGACCGACGAGCAGGGAAACGTTCAACCGGACCGGCAGACCTTCATCGCCGCGATGGGGACCAACGCCCTGTTTCACTACAACGCCCAGCAGACCTGGAGCATCGACGAGGCCGGGAGGGTCCGCAATGTCCTCGCATGAGAAACTGCTTCTTGCCGGCATTATCGCTGCCGGCTTGCTCGCCGCACCCGCGCTGGCATTCGATTTTGGCCGCCGCGCAACGCCGCAGGAGATCAAGCTGTGGGACATCGATGTCAGCCCCGACGGCAAGGGCCTGCCTGACGGCAGCGGCACGGTGGCGCAAGGCAAGCAGATCTTCGCCGACTATTGCGCGGCCTGTCATGGCGACAACGGCCAGGGCGGCATCAAGGACCGTCTCGCCGGCGGCCAGGGCACTCTTGCCTCCAACATGCCGGTCAAGACCGTCGGCAGTTTCTGGCCTTATGCGACGACCCTGTTCGACTACATTCATCGCGCGATGCCTTATCCGACGCCGGGCTCGCTCAGCACCGACGAGACCTATGCCCTCACCGCCTACATCTTGAGCCTCAACGGCATCGTTCCCGCCGACGGCAAGGTCGACAAGGACAGTCTGCCGAAGATTAAGATGCCCAATCGCGACGGCTTCATTCCGGAGCCGGAGTTCGATCCGGCGAAATTATTCCGCAAGAAGTGAGCTTGTGGTCATGAGGTTTTCGACACTGATCACGATCCTCGCTCTGGCTGCAGCGACATGTTCATGGGAGACGCAAGCAATGGCCGCAGACGGACTGATTACCATCAAGAGCAGCTTCGGACCGGAAGACACGATGAAGCGGCTGGAAGCGGAGGTGAAGGCCAAAGGCCTCACCGTGTTTGCCCATGTCGATCATGCCGCGGGCGCCGCTGCGGTCGGCCTGCCGCTGCGGCCGACCGATCTCATCATCTTCGGCAACGCCAAGGGCGGCACACCGTTGATGCAGCAGTCGCAGACGATCGGGATCGACTTGCCGCTGAAGGCGTTGGTCTGGCAGGACGAGCAGGGCGCGACGTGGCTCAGCTACAACGATCCAGCCTATTTCACGCATCGTCACGGCCTCGGCGATGGCGCCAAGGCCCCGGTCGAGGCGATGTCGGGCGCGCTGAAGGCGATCGCCGCAAAGGCGACGAGCGCGCCCTGATGCGGACCATCAGGAGGGGCCGATGAGCACCAACGAGCCACCGACACCGTCCAGCCCGCGCGACGGCAAGCTCGCCAGATGGCTTGTCATCGCGGTGCTGTGCGCCATGCTCGTCGGCGCCGGCGCGCTCGGCTATCTCGGCTGGTTCAGGACGGATCACGACGTGCCGGAGGCGGGCTATGTCGCGCTCGTGCTCGGCGTGGTGTTCTCGCTGGTCGTCGGCGTCGGCCTGATGGCGCTGGTGTTCTACAGCAGCCGCAAGGGCTACGACGAACCGGCGGTGCTGATTCAGGAGCCGGAGAGCGATCCGGAGGATCAGCGAGACGATCCGAGATGATGGGTCGCGCGCAGGAGCCCAAGATGCCATCATGCCAGTGTTTTGCCCGACGGTGCAACCGGGGCACATCTCGTAGCCCGGATGGAGCGTAGCGCAATCCGGGTCCGGCGGTGCGTTACGCGAGAATCCCGGATTTCGCTTCGCTCCATCCAGGCTACGGCTCGGTGCTTTTTGCACCCCCCGTAAGCCATTGATTTCACAACCCCCGTCTACTGTGCATGGGGTTGTTTTCGCAGTTTTGGTGTTGAGGGGGCCTCAGCCGGCCCCGAGCGCGACCGCGACGTTGTAGGTCACGAGGCTCGCCGCATAGGCCAGCACCAGCATGTAGGTGAAGGTGACGGCCATCCATCCCCAGCTTCCGGTCTCGCGCCGGATCACGGCGAGCGTGGACGCGCATTGCGGGGCGAAGATGTACCAGGCCAGCATCGACAGGGCGGTGGCGAGCGACCATTTCGTCGCCAGCACCTGGCCGATCTGCTCGGCGGCTTCCTTGCCGCCTTCGATCGCATAGACCGTGCCGAGGGCTGCGACCGCGACCTCGCGCGCCGCCATGCCGGGGATCAGCGCCACCGCGATCTGCCAGTTGAAGCCGACGGGTGCGAGCAGCGGCTCGAGTGCCTTGCCGATGATCGCGGCGAGGCTGAAGTCGATCGCAGGCTCGGTCGCGCCGGCGGGCGGCTGCGGGAACGAGGCCAGGAACCAGATTAGCACCATCATCGAGAAGATCGTGGTGCCGGCGCGGTACAGGAACATCTTGGCGCGGGTGAAGATGCCGATCGCGACTGATTTCAGGCGCGGCAATTTGTAGTCCGGCAGCTCCAGCATGAATGGCGCCGGCGCATAGTCGCGCAGCATGAAGAACTTGATCAGGAACGAGACGAGGAGCGCGCTGACGATGCCGGTGGCATAGAGCCCGAACATCACGAGGCCCTGCAAATTGATGAAGCCCCAGACGTCCTTGGCCGGAATGAAGGCGGAGATGATCAGCGTGTAGACCGGGATGCGCGCCGAGCACGTCATCAGCGGCGCGATCAGGATCGTGGTCAGCCGGTCGCGCTTGTTGTCGATCACGCGCGTCGCCATGATGCCGGGAATGGCGCAGGCAAAGCTCGACAGCAGCGGAATGAAGGCGCGGCCGTGGAGGCCGGCGCCGCCCATGATGCGGTCCATCAGGAACGCGGCGCGCGCCATGTAGCCGAAATCTTCCAAGAGCAGGATGAACAGGAAGATGATGATGATCTGCGGCAGGAACACGATGACGCTGCCGACGCCCGAGATCACGCCGTTCTGAAGGAAGCTCTGGAGGAGGCCGGCGGGCAGGTGATCGTGCACGAACTCGCCGAGCATATCGAAGCCGGAGTTGAGCAGCTCCATCAGCGGCTGCGCCCAGGCGAACACCGCCTGGAACATCACGAACAGGATCAGCGCCAGCACGATCAGGCCGCCGACCGGGTGCAGCACCACGGCGTCGATCCGCGCGGTCCAGGTGTCGGGCCTAGCAGGCAGGCTGACGCAGTCGGCGATGATGCGGTCGGCCTCGCGCTGGGTTGCGCGCAGCTCGGCGACGCTGAGCGCGCGCCAGCTGTTCTCCTGCTGCGGCTCGGAAGCGAGTTTCGCGGAGATCTCGTCGGTCAGCGCCAGCAGGTCGGCCGTGCCGCCCTTGCGTACCGCGATCGAGGTGACCACGGGGACGCCGAGCTCCTTGGCGAGCCGCTCCACGTCGACCGCGATGCCGCGGCGGCTCGCGATGTCGAACATGTTGAGGACGAGGATCATCGGCCGGCCGGTGCGCTTGAGCTCGAGCAGCAGGCGGATGGTCAGGCGCAGATTGGTGGAGTCGGCGACGCACAGCACGAGATCGGGCACGGTCTCGCCGGTGGCCTTGCCGAGCACGAAGTCGCGGGTGATCTCCTCGTCCGGACTGCGGCCGCGCAGCGAATAGGTGCCGGGCAGGTCGACCACCGAGACCTGGCGGCCGAGTGGACTGACGAAGAAGCCTTCCTTGCGCTCGACGGTGACGCCGGGGTAGTTCGCGACCTTCTGCCGGCTGCCGGTCAGCGCGTTGAACAGCGAGGTCTTGCCGCTGTTGGGCGTTCCGACCAGGGCGAGATGCAGCAGGGGTAATTCCATGGAAACAAATATCCGGTCGCGATCTCAGGCGACGATGATGGCCATGGCTTCGCGACGGCGCACTGCGATCGTGATGTTGTCGACCCGCACCGCGATCGGGTCGCGCCCGACCAGGCCCTCGTGCAGGACCTCGACCCGGGCCCCCTCGACGAAGCCGAGCTCGATCAGTCGGCTCTCGAGCTCGATGTCCGAGAGCGCCGAGCCTGCGTCCTTGGTGGAAAGGTGCTGAATGACGCCGGTGTAGCCGCGCAGGGCGAGACCAAGCGGCATGTGTGGGCGCGTATCATGGGTGTCGGTCATGCCCTGTATTTTCAACGCAGGGCATTGAGGTCAAGCGCGCGGGCTCGCCGAAACTGCACCTTAGAGTGATTTTAAAGTGCAGTTGATGGGGGGCGTCGAAAAGACGCCCCGGCGGCTACTGGGCCGGGACCTTTTCCGGCTGCTGGATGGCGGCCATGGCGCGGCTCTTGAAGTAGTCGAGCACGAACAGGCGGATCGCCGAGGACAGGTTGCCCTGCTGGCGGGCGCCGTCGATCTCGCCGACGAGCTCGGACAGCGTCATGTTACGCAGGCCCGAGATCTCCTTCATGCCGTTCCAGAACGCCTCTTCCAGGCTGACGCTGGTCTTGTGGCCGGCAACGACAATCGATCGTTTCACCACGGGCGACTTCATGATTGATCCTCGTGATCGATCTGGTGCTGGTCCAGATGCGTCTTCGCCTTGTCCGCGCGGGTCTCCTCCGCGGACCGCTCCGCCTTCGTGCGGCCGAACTTCGCCCGATTGGCGTCCGCCTGCTTCGCCGATGCTTCCCGCTCGGCGCGCTTCCTGAAACGATTCAGGTTGATGACGTTCCCCATGCCGCGTCTCCATCATCCGATCCTTTCCAGGTGGGATGAAACATTCAGAAACAGGGTGCCGCGCTGCGCCCTACAAGACTTGATCGCCATTAGCTTGTCCTCGTCAATCGGCCCTTCGGGCCATCAAACGATGAATTAGCCCCGTCAAGGGCAGAGAGGCCTGCGTAGCACGCCGCCTCCCTGCAACATTGACGGTAATCAAATCCCGTCCCTGAAACCTTATAATTATAGGCCTTTGGGCTCCGTATCATTACGGATGACTATCGGAATTCGGAATTCATCCGGGCCGGGTCATTTTCTCCGGCTGCACCAGGCGGTCGAATTCGTCGGCGGAGACGAAGCCCAGACGGAGCGCTTCCTCCTTCAGCGTGGTGCCGTTGTGATGCGCGGTCTTGGCGACCTTGGCGGCGTTATCATAGCCGATTTTCGGGGCGAGCGCCGTCACCAGCATCAGCGAGCGCTGCATCAGCTCCTTGATGCGCTTTTCGTCGGCGCGGATCCCGTCGACGCAATGTTCGGTGAAGGAGCGCGCGGCGTCCGCCATCAGGCGGATCGAGTGCAGCATGTTGTAGGCCAGCACGGGCTTGTAGACGTTCAGCTCGAAATGGCCCTGGCTGCCGGCGACCGTGATCGCCGTGTGATTGCCGAACACTTGGCAGCACACCATGGTCATCGCCTCGCACTGCGTCGGATTGACCTTGCCCGGCATGATCGAGGAGCCCGGCTCGTTCTCCGGCAGGATCAGCTCGCCCAGCCCCGAGCGCGGGCCCGATCCGAGCAGCCGGATGTCGTTGGCGATCTTGAACAGGCCCGTCGCGACGGAATTGATGGCGCCGTGCGCCAGCACATAGGCGTCGTTCGAGGCCAGCGCCTCGAACTTGTTGGCGGCGCTGGTGAAGGGCAGCTTCGTAATCCCGGCAACGTGCTTAGCGAACAACGTTGCAAAGCGCGGCTTCGAGTTGAGGCCGGTGCCGACGGCCGTGCCGCCCTGCGCAAGGGGGTAGAGGTCCTTCACCGCGACCTTGAGACGGGCGATGCCGCTCTCGACCTGCGCGGCATAGCCGGAGAATTCCTGCCCCAGAGTCAGCGGCGTCGCATCCTGGGTGTGGGTGCGGCCGATCTTCACGATCTTCGCGAACGCCTTCTCCTTCTTGCGCAGTGCGCGGAGCAGCTCGGTGAGGGCAGGGACTAGATCGACATTGATGCGGCTCGCGGCCGCGATGTGCATGGCCGTGGGGAACGAGTCGTTCGACGACTGGCTCATGTTGACGTGGTCGTTGGGATGCACCGGCTTCTTGGCGCCAAGCTCGCCGCCGAGCAGCTCGTTGGCGCGGTTGGCGATGACCTCGTTGAGGTTCATGTTGCTCTGGGTGCCTGAGCCGGTCTGCCACACCACCAGCGGAAAATGGTCGTCGAGCTTGCCCTCGATCACCTCGCGCGCGGCGCGGATGATCGCATTGGCGCGGCGCTGGTCGAGCAGGCCGAGCGCGAGGTTGGACTGTGCGGCGGCAAGCTTGACGATGCCCAGCGCATGCACGAGCGAGATCGGCATGCGGTCGGTGCCGATGCGAAAATTCTGGCGCGAGCGCTCGGTCTGCGCCCCCCAATAGCGGTCGGCGGGGACCTCGATGGCACCGAAACTGTCGGTCTCGATGCGGGTGGCGGGGGACGAGGTCTTCGCGCGAGCAGCTTTGGCCATGAGCACATCCATTCCGCCGCGCATGTGCCGCGCGGCCTCTTCATGTGCTTCTCTATACAGGGAGTTTGGCCGGGCGCGACCGGTTGGCGCCCAACCTAGATCATTTCTTGCGGAAACGATCGAGCCGCACGACCTCGGCACCGCCCTGGCTCGGCGGGGTCGGCTCGTCCGCGGTCTCCGCCTTCTCCGTGTCGGGTGCGGGCACCGACAGCGCCGAAGGAGCAGGGGCCGCCGGCA
Organism: Bradyrhizobium sp. 18BD; assembly: GCF_054185225.1. Classification (NCBI taxonomy): domain Bacteria; kingdom Pseudomonadati; phylum Pseudomonadota; class Alphaproteobacteria; order Hyphomicrobiales; family Nitrobacteraceae; genus Bradyrhizobium; species Bradyrhizobium sp. 18BD. The sequence goes on along the minus strand of NZ_JAVAYL010000006.1, from coordinate 349,839 downwards.
GCGTCTCCGGCGCGACCTCGGCGACATCGGAGGTGTCGAACTGGAGGCCGAATTTCACGGACGGATCGAGGAAGCTCTTGATGGCGCTGAACGGCACCACCAGCCGCTCCGGAATGCCGCCGAAGGACAGGCCCACCTCGAAACGATCCTCGAGCACGGTCAGGTCCCAGAACTGGTGCTGCAGGATGATCGTCATCTCTTCCGGATATTGCGCCAGGAGCCGCGACGACAGCTTCACGCCCTCGGCCTTCGACACGAAGGTGATGAAGAAATGGTGCTCGCCGGGCAGCCCATGGGACGCGGCATCGGTCAGTACCTTCCGCAGCACGCCGCGCAGCGCGTCGCGGGCCAGCACATCGTATCGGATATGATCGGTCGCCATGGTGGTCCTGTTGCATTCCAGGAGTTGGGCCCTCCGGCCCGACTCGCCAAGCCGCAATAGTACCGCGCCTAACGGGTCAGAAGGAGTCCCCGCCGGGGAGGAAATAGAAGGCAAGTGGAGGCTTCTGTTGCCAGGTGCCTCCGAACCCCGCCTAACGGAGCTTAACCCGTTAGGACTTTAAAGTGGTCTTTCAAACTGCGTTACGCAGCCTGAGCAACCGGAGCAAAGTTGTCGTTGGCAACTATTGCAGTAGCCCGATAACGGCGGAACAATACCGGGAAAAAGCACGCCCTTTACGCCCTCGTCGATCCTATTTCGCCCCCGCCAAAACTCACCTTCGATGGGCTCGAGCCCGATGAACTTTGGTGGAGGCGCCGGGTACCGCCCCCGGGTCCGAATGGTTTATTGCGACGACCGTTTATTTCCATAGCCGGCGAACCGGCACCCCCAATATAGGGGGCAAAGGTTTCAAAAAACAGAGGTTTCGAGCGGAGAGGGCGCTGTTCCCTTTGGATAGGTTCCGGATCGCCACTGGTCCGATCTTGGCCGCGGCGCGGCCCCCGTTCTAAGCTCCTGACATGTCCACGGATTCAGCACCGGCCGCCCAAGAGCCGGATGTCCCCGCCGTCCACGCCCCACCGCCCGGCTTGCTGGCGCTATTCGTCGCCTTCGCCCGGATGTCGCTGGCCGGTTTCGGCGGCGTGCTGGTGTTTGCCCGGCACGCCATCGTCGACCAGCACCGCTGGATGACGGCGGACGAGTTCAACGAGACCTTTGCGCTCTGCCATTTCCTGCCCGGGCCCAACATCGTCAATCTGTCGATGGTGTTCGGCTCGCGCCTGCGCGGGATCGCCGGCGGGGTTGCCGCCTTCACCGGGCTATTGCTGCCGCCGACGCTGATCATGACCGTGCTGGCGATCGTCTATGCCCGGTTCGGCGACGTCGAGGTGCTGCGTCGTATCCTCGCGGGGATTTCCTGCGCGGCGGTCGGCCTCCTGATCGCGGTGGTGTTCCGGATGATGATGCCGTTGCTGAAGCGAATGGATGTCGTCGTGCTCATCCTGATGCTCGGCGTCTTCATCGCCATCGGCGTGCTCCGCCTGCCGCTTCAGGCGGTGCTGCTGGTCGCGATTCCCGTCAGCATCGGCGTCACCTATGTGATGCGGCGGAAGGTAGCAGCATGAACGGCGAGAACCCGATCTGGGCGCTGATCTCCACCTTTGGTCTAATGTCGCTGTTCGCGGTCGGCGGCGCCGCAGCTGCGGTGCCGGAAATGCATCGCATCGCCGTCGACGTGCATCACTGGATGACCGACAAGCAGTTCACCGATGCCTATGCGATCGCGCAACTTTCGCCAGGTCCAAACGTGCTTATCGTGACGTTAATCGGCTATGCCGTCGCCGGCATCCCCGGCGCGCTGGCCGCAACGCTCGCGATGTGCCTGCCGACAGCACTGCTTGCCTATTATGTCAGCCGTCTGCTGAGCCGGCCCAGCCAATCGCGCTGGCCCGGCTTGATTCAGGCTGCATTGGTTCCGCTGTCGATCGGATTAATGGCAGCCAGCGCCCTGATCCTGGCCCAGTCAACCGATCGTACGTTTGTTGCACTGCTCCTGACCGCATTGGTTGCGGTGGTCGCGTCGGTCTCGCGCATCAATCCACTCTGGCTTCTGCTGGTCGGAGGCCTGTTTGGTTTTGCTGGCATTGTGTGATGAAAATCGCTAGGCAATGGTCCGGGCCGGGGATCCACTTCCAGCCGATTTAGAACAACAGTGCTCGTGACTTACGGGTCGCGGAGGAGACATGCATGGCCGAGACGATGGGCCACTCAGCGACGGCCACCCGAAATACTTCGGTGGCGATCGGCTTTTGCCTGCTGGCGATAGCGCCGCAGATTTTCGAATTCATCTGGTCGATCGGGACTATTTTCGGCTGGGGCGCGGGACGCGGCCCGGCCACGGTCCTGATCAGTCACGCGACCGCACTGGTCACGGGCGCTCCTGCCGCGCTGATCGGCGCGGCCGGCGGTGACACCAAGAAGGCGTCATCGGATGTGCTGCTGGCGCTGATCTACTCCTATCCGATTTTCGCGGTGGCGATCGTCACCCTGTTCATGACCATCCGGTCTGCGCAGGACTATGTCGGCGGCGTCATCCTGATGGCGCTGGCGCTGTTCGCGCTGTGGGCCTCGAGCGATTTGCAGGGCATGCGCGGCTTCTCCTTCGGCGCGGGCACCGCGCCGCGGATGTTCGGCGGGCTCCTCGTCGCCATGTCTGCCGGCATCGCCCTGAGCGGCCTTCTGGTCGATGGGCCGGGAATGTCGCATTATTCCTGGCGCGGGCCGCTGTTCGTGATGGTCGCGATCCTGTTCTTCGCTCTGGCGATCCGGCCGCTCGGTCTCGTGGTCACGGCCTTCGCGAGCTTCATGATTGCAGCGACGGGGTCGCACGAGACGCGCTGGCTGGAGGCCGCCATTGTCGGCGCCTGCCTGACGCTGGGCTGTGCCATCCTGTTCCCCTACGTGCTCGGGCTACCGATGCCGATGTTTCCGCGTTTCCTGATTCAGTGAGGGCGTGATGGATATTTTTGCGAACCTCGCTCACGGCTTTGTCGTCGCGCTCTCCCCGATCAACCTGCTGATGTGCCTGATCGGTGCCCTCGTCGGCACGCTGGTCGGCGTGCTCCCGGGCATCGGCACCATCGCAACCGTCGCGATGCTGCTGCCGATCACCTTCGGACTGCCGCCGGTCGGCGCGCTGATCATGCTCGCCGGCATCTATTACGGCGCGCAATATGGCGGCTCGACCACGTCGATCCTGGTCAATATTCCAGGTGAGGCGACATCGGTCGTCACCGCCATCGACGGTCACCAGATGGCCAAGCAGGGCCGTGCCGGTCCGGCGCTGGCGATCGCGGCGATCGGCTCGTTCTTCGCCGGCTGCGTCGCGACCGTTTTGATCGCGGTGCTCGGCGCGCCGCTGACGAAACTCGCGCTGGCGTTCGGTCCGGCCGAATATTTCTCGCTGATGGTGCTCGGCCTGATCTTCGCGGTCGTGCTGGCCAAGGGCTCGGTGCTGAAGGCGATCGCGATGATCGTGTTCGGCCTGTTGCTCTCGATGGTCGGCTCGGACATCGAGACCGGTGCCTCGCGCATGGCCTTCAACATTCCGGAACTTGCCGACGGTCTCGGCTTTGCGACGGTGGCGATGGGTGTGTTCGGCTTCGCCGAGATCATCCGCAATCTCGACGCCGGCGCCGAGATGAACCGCGACCTCGTGCAGCAGAAGATCACCGGCCTGATGCCGACCAAGAAGGATCTGATCGACTCGACGCCGCCAATCCTGCGCGGCACCGTGCTCGGCTCGATCCTCGGCATTCTGCCCGGCGGCGGCGCTGTCATCGCCTCGTTTGCGGCCTATACGCTCGAGAAGAAGCTCGCCAGGAACCCGTCGCGGTTCGGCCGCGGCGCGATCGAGGGCGTGGCGGCGCCGGAAAGCGCCAACAACGCGGCGGCACAGACCTCCTTCATCCCGTTGCTCACGCTCGGCATCCCGCCGAACGCGGTGATGGCGCTGATGGTGGGTGCGATGACCATCCATGGCATCGTGCCGGGCCCGCAGGTGATGCAGAAGCAGCCCGACCTCGTCTGGGGCATGATCGCCTCGATGTGGATCGGCAACCTCATGCTGATCATCATCAACCTGCCGCTGGTCGGCATCTGGGTCCGCCTCCTGCGCGTGCCTTACCGGCTGATGTTCCCCTCGATCGTGATCTTCTGCGCGATCGGCATCTACTCGGTGAACAACGCACCGGTCGACGTCATCCTCGCCGGCGTGTTCGGGCTCGTGGGCTACTGGCTGATCAAGCACGATTTCGAGCCGGCGCCGCTGCTGCTCGGCATGGTGCTCGGACCGCTGATGGAAGAGAACCTGCGCCGCGCGCTGCTGATCTCGCGCGGCGATTGGAGCGTGTTCCTGACGCGTCCGCTGTCGGCAGTGCTGCTGGCAATCGCGGCGGGCCTTCTGGTCCTCACGGTGCTGCCCGTGCTGCGGGCCAAGCGCGACGAGGTGTTCACCGAATCCGAGAACTGATCGCGCCGCGCCTGCGTCGTCGCGGCGCCCTGCGTCCGCGCGCCGCATTCGGAAGTCGAATCGACTTGTGCGATGTCTTCGTGAAATGAAAATGCCGGCCCTTGTGGCCGGCATTTTTCTGTGTCCCGGGGGAAACGAAATGACTTCCATTCGCGCGCTTGCTACCGGCGCATGTGCCGCCGCGCTCGCATCGATGTGCGCCTTTGTCGCACCGGCGAAGGCGCAGACCTATCCGACGCGCGGCATCACCATGATCGTACCGTTCGCTGCCGGCGGCCCGACCGATGTGATCTCGCGCATCGTCACCGCGCACATGGCGCAGACGCTCGGCCAGAGCATCATCATCGAAAACGTGGTCGGCGCCGGTGGAACCACCGCGACGACGCGCGCGGCGCGCGCGACCAATGACGGCTATACGCTCATCACCGGGCATATGGGCACGCACGCCGCGTCGGTGCCGCTCTATCCGAAGCTCGCCTATCACCCGGAGAAGGACTTCGAGCCGATCGCACTGCTCGCGGGCACGCCGATCCTGATCCTCGCGCGCAAGGACTTTCCGCCGAAGGACCTGAAGGAGTTCGTCGCTTACGTGAAGGCGAATGCCGAGAAGGTGAATGCGGCGCATGCCGGCGTCGGCTCGGTCTCGCACGTCTCATGCGAGCTCCTGCACTCGATCCTCGACGTCAAGCCGGTCGGCGTGCCCTTCAACGGCACCGGTCCAGCGATGAACGCGCTTGTGGCGGGACAGGTCGACTACATGTGCGACCAGATCGTCAACGCCGTGCCGCAGATCAACGCAGGCACCATCAAGGCCTATGCGATCGCAACGCCCGAGCGCAATCCGTCGCTGCCGAACGTGCCAACCACGACCGAAGCCGGTCTGCCGACGTTCCAGGCGCAGGCCTGGAACGCGATGTTCGCGCCGAAGGGAACTTCGCCCGCGATCATCGCGAGCCTGAACGCCGCTGCCATCAAGGCGCTCGACGACGAGACCGTGAAGAAGCGCCTGCTCGAGCTCGGCAGCGTCATCCCCGCGCCCAAGGACCGGACGCCCGAGGCGCTGGCGACCCTCGTCAAGAACGAGATCGCGAAGTGGACCCCGGTGCTCAAGCCGGCAACTTAACCAGCACTTTCAAGCCGATAGGCGAGGGGCGGGACGCAGGTTCCGCCCCTTTTCGTTTGCCCCGGGAACAGCCACTTTTCGGGGTATAATGCGTTTAAACAGCGAATCGCCGCTGTCGCAGCGCGGGGGTGGCCGTTAAGTTCGCCGCCTCCCCAAAGGCTGCCGTCTTTCTAAAGGTTTGGGCACATGCACCAGTATCAGGACCTGCTTGAGCGGATTCTTTCAGACGGCGCCGAGAAGACCGACCGGACCGGCACCGGCACCCTGTCGGTGTTCGGCCATCAGATGCGCTTCAATCTGTCCGCCGGCTTCCCGATGCTGACCACCAAGCGGCTGCCGCTGAAGGCGATCGTGCATGAGCTGCTGTGGTTCCTGAAGGGCGACACCAACATCAAGTATCTCAAGGACAACGGCGTTACCATCTGGGACGAATGGGCGGACGCCAATGGCGATCTCGGCCCGGTCTACGGGCATCAATGGCGCTCCTGGCCAACGCCGGACGGCGGCAGCATCGACCAGATCGCCAAGGTCATCGACATGATCAAGCGCACCCCGGATTCGCGCCGGCTGATCGTCACCGCCTGGAATCCGGCCGACGTCGACAAGATGGCGCTGCCGCCCTGCCACCTGCTGTTCCAGTTCTATGTCGCCAACGGCAAGCTGTCCTGCCAGCTCTATCAGCGCTCGGCCGACGTGTTCCTCGGCGTGCCCTTCAACATCGCCTCCTACGCGCTGCTCACCATGATGGTCGCGCAGGTTACGGGCCTGAAGCCCGGCGACTTCGTGCATTCGCTCGGCGACACCCATCTCTATTCCAACCATCTGGAGCAGGCCCGGCTGCAGCTCACCCGCGCGCCGCGTGCGCTGCCGGTGATGCGCATCAACCCCGATGTGAAGGACATCTTCTCCTTCCGCTACGAGGATTTCGAGCTCGTCGGCTACGATCCGCATCCGCACATCAAGGCGGAAGTCGCGGTCTAGCGCCGATGGCGTTCAACATCCGCCGCGCGCGTCCCGGCGAAGCCGGACTCGTTCTCGATTTCGTCCGCGAACTCGCCGAGTACGAAAAGCTCTCGCACGAGGTCGAGGCGACCGAGGCTGACATTGCGGACGCCTTGTTCGGTCGCGATCCCAGGCTGTTTTGTGCGATTGCCGAGTGGAACGGCGAGCCGGTCGGCTTCGCGGTGTGGTTCCTGAACTTCTCCACCTTCAGCGGCCGTCACGGCATCTATCTCGAAGATTTGTATGTGCAGCCGTCGCATCGCGGCAAAGGCCTCGGCAAGGCGCTGCTGGTCTATCTCGCCAAGGAATGCGTCGACAACGGCTGGTCGCGCCTGCAATGGGCGGTGCTCGACTGGAACGCGCCGTCGATCGCGTTCTACAAGTCGCTCGGTGCGGTCATGATGGACGACTGGACGCTGTGCCGCGTCTCCGGTTCTGCGCTGACGCGGCTTGCCGGGAGCTCTGCCTGATGGAGATCGTCTTCGTCGTTGCCATCGCTGAGAACGGCATCATCGGCGCGGGTAATGCGATCCCGTGGCGATTGAAATCCGACATGGCGCGCTTCAAGGCGCTCACCATCGGCAAGCCCGTGATCATGGGCCGCAAGACCTTCGAGTCCCTGCGCCGGCCGCTGCCGGGTCGCACCAACATCGTCATCACGCGCGATACGGATTATCGCGCCGCGGGGGCGGTCGTCACGACGTCGTCCGCCGATGCCGGCGCGGTTGCGCGCGGCGACGCCCTGCGGCGTTCGGTCGCCGAGATCGCGGTGATCGGTGGCGCCGAGATCTATCGGCAATGGCTCGATCGCGCCGACCGTCTCGAAATCACCGAGGTGCATGCGCGGCCCGAAGGCGACACGCATTTCGACATCGACAGGGCGGAATGGGAGGAGACGGTGCGCATTCGTCATCCTGCCGGCCCCGACGACAGCGCCGACTTCTCCTATGTGACATATCGTCGGCGGGCGCCCCATTAACCGCTTTCTCCAATGTTTACATTGACTTTTTCTTGCCCGAGCATAGCTCGGAAGACGGCGATGGCTGCGTTGTAAGGGACCTGCCTGTCCCCTATAAAGCCGGACCGGACAAAGCGGGCGGGGGCAATTCCACCCTGCCGAGGAGAGCGTCGAATGCCGTGGAAGAATCAGGGCGGTGGCCCTTGGGGCTCGGGTCCGAAGGGACCATGGGGCACAGGCCCGCAGCCGGTGGGGCCGAGGCCGCCGGATCTGGAAGATCTTCTGCGGCGTGGCCAGGACCGCCTCCAGCAGATCATGCCGGGCGGCTATTTCTCCGGCATCGGCATCACGCTGATCGTCCTGCTCATCGTCGCGTTCTGGCTGCTGTCGGGCTTCTTCCGCGTGCAGTCCGAAGAGCAGGGCGTCGTGCTGCGCTTCGGCAAGCATGTCCGCACCGTCGATCCGGGCCTGAATTATCATCTGCCCTATCCGATCGAGACCGTGCTGCTGCCGAAGGCGCTGCGCGTCAACACCATCTCGATCGGCATGACGCTGATCGACGATCCGGCGCGGCGCGGCCGCTCCATCCGTGACGTGCCGGAAGAGAGCCTGATGCTGACCGGCGACGAGAACATCGTCGACGTCGACTTCACCGTGCTCTGGCGCATCAAGCCCAACGGTGTCGGCAACTTCCTGTTCAACATTCAGAACCCCGAGGGCACCGTGAAGGCGGTCGCCGAAAGCGCGATGCGCGAGGTGATCGGCCGATCGCAGATCCAGCCGATCCTGACCGGTGCGCGCAACGTCACCGAGCAGGGCGTGCAGGAGCTGATCCAGCGGACCCTCGACAGCTACGGCGCGGGCATTCAGATCACCCAGGTGCAGATGCAGAAGGTCGACCCGCCTGCCCAGGTCATCGACGCCTTCCGCGACGTCCAGGCGGCGCGCGCCAATCAGGAGCAGTTGCAGAACGAAGCGCAGACCTACGCCAACCAGGTTGTTCCGCAGGCCCGTGGACGGGCGGCGCAGATCCAGCAGGCCGCCGAAGGCTACAGGGAGCAGGCGATCGCCGAGGCCAAGGGCCAGAGCGCGCGCTTCCTGAAGGTGTACGAGGAATACAAGAAGGCGCCCGACGTGACGCGTGAACGGATCTATCTGGAGACGATGGAGCGTGTGCTCGGCAGCTCGGACAAGCTCATCTATGATGGCGGCCGTTCCGGCCAGGGCGTCGTGCCCTATCTGCCGCTCAGCGAATTGACGACCAAGCGGGCGCCTACCACCGGTCAGCCCTCGAGCGGAGCCACAAGATGAGGTCTCCGGTCACAGGTATCGTCACGCTGCTCGGGCTCCTGATCGTCGTGATCGTCGGCTACATGTCGCTGTTCACGGTGCAGCAGACCGAGCAGACCATCGTGCTCCAGTTCGGCAAGCCCGTCGACGTCGTCACCGATCCCGGCCTGCACTTCAAGGCGCCGTGGAATTCGGTGATCAACATCGACAAGCGGATCCTCGATCTGGAGAACCCGTCGCAGGAAGCGATCGCGTCCGACCAGAAGCGTCTCGTGGTCGACGCCTTCGCGCGCTACCGCATCAAGGACGCGCTGCGCTTCTATCAGAGCGTCGGCTCGATCCAGGCGGCCAACCTCCAGCTCACCACGCTCCTGAACGCGGCGCTGCGCCGCGTGCTCGGCGAGGTCACCTTCATCAACGTGGTGCGCGACGATCGCGAGAAGCTGATGCTGCGCATCCGCGACCAGCTCGATCGTGAGGCCGACGGCTACGGCATCCAGGTCGTCGACGTCCGGATCCGCCGTGCCGACCTGCCGGAGCAGAACAGCCAGGCGGTCTACCTGCGCATGAAGACCGAGCGCGAGCGCGAAGCTGCCGAGTTCCGCGCACAGGGCGGCCAGAGGGCGCAGGAGATCAAGTCGAGGGCCGACCGCGAAGCGACTGTGATCATCGCTGAAGCCAATTCGCAGGCTGATCAGACCCGCGGTGCGGGCGATGCCGAGCGCAACCGGCTGTTCGCGGAAGCCTACAGCAAGGATGCCGACTTCTTCGCCTTCTACCGGTCGATGACGGCCTATGAGACTGGGCTGAAGTCGAGCGACACCCGCTTCCTGCTGCGGCCGGACTCGGATTTCTTCCGGTATTTCGGTAGCCCGTCCGGCAAGACGGCGACCGAGACGCCGGCGAAACCGTAAGCTAGACAGGGGCGGCAGTTCTGCCGCCCTTCGTCCAGACAAGAACAGCACAACGGGAGGTTCCCATCCGATGAGGTCCATTGCGTTCGCCGACTTCCTCATCGGCCTAGGCATCCTGTTTGTGCTGGAAGGCTTGATGTTCGCGGCAAGTCCGAACTGGATGCGCAAGGCCATGAAGAGCGCCATCGCCACGCCGGACAATATCCTGCGGGTGGTCGGGATCGGCTCGGCCGTGGCCGGCCTGGTCCTGATCTGGGTGATGCGGCGCCCGGTTTAGCCGCGGGGCCAACGCCAAAGTGAAGGCGACAAGCCGGTTTTCGCCATATTGTCCGGGTCTTGAGGCCCGTTAACGTCCGCGCTTGCGCCGTCCCCCGGTTCGAGCGCAGTCTGGCGCCGAATCCCTTTCTCTGGAGATACCAATGACCGCTGCCATCATTGCCCCGTCCCGCTTGCGCCGATGTGCGCGATTTGGGCTGGCCGCGCTCGCCATCAGTGCTTTCAGCGCGTTCGGCACGCCCGCCGAGGCGCGCGGACCGGAGGGCATCGCCGACGTCGCCGAGAAGGTGATCGACGCGGTCGTCAACATCTCGACCTCGCAGACCGTCGAGGCCAAGGGCGGTGGCAGCAACACCATGCCGCAACTGCCGCCGGGCTCGCCCTTCGAGGAGTTCTTCGACGACTTCTTCAAAAACCGCAGGGGTCCCGGCGGCGGCAGCAAGGGCGGCGACAACGGCAGCGGCCCGCCGCGCAAGACCAACTCGCTCGGCTCGGGCTTCATCATCGACACATCGGGCGTTGTCGTCACCAATAACCACGTCATTGCGGACGCCGACGAGATCAACGTCATCCTCAACGACGGCACCAAGATCAAAGCCGAGCTGGTCGGCGTCGACAAGAAGACCGACCTTGCGGTGCTCAAGTTCAAGCCGTCGAAGCCGCTGGTTGCGGTCAAGTTCGGCGATTCCGACAAGCTGCGCCTTGGTGACTGGGTGGTCGCGATCGGCAACCCGTTCAGCCTCGGCGGCACCGTGACCGCGGGCATCGTCTCGGCGAAGAATCGCGACATCTCCTCGGGACCCTATGACAGCTACATCCAGACCGACGCCGCCATCAACCGCGGCAATTCCGGTGGCCCGCTGTTCAACCTCGAAGGCGACGTCATCGGCGTCAACACGTTGATCATCTCGCCCTCCGGCGGCTCGATCGGCATCGGCTTCGCCGTGCCGTCCAAGACGGTCGCGGGCGTCGTCGACCAGCTCCGCCAGTTCGGCGAGCTGCGCCGCGGCTGGCTGGGCGTGCGCATTCAGAGCGTCACCGACGAGATTGCCGAGAGCCTCAACATCAAGCCGCCGCGCGGCGCGCTGGTTGCGGGCGTCGACGACAAGGGCCCGGCCAAGCCCGCCGGCATCGAGCCCGGCGACGTCGTCGTCAAGTTCGACGGCAAGGACGTCAAGGACCCCAAGGATCTCTCCCGTGTCGTCGCCGACACGGCGGTCGGCAAGGAAGTCGACGTCGTCATCATCCGCAAGGGTCAGGAAGAGACCAAGAAGGTCACGCTCGGCCGTCTGCAGGATCCTGAGAAGGTGCAGGCCGCGGTGAAGACCGACGAGCCCGCGCCCGAGAAGACGGTGACGCAGAAGGCGCTCGGCCTCGATCTCGCCGTGCTGAGCAAGGATCTGCGCACGCGCTACAAGATCAAGGACAGCGTCAAGGGCGTGGTCGTGACCAATGTCGACGCCAATTCAGACGCCGCCGAGAAGCGTCTCTCCGCCGGCGACGTCATCGTCGAGGTCGCGCAGGAGGCGGTGTCGAGCGGCGCCGACATCCAGAAGCGCGTCGACCAGCTCAAGAAGGACGGCAAGAAGTCGGTGCTGCTGCTGGTGTCGAATGCCGACGGCGAGCTGCGGTTTGTTGCGCTGAGCGTGCAGTAAGGGCGGTCTCGTAGGGTGGCAAAGCGAAAGCGTGTCCACCATCTTTCGACCGTCTCAGCAAAAGTGGTGGGCACGGCGCAAGCGCGCCTTTGCCCACCCTACGGCTGCGGAGTGTGTCGCAACGGCTGACGAAGGCGGAGGCTATGCCTCCACGAACTCGTCCCGACGATACCCTTGCGCATAAAGCAGCGCAGTGAGATCGCCATGATCGATCCGCGCAGCCGCGGCCGCGGCCACCGCCGGCTTGGCGTGATACGCCACACCCAGCCCCGCTGCCTGGATCATCGCGAGATCGTTGGCGCCGTCGCCGACCACGACCGAGTCGATGTCGTCGAGATCGAACGACTCCATCAGATCCACCAGCGTCGCGAGTTTGGCCGCGCGGCCCAGAATCGGCTCCTTCACCTCGCCGGTGAATTTTCCGTCGCGCACGACGAGCTCGTTGGCGCGGTTCTCCTGGAAGCCGATCTTTGCGGCGACCGCGCGCGTGAACAGCGTGAAGCCGCCGGAGACGAGGCAGGTATAGGCGCCGTGCTTCCGCATGGTCGCGACCAGTTCACGGCCGCCCGGGGTCAGCGTGATGCGCTTGTCCAGCACTTCGTCGACGACGTTGGCGGGGAGGTCCTTCAGCAGCGCGACGCGCTCGCGCAGCGCCGGCTCGAACTCGATCTCGCCGCGCATCGCGCGTTCGGTGATCGCGGCGACATGGGCCTTCATCCCGACCAGATCGGCGAGCTCATCGATGCATTCCTGCCCGATCATTGTGGAATCCATGTCGGCGAGAAAAAGCTTCTTGCGCCGGAAGCCGACAGGCTGCACCACGATGTCGATCGGCAGGTCGCCGCGCAGCTCGCGGAGCCGCTCTTCGATGGCGTGACGGTCGCCTTCGAGGTTACTGTCGGCGCCGAAGGGGATGTCGACCGCAACCCCGTCGAACAGCCAGTGCGCAGGCGCTGCCTGAGGCAGCACGGCACGGGCGCCGTCGACGATGGTGGAGTCGAGGGCGGGATTATCGGGGTTGCAGATCAGCGTGGCGACGAGGGACATTTGAGGTTTTCGTGAGCGAGAGGCATCCGATCAAGGCCGTGCTTATCGCAGGCCCGACCGCCAGCGGCAAGTCGGCGCTGGCGCTCGAGCTTGCCATCAGCGCCGGCGGTACCGTCATCAATGCCGATTCCATGCAGGTGTACCGTGACCTGCGCATCATCACGGCGCGCCCCACGCATGGCGAGGAAGCGCGCGTTCCGCATCGTCTCTATGGTCATGTCGATGCGGCCGTGAATTTCTCGGCCGGCGCCTGGGTGGCTGATGCGGCGAAGGCACTGGAGGAGGCGCAAAGCGAAGGCCGCCTGCCGATCTTCATCGGCGGCACCGGGCTTTATTTCAAGGCGCTGACTGCGGGCCTCTCCGTGGTGCCGCCGATCCCTGCGGAGATCCGCGACGACGTGCGGGCGCGACTGGAGCGGAATGGCGTCGAGGCGCTGCACGCGGAACTCGCGCGGCGCGATCCGCGCGCCGCTGAGCGATTGAACCTGCGCGACCGAACCCGCATCGCACGCGCGCTCGAAGTGGTCGAGGCGACCGGCCGCTCGCTGCTGGACTGGCATCATGAGGGCCAGCCGCCGCTGCTGCCGAAGGACAGTTTTCGCGCGGTGTTTCTCGCCCCTGAGCGTGAAGAGCTCTATGCCCGCATCGACGCCCGCTTCGATGCCATGCTGGGCGCCGGCGCTTTGAAGGAAATCGAGCGGCTCGCCGCCCGTCACCTCGATCCGCTGTTGCCGGCGATGAAGGCCCATGGCGTGCCGGCGCTGATCCGGCATCTGCGCGGTGAGCTCAACCTGGAGGAGGCCGCAACCATCGGTCGCGCGGACACCCGGCACTACGCCAAGCGGCAATTCACTTGGTTCCGGCACCAATTGCCTGACTTCGAATGGGTGAAGCTCGAGGAGGCGAGGGGGTGGCTGGCGGCTGCCGTCAAGGTGGCGCGGGATCCCGGTTAACGTGCTTTTGTGCCCGGGTCCCCGCATTTACCTCTCGCCGAACCTCGGGAACACCGTTACACTGCCAAAATCACGCGGAAGCGGCCGCTTTGCCTTGACATCGAGGCTTTGGTCGTTATGTTTCGCGCAACCTTTGGGATGTCGAGCGCCTACCATGCGTAACATTATTACCAAGCTCCTTATCGCCGTCGTACCCAGGCACACCGCCGGGGGTGGCTAGCTGCCATCCACATGACAGGCGGTGTGCAGGGTCCCTCTTCGGGGCCTTTTTTATTTCCCGAACCCAGAACGAACGAAGCCGCTGACAACAGCGCATCCGGAGCAAGACAATGAGCGACAAGAGCCACGATCCGAACCAGATGACCGGTGCTGCGATGATCGTCCGCGCGCTCATCGATCATGGCGTGACCGACATTTTCGGCTATCCCGGCGGCGCGGTGCTTCCGATCTATGACGAGATCTTCCAGCAGAGCGAGGTCCAGCACATCCTGGTTCGCCACGAGCAAGGCGCGGGACACGCCGCCGAGGGCTATGCGCGCTCGACCGGCAGGCCGGGCGTTGCGCTGGTGACCTCCGGCCCCGGCGCCACCAATATGGTGACGCCGTTGACCGACGCGCTGATGGACTCGATCCCGCTGGTCTGCATCTCCGGCCAGGTGCCGACGCATCTGATCGGCAACGACGCGTTCCAGGAATGCGACACGGTCGGCATCACGCGTCCCTGCACCAAGCACAATTGGCTGGTGCGCGACGTCAACGACCTCGCCAAGGTCCTGCACGAAGCCTTCTACGTTGCCACCACGGGCCGTCCGGGCCCGGTGCTGGTCGACGTTCCCAAGGACGTGCAGTTCGCCACCGGCACCTATCATCCGCCGCGCAAGTCCGACGTGCACCGCTCCTACGCGCCGCGCGTGAAGGGCGATGCGACGCAGATCCGCAAGGCCGTGTCGCTGCTCGCCAATGCCAAGCGTCCGGTGATCTACAGCGGCGGTGGCGTCATCAATTCCGGCCCCGAAGCGACCAGGCTGCTGCGTGAGCTGGTCGAGGTCACCGGCTTCCCGATCACCTCTACGCTGATGGGCCTGGGTGCTTATCCGGCGTCGGGCAAGAACTGGCTCGGCATGCTAGGCATGCACGGCACCTACGAGGCCAACATGACGATGCATGATTGCGACGTCATGCTGTGCGTCGGCGCACGCTTCGACGACCGCATCACCGGCCGCGTCGATGCGTTCTCGCCGAACTCGAAGAAGATCCACATCGACATCGATCCGTCCTCGATCAACAAGAACATCCGCGTCGACGTGCCGATCATCGGCGATTGCGGCAACATCCTCGGCGACATCCTGCAGGTGTTCAAGGCGGAGGCGAAGAAGCCCGACATCAAGGCGTGGTGGCAGCAGATCGCGCAGTGGCGTGCCCGCAACTCGCTCTATTACAAGAAGAGCAACGACGTCATCCTGCCGCAGCACGCGATCCAGAGCCTGTTCGAGGCGACGCGCGGCCGCGACACCTACATCACGACCGAAGTCGGCCAGCACCAGATGTGGGCGGCGCAGTTCTATGGCTTCGAGGAGCCGCACCGTTGGATGACTTCGGGTGGTCTCGGCACCATGGGCTACGGCCTGCCGGCCGCGGTCGGCGTGCAGGTGGCGCACCCCGACAGCCTCGTCATCGACATCGCAGGCGATGCCTCGGTGCAGATGACGATCCAGGAGATGTCGACGGCGGTTCAGTACGAGCTGCCGATCAAGATCTTCATCCTGAACAACCAGTACATGGGCATGGTGCGGCAGTGGCAGCAGCTGCTCCACGGCAACCGCCTGTCGCATTCCTATTCGGAGGCGCTGCCGGATTTCGTCAAGCTCGCCGAAGCCTATGGCGGCGTCGGCCTGCAGGTGCACAAGCCGTCCGATCTCGACGGCGCCATCCAGGAGATGATCTCGGTCAAGCGTCCGGTGCTGTTCGACTGCCGCGTCGCGGCGCTCGAAAACTGCTTCCCGATGATTCCCTCCGGCAAGGCGCACAACGAGATGCTGTTGCCCGAGCAGGCCAACGACGAAGCGACCGCGAAGGCGTTCGCCGGCGGCAAGGCGCTGGTGTGAGTCGGTGATGGCGCAGCAGCGAAGAGCGACTTCTCTTCGCCTCTCCCCGCTTGCGGGGAGAGGCCGGATTGCGCGCGAGCGCAATCCGGGTGAGGGGGAGTCTCCGCGAGTCCAGCTGTCACCGTCCCTGCGGAGACTCCCCCTCACCCCGACCCTCTCCCCGCAAGCGGGGCGAGGGGGCAGACCGTACGCGGGGCTACAATGTTCGACCTGACGGAGCTCGAGCGCGCACATGCGATCGTGGGGCAGGCGGTGCCGGCAACGCCGGCACGCGGCTGGCCGCTGCTCGCGGAGCGCCTCGGCACCGAGGTCGTGGTCAAGCACGAGAACCACACGCCGATCGGCGCCTTCAAGGTGCGCGGCGGGCTGGTCTATCTCGATCGGCTCAAGCGCGAGCGGCCGAACACGCCTGGCATCATCTCGGCGACGCGCGGCAATCACGGCCAGAGCCTGGCGTTTGCCGCGGGCCGCCACGGCGTGCCTGCGGTGATCTACGTGCCGCGCGGCAATTCGGTCGAGAAGAACCGCGCGATGAAGGCGTTTGGCGCCGAGCTGGTCGAGCATGGCGAAGACTTTCAGGCCGCGCGCGAGGAAGCCGAGCGCCGCGCGCAGTTCGCCGGCCTCCACATGGTGCCGTCGTTCCACTCGGACCTTGTGCTGGGTGTCGCGACCTACGCGCTCGAGCTGTTTCGCTCTGCGCCCGATCTCGACGTCCTCTACGTGCCGATCGGGCAGGGCTCCGGCATCTGCGGCTGCATCATGGCGCGCGACCTGCTGGGCCTGAAGACCGAGATCGTCGGCGTGCAGTCGACCGAGGCGCCGTCCTACGCGCTCTCGTTTGCGGCCGGTAAGATCGTGACGACCGAGACGGCCAACACGCGCGCGGACGGCATGGCGACGCGCATCCCTGACGAGGATGCGCTCGCGCTGATCCGCAAGGGCGCTTCGCGCATCGTGCAGGTCACCGACGACGAGGTCGCTGCGGCGATCCGCGCCTACTGGATCGACACGCATAATCTCGCCGAAGGCGCCGGCGCGGCCGCGCTCGCCGCGGCGCTGCAGGAAAAGAGCAAGCTGAAGGGCAAGCGCGTCGGTCTCGTGCTGTCCGGCGGCAATATCGATTTCGATCTGTTCCGCCGTTGGGTCGGGACGGACGCGCCAGCGATGGCGTGACGGAGAGACAAGAGGGACGACAATGAACCAGCCCGCATCCGCCTACTTCATCGAAGACCGCCACGATCCCAACGAGACGCACACGCTCGCGGTGCTCGTGCAGAACGAGCCGGGCGTGCTCGCGCGCGTCATCGGCCTGTTCTCGGGCCGCGGCTACAACATCGAGAGCCTCACGGTCTCCGAGACCGAGGCGCAGAAGCATCTGTCGCGCATCACCATCGTCACGACGGGCACGCCGATGGTGATCCAGCAGATCAAGCACCAGCTCGATCGCATGATCCCGGTCTATCAGGTCGTCGACATGACCCAGACCAAACGCTCGATCGAGCGTGAGCTCGCGATGGTGAAGGTGCGCGGACAGGGCGAGCATCGCGTCGAGGCGCTGCGACTCGCGGATGCGTTCCGCGCCCGCGTGATCGACGCCACGACCGAGAGCTTTGTGTTCGAGATCACAGGCAATACCGACAAGATCAACCAGTTTATCGACCTGATGCGCCCGCTCGGCCTTGTCGAGGTGTCGCGCACCGGCGTTGCCGCGATCGGCCGCGGGCCCGAAGGGATGTGAACCATGCTGGCGCGCGACTGGTACTATAACGAGCGGAACCGGATGGGCATCGAGCCCGCGGTGGCGTCGATCTACGACAGCCATGACGATGCCGATCTGCGGGCGCGCGCCGCGCTGAAAATGCTTGGAGTACAGCGCGGCTGGCGCATCGCCGATATCGGCTGCGGCAATGGCGTGCTGGCGACCGAAGCCGCGCTGATGGGAGCCGAAGTCGATGCCATCGACATCTCGCCGGCAATGCTGGCGCTCGCGGAGATCTATGCCCGTGACCGCAAGGCGCCGGTGCGCACCCAGTCGGCCGGCCTGCTCAGCTTCGCCTACCGGCCCGAATCCTACGACCTGATCGTCAGCGAGTTCACGCTGCATCATCTGCCGGATTTCTGGAAGGTGGTGGCGATGTCGCGGATCTTCCGCGCGCTGAAGCCGGGCGCGACGTTCTATCTGCGCGATATCGTCTATGCGTCCATGCCTGACGCGGTCGAGCGCGACGTCGAGCAATGGGCCGACTACCAGATCAAGAACCACGACTTTTCGCGTGAGGGCGTCGTCACGCATATGCGCGACGAATATTCCACCTTCGGCTGGGTGATGGAGCGGATGCTGACCGACGTCGGCTTCACCATGGTCTCGGCCGATTACCACGCACCCATGCACGGCACTTACCTGCTGCGCAAACCGAAAGCCGGCGAGCAAGGCTAGAACAACAAACAGGGCTGCACGACAAAGCAGAACCGGAAACAACAATGAAGCCGGCCGACATCCTCATCGCCCTCCTGGTGGCGATCATCTGGGGCCTTGCCTTCGTGGCAAGCCGGATCGCGCTCGACGAGTTTTCGCCGGAGCTGATGACGGCGATGCGCTTTTCCATTGCCGCGGTGCCGTGCCTGTTCATCCGCAAGCCCAAGGTCGCCTGGTCGCTGCTGATCGCGATCAGCTTCACGCTGTTTCTCGGCCAATTCCTATCGCAGGCTTACGGCATCGCTCATGGCGTGCCGGTTGGGCTGACCTCAGTCGTCGTGCAGAGCCAGGCGCTGTTCACCATCGGCTTTGCTGCGCTCGCATTCGGCGAGCGTCCGACGCCGGTGCAGACGCTGGGTGTCGTCATCGCCGCGGTGGGCTTGCTGATGATCTGCGGCACCGTAGGTTATGATTTCAGCGTCGGCGCCTTCGCGGTGTTGATGATCGCGCCGGTCAGCTTCGCGGTCGGCAATCTCCTGCTGCGTGGCGCGCGCGGCGTGCCGATGTTCGACCTGTTCGCCTGGCTCTGCCTTGCGACCGCCGTGCCGCTGTTCGCGCTGACACTCGTCGTCAACGGGCCGGTGCCGACCGTGAAGTCGCTGATCCATATGTCGCTGACCGGCCTCGTCTGCCTGCTGATGATCGGCGCGATCTCCACCAGCATCGCCTATTGGCTGTGGGGCCGGCTGCTGCGTGATTATCCCGCTGCGCAAGTGGTGCCGCTCGCGCTGCTGGTGCCGTTCGTCGGCTCGGCGGCGTCCAGCATCGTGTTCGGCGAGCGTTTCGGGCCGCTGCGCCTCGCCGGCATGCTGACTGTGATCGGCGGCATTGCGGTGATGGTGCTGGCAAAGCGCCCGCAGATCCTGCCGAAGACCGCGTGAGATGATGATGGCCTACTCACTGTTCTACGCCTTCCTCGCCTTCATGGTGGTGATGTACTTCACGCCGGGGCCGAACAACATCATGCTGTTGTCCTCCGGCCTGACCTACGGCTTCCGCCGCACCATTCCGCACATCGTCGGCATCGTGCTCGGCTTTGCCTTCATGGTCGCCACCGTCGGCCTCGGGCTCGGCACCGTGTTCCTGGCCTATCCGGTCCTCCAGACCATCCTGAAATATGCCGGCGCCGCCTACCTGATTTATCTCGCCGCCGTGATCGCCATGTCCGGCCCGACCACGCCGGGCGGGGAGAGCGGCCGCGGCCCGATGACCTTCTGGGGCGCGGCCATGTTCCAGTGGATCAACGCCAAAGGCTGGGTGATCGTGATCGGCACCATCACCGCCTACGCGGCGATCGCCCAGTTCCCCCTCAACATCGCGATTCAGACCCTGATCAGCCTGCTGGTCGGCACCGTCTCGACCGTGGTTTGGGCTCTGTTCGGCACTGCACTACGACCGGTGCTGACCTCGGAGCGGCTGGTCCGCGCCTTCAATATCCTGATGGCGCTCCTGCTGCTCGCCTCCCTCTACCCCGTTTTCATGGATGCATGATGTCGCGGATTTCCATGCAGAAACGGGTTTCCTTAAGGGGCCAAAATGCTCTAGACAGCCCCCGAAATCCGCAAATTTCACCCTTCGGACACTGACCATCGGCCGCTTTTGGCCCTGAACGAGGAAACGACTATGCGTGTTTATTACGATCGCGACGCCGACCTGAACCTGATCAAGGGGAAGAAGGTCGCCATCGTCGGCTATGGCAGCCAGGGCCACGCCCATGCGCTCAACCTGAAGGACTCCGGCGTCAAGGAAGTGGCGATTGCGCTCCGCAAAGACTCGGGCTCGGTCAAGAAGGCGGAAGCCGCCGGCTTCAAGGTGATGGAAGTCGCCGAAGCCGCCAAATGGGCCGACCTCGTCATGATGCTGACCCCGGACGAGCTCCAGGGCGACATCTATCGCGAGCACCTGCACGACAACATGAAGAAGGGCGCCGCCCTCGTGTTCGCGCACGGCCTCAACGTCCACTTCAACCTGCTCGATCCGCGCGCCGACCTCGACGTGCTCATGATCGCGCCGAAGGGCCCCGGCCACACCGTGCGCTCGGAGTATCAGCGCGGCGGCGGCGTGCCCTGCCTGATCGCGATCGCCAAGGACGTCTCGGGCAACGCCCATGACCTCGGCCTGTCCTACGCTTCGGCCGTCGGCGGTGGCCGCGCCGGCATCATCGAGACCACCTTCAAGGAAGAGTGCGAGACCGACCTGTTCGGCGAGCAGGTCGTGCTCTGCGGCGGTCTGGTCGAGCTGATCAAGGGCGGCTACGAGACCCTGGTCGAAGCCGGCTACGCCCCGGAGATGGCCTATTTCGAGTGCCTGCACGAAGTGAAGCTGATCGTCGACCTGATCTATGAAGGCGGCATCGCCAACATGAACTACTCGATCTCGAACACTGCCGAGTACGGCGAGTACGTCACGGGTCCCCGCATCGTCACCGCCGAGACCAAGGCCGAGATGAAGCGCGTTCTCGCCGACATCCAGGGCGGCAAGTTCGCCCGCGACTGGATGCTCGAGAACAAGGTCAACCAGACCTCGTTCAAGGCGACGCGCGCCAAGCTCGCTGCGCACCCGATCGAGGAAGTCGGCGCCAAGCTGCGCGACATGATGCCCTGGATCAAGAAGGGCGCGCTGGTCGACAAGTCGAAGAACTAAGTCGTCGTCGTCGCGACGCGGCGTATCGCTTACGCCGCGTCGGACGCGAGAGCGAAAACACAAGCTTCGCTCGCCAAACCAAATCTTAAACCTTCGCGACTATATTCGAGCGAGATCGCAGATAGCGGTCTCGCTCTTTTCATCTCGCGCGAAGCATTGCTGCTTCATTCAAATTCTTCGCGAGCTGATGTGCCCTCTGAGTACGAAGAACTGACGCTTAAACCATATTCTTGAGTTCGCGTCGTTTTTCAGGACTTTTTCAGCAGCAGCCGATTGCCAAAAGCCTAGCGTCTTCAGAGTCAAGGATTCGGCTCTTCATCCGTATTTTCAAGGCGCAGATCCATCTCGTGCGCGACGTTTACGCGCCGCTTCATCTTAAGAACTGACACCTGCAACCTCAGCTTGAGCGCTGGGCGGCATTGCGCACCAAGGCCTTCCTCCTCCATGATCTCTGGAATTCAAAGGGGGGAGCGACCATGCGATCCGTCGTCGTCACCGGCGTGTCCACCGGCATCGGCTGGGCCATTGCAAAATTCCTGATCGGGCGCGGCTATCGCGTCTTCGGCAGCGTCCGCAAGCAGGCCGATGCCGACCGTCTCAAGGATGAGTTCGGCGCGAACTTCACGCCGCTGCTGTTCGACGTCACCGACGAGGCAGCCGTGCTGGCCGAGGCCCGCCAGGTACGCGAGGCGCTGGGCGGCGAGACGCTGGCCGGCCTCGTCAACAACGCCGGTATCGCCGTCGCCGGCCCCGTGCTCGAATTGTCGGCAGACGACTTTCGCCGCCAGATGGACATCAACGTCATCGGCCCCGTCATCGCGACGCAGGCCTTCGGGCCGCTGCTGGGCGCGGACCCGTCGCTGAAGGGAGCGAAGGGACGGATCGTGATGATCAGCTCGGTTGCGGCAAGAACGGTAACCCGCTGTCGGCGCCTTATTGCACGTCCAAGCACGCGATTGAGAGGCTGTCGGAAAGCCTGCGGCGCGAGCTGATGCTGTTCGGCATCGACGTCATCATCGTCGCGCCCGGCGCGGTGAAGACGCCGATCTGGAGCAAGGCCGAGCAAATCGACCTCTCCGTCTACCAGAACTCGCCCTATCTGCCGGCGCTGAACAAGGTCATGGCGTTCATGATGGACCTTGGCGCCAAAGGCCTGCCGGCCGAGCGGATTGCCGAAGTCGTGTTCGAGGCGCTGACCGCGGCAAGCCCCAAGGTGCGCTACCAGATCACGCCCGACCCGCTGCGCCATCTGATCGGCGCATTGCTGCCGAAACGGACGGTCGATCGCATCATCGCCAAGCGGCTTGGATTCCTGCCGCAGGCCTGATCGGCGTTCAGCCCGCCGCGATGGTTCGCCCACGTGGATGGGCGGCCATCGCGATCAGCCGCAGTGCCATCACGGCGAGCAGCGGAATGAGGAAGGCGGCATAGAGCGGCATCGCCGGCACGCGCTTGCCGAACGACACCATGAACTGGAACCAGAGGTAATAGCCGCCGGCGAGATGCAGCACGCGCCAGGCGCGCGGTCCGACCAGCGCGGCGGTGCGGTCGAACGAGGTCGCGCTCATGGCGACGATGATGGCATAGCCGATGCCGCCGAAGACGTAGGAGGCGGGCGAGGTGGCTTCCGCGAAGCCGGCCGGATCCGTGTTGGCGAAGTCGATGATCGCCACCGCGTGGATGGCGTGGGAGGCCGCAAAGCTTAAACCCAAGTAGCGGCGGTTGCGACGCTGCCAGCGCGTCCAGGCATTCGGCCACAGCCGCGCCAGACCCGCGGCACTGAAGGCGAGGCAGAACAGCAGCAGCGAGCTGCGCGCAGTAAAGCGGATCACCATCCGCACGCCCTCGACCTCGAACTGCCGCATCGAGGCGATCCACAGGCTGAGCGCGATCAGGCTCAGGGTGAGGGCGGCCAGCAGCCGCCAGCCTTCGAACCAACCTTGACGTTGCGACATGGCGATTTCCTCGGTTATGTAATCATCGATTACATTTGAGGGTGGCGAGGTCGTCAATGGTGTAATCGCTGCTTACATTCACGTTCGGGTGATGCTAGGACAACGCCATGCCTGCCCGACAGCCGTCCAAGCCGCGCGCCCGCCGCCAAGCCTCTGAAGCCCGGCCGTACCATCACGGCGATCTCCGCCGTGTGCTAATCGATGCTGCGCTGCAACTGGCAGCCGAAGGCGCCGAGGTCTCCGTGCGTGAAGCCGCGCGTCGGGCCGCGGTGTCGCCGGGGGCGCCGTTCCGGCACTTCCCCAACCGTGATGCCCTGATGGCAGCTGTAGCCGAGGAGGCGCAGCGGCGCTTTCGCACCGAGATCGAGGTGGCCCTTGGCCAGGCACCAGCCACCGATCCGCTGGGCCGGTTCCGCGCCTTCGGCCTCGCTTATCTGCGCTGGGCGATGCGAAACCCCGCGCATTTCGAGATCATCTCCACGGGGCGCTTTTTTGCCCATGGCAGCTCCCCTGAGCTGACCCGGGACAATGCTGAGCTGATCGCCCTGACCGAGCAGATGCTGGCTGACGCAGCCGCGCAGGGCCTGCTGCGCTCGGCTGACCTCAAGCGTATCCAGATCGCCGGACGCGCGCTGGTCTATGGCTTTGCCCGCATGAATCTCGACGGCCACTTTCCGCGCTGGGGTGTCGCGGAGGGCGAGATCGACCGGATGGCGGAAGGGGTGATCGACCTGTTCATCGCGGGGATCGCGAAGTCCGCTTGACCTCATGGTGAGGAGGCGCGTAGCGCCGTCTGCGGACGATGCTTCGCATCGCCGCGAGAACCATGCAGGCCCGACTGCTGCCCCGGGCCTCGCCCTTCGAGACGCCCGCTTCACGGGCTCCTCAGAGTGAGGGGATAGAACTGGCCGTGCGGCCGTTCGCCGCCCACCAGGATTAAGCCAAAGTCGCGTCGCGGCGCGCGTTGCCTGTCCTTGACCGTTCCGTTACAGTTTTGTGACATGGTGCAGGCATCCGGCTGCGCCGGACGCCCTAGCCGCCGCCAGGCCGGCCAGACGGCTAGGTTTCATTGCGCCGGACCAGCTGTTGCGTGTCGTCGATGGCGTCCGCGCCCAATCCAGGTCCCTCTGCCACGACCGCCGTGCTGGCGAGCGTCGCCGCGCTCGGAATCTGGCGGCTGCTCGCGGTTGCCGCGCCGCATCTGGCAGCGCTCGCCCTGATGTACGAGACCGAGATCGATTTCGGCTCGCGCCTCTCCTTCGCGCTGGCCTGGGGCATCCTCAACTTCTTCTGGATCACGTTGCTGCGGCGGCCCGCGCTGTCGGGTGCGCTGTCGCTGACCATGGTCGTGGTGCTGGTGCTGCTGTCGCGGCTCAAGCACGACGTCGTGCAGATGACGGTCAACTTCATCGACCTGATGATGATCGACCGTGACACCGTCGCATTCCTGTTCACGATCTTCCCGAATTTGCGCTGGTCGGTGATCCTGGCCGGCCTCGTCACGCTGCCGCTGATGTATGCGCTGTGGTGGCTCGATCCGTTCCGCATCCGCCGCTTGCCGGCGCTGGCCTGCAAGCTTGCTTGTCTTGCCGCCCTGGTCGGCTATTCGCTCTATCATCCGGATGAGGCCTGGCGCGGTTATTACGACGACGGCTATCTCTCGAAGTTCTTCCGCTCCGGCGTCACCGCGGTATCCGACTTCGCGCAATACGGCTTCATGGAATCGGCCGCTTCGACCAATGAGCGGCTCAACATGCCGCTGGTCGATGCCTGTCATCCCGCCGGCCGCCGGCCGAACATCATCATGATCCATGATGAATCGAGTTTTGACATCCGCGCCGCGCAGGGCGTCAAGTTGCCCCATGGCTATGGCAATCACTTCAAGTCCTGGGACGGCAAGCAGCGCACCTTCCTCGCCGAGAGCAATGGCGGGCCGAGCTGGTTCACCGAATACAACGTGCTCGCCGGGCTGTCGTCGCGCTCGTTCGGCCGCTTCGCCTATTTCGTGACGCGCATCGCATCCAACCGTGTCGAGCGCGGCCTGCCGCTGGCGCTGCGCCGCTGCGGCTACGATACGATGTCGCTCTATCCCGCCTATGGCGGCTTCATGGGCGCGCGCAGCTTCCAGATGACGACCGGCGTCGAACGCTTCCTCGACTCCAGGGATCTCGGCGCCAAGGATGTCGAGCCGGACTCTTTCTTCTACGACAAGGCGCTGCAGCTGATGGGCCAGCAGCCGCCGAACAAGCCGCTGTTCACCTTCATCTATCTCGGCGCCAATCATTTCCCCTGGGAGACGCGCTTCCGCCCTGACCTGCTGCCGACCTGGCGCGCGCCGGGCAATGCGGCGTCGATCGACGAATATCTGCGCCGGCAGGCGATGAGCGCCGAGCAGTACAAGGCGTTCGTTGCGGGCCTGAAGAAGAGTTTTCCGGGCGAGCCCTTCCTGATCGTGCGCTACGGCGATCACCAGCCCGAATTTGCGCCGAACCTGCTCGAGCCCGGGCTCGACGAGGGCGCGATCGGCAAGAAGCTCGACGCCTACGATCCGCGCCTCTACGCGACCTATTACGCCATCGACGCCGTCAATTTCGAGCCGGTGAAAAGCGAGGCCGTGATGGACACGGTCGACGGCCCGTATCTGCCGCTGGTGATCCAGGAGGCCGCCGGTATCCCGCTCGACCCGTCCTTCGCCGAGCAGAAGCAGATCATGCTCCGCTGCAAGGGCATCTTCTACGGCTGCAAGGACGGCGCCGAGGCGCGGCGGCTGAACCGGTTGCTGATCAATGCCGGGATCATCCGCGGGCTGTAGTTTTCATCGCGGCCATTCATTCGCCACCGCGTCCGTCGATATTTTGGTCCCGCGTCCTCGTCCGAACGAGGGACGCGATGAAGGATGATGCCGGGTAATGGGGCGCTCGATCAACCGCGAACCTTAAGGAGGAGTCATTTGCCAATCTCCGTGAAACAGATGCTCGAGGCCGCCAACGCGGCCGTGCCGAAGATCTCCCCGGCCCAGGCGAAAGAGATGATCGGGAAGGGCGCGCTCGTGCTCGACGTGCGCGATGCGCCTGAAGTCGAGAAGAGCGGCAAGATCCCGGGCGCGCTGAACATCTCCCGCGGCATGCTGGAGTTTCGGGCCGATCCGGACTCGCCCTATCACGACAAGTCCCTCGCCAGGGACAAGACCGTGATCCTCTATTGCGCCTCCGGCGGCCGCTCCGCGCTCGCCGGCAAGCTGCTTCAGGACATGGGCTACGGTCACGTCTACAACGTCGGCGGCTTCAAGGACTGGGTCGATGCCGGAGAGGCGACCGAGAAGGCCTAGCACGGGCGGCGGCGCGGGGAGGCACGCCCTAAAGCGCGATGACATTAGGATGAATCGTCATCGCGCTTTAGCTTGTTGTTTGAGCATGATCTTTTCGGAAAACCGCTGCGCACTTTTCCGGATCATGCTTTAGCGCCGGCCCACCTTCTCCCACAGCCACTTCGCCACCACATCGGGCGATGAATTCGCGTCGTTGCCGCTGGCGCGCAGGTTGGCTTCGCGCATCGTGGCGATGTCGATCCTGCCGAGCAGCGGCTTGAGGGCTGCCTGCAGCTTCTCGTCCCCGGCGCGCTTCGGCGCCAGCAACAGGATTGCGTCATAGGGCGGAATCGCGTGCTTGGGATCGTCGAGCGCTGTGAGGTCGTATTTCGCGATCAGGCCGTCGCTGGTGTAGCCGGCGATGACGTCGACCTCGCCGCTGGCGACCGCGGCATACATGAAGTCCGGCTGCATCTGGCGCTGGGCGCGGAACTGAAGTCCATAGGCCTTTTGCAGCGCCGCCCATTCCGGGCGCGAGAAGAATTCGTAGTCGCCTGCAATCGATAGGGTCGATGCATGCGTGGCGAGATCGGCGATGCTGCGGACGCCGAGCGCCTCGGCACGCTTCTTCGGGATCACCAGCGCATAGGCGTTCTCGAAGCCGAGCTCGCCGAGCAGGGTGATGTTGTCCTTCGCGAGTGCTGTCCTTAAATCGGTCAGCAGCTCCGCGCGCGGCTTGATGTCGGTGCGATGCAATTGATTGGCCCAGAGCGTACCGGAATAGTCGACATAAAGATCGATGTCGCCCGCCTTCAGCGCCTCGAAGATCACGCTGGAGCCGAGGCCTGATCGCGCGGTGGCGGCAAGACCGGCCGCCTGGAGGCGGTCTCTGAGCAGCGCCGAGAGCACATATTGCTCGGCAAAGGTCTTGGCGCCGACGACATAGCTTTGCGATGAGCGGCTCATCGTCGGCACCAGCGTGGCGGCGACCAGCGCTGCGATGCCGATGCCGCCGAGCGCGGTGCGCAAGCGGCTGCGTTGGCGCAGGCCGCTCTCGATCAGGCCGAGCAGTTGATCGACGGCGAGCGCCAGCAGGGCCGAGACAAGGCAGCCGAACAGCACGAACACCCAGTTCTGGGTCTGCAACCCCGCGAAGATGTAGTTGCCGAGGCTGGTCTGCCCGATCGGCGTCGACAGTGTCGCGGTGCCGATCACCCACACCGCGGCGGTGCGGATGCCCGCCATCATCACCGGCAGTGCCAGCGGCAGCTCGACCATCGTCAGCGACTGACGCGGCGTCATGCCGACGCCCTTCGCGGCTTCGATCAGCGCGGGATCGATGCCGTTGAGGCCGGTGATGCCGTTGCGCAGCACCGGCAGCATCGAATAGAGCGCCAGTGCCAGCATCGCCGGCAGGAAGCCGAAGGCGGAGAATGACACGCCGAACCAGGCGAGCGTGACCGAGGCAGCCGCCAGCAGCAGCGGATAGAACAGCGCGAGCAGCGCCAGCCCCGGCACCGTCTGCACGATGCTGGCAAGCGCGAGCAGGACGGCGCGCGGCGCCGGCCGGTTGCGCGTCAGGATCGCCAGCGGCAGGCTGGCAGCGAGGCCAAGCGCGAGCGCGGCGAGACTCACCCGCACATGGTTGCCGAGATAGTCGGGCAGATGCGCCAGCGCCTCGCCCCAGCGCGGATCATTGAGGAGGCTCATGCCGCACCGCTCGTGGGCAGCAGCGTATTCAGCCGCTCGACCTGCCGTCGCGGCGTGCGCAGCAACTCCAGCACGTAGGAATCGCTGCTCTGCGAGAGCTCGGCGGGCGTGCCCTGCGCCAGCAGCCTCCCGCCGTGCATCACCGCGATACGGTCGGCAAGCAAGATCGCCTCCGTCATGTCATGCGTGATCATGACTGTCGTCAGGCCGAGGCTGCGATGCAGCGAGCGATAATCGTCGCCGAGCGCATCGCGGGTGAGGGGATCGAGCGCGCCGAACGGCTCGTCCATCAGCACGATCCTGGGCTTTGCCGCGAGCGCCCGCGCCACGCCGACGCGCTGGCGCTGGCCGCCTGAGAGTGCCTCGGGCAGCCGGTCGCGATGGGAGGTGCGGTCGAGCTGCACGAGCTCCAGCAGCTCGTCGACGCGTGTTGCGATCGCCGCCGCGGGCGTGCCGAGCAGCCTTGGCGTGATCCCGATATTGTCGGCAACACTCAAATGCGGGAACAGTCCGCCGCTCTGGAAGACGTATCCGATCCGCCGCCGTAGTGCGACCGGATCGATGTTCTGCACGTCCTCGCCTTCGACGGTGATCGTGCCGCCATCCGCCTCGATCAGCCGGTTGGCGAGCCGCAGCAGCGTCGTCTTGCCCGAGCCCGAGCCGCCGACGATGGCCACAAACTCGCCCTCGGCGATGTCGAGCGACACGTCGTCAACGGCCTTGAGGGAGCCGAAGCTTCTGGTGACGTGGGCATAGCCAATCATCGGCCTGGACGGCATCGGGCGGGGCTCGCTTCGCTGCCCCGCCCATGGAGGGAGGGGATGACAAGGCCCATGCGTAGCACGCTTGGCCGGTTGATTGAACTTGGCCGCGCGAGCGGCTAAGGCATCGGGCGAGGTTCGGAGGGAACACATGACAACGCCCACGGCAGTGGCGCTGGAAGATGCCAAGGTTGCGTTCCGGCTCGGGGACGGCCGGGTTTATACGGCGGTGGAGAAGGCGCATCTTTCGGTCGCGCAGGGCGAGTTCGTCGCCATCGTCGGCCCCACGGGGTGCGGGAAATCGACGCTGCTCAACGCCGCCGCAGGCCTGCTCAAGCCGGCCGCCGGCAGTGTCAAGATATTCGACCGGCCGCTCGCGGGGCTGAACCGGGATGCCGGCTACCTGTTCCAGGCCGATGCGCTGTTTCCCTGGAAGACGGCGCTCGACAATGTCGCGATCGGGCTCGAGATCAAGGGCACGCCGCGCGCAGAGGCGCTGCCGCTGGCGCAGAAATGGCTGACGTCGGTCGGCCTCGGCGCCTTCGCGGGGCGCTATCCGCACATGCTGTCGGGCGGCCAGCGCAAGCGCGTGGCGCTGGCGCAGGTCCTGATCCGCGATCCAAAAATCCTCCTGATGGACGAACCGTTCGGCCCCCTCGATGCGCAGACGCGCCAGGTGATGGGCAATCTGCTGCTCGACCTCTGGAACGCCGACCGCAAGGCCGTGCTGTTCGTCACCCATGATCTCGAAGAGGCGATCGCGCTTGCCGACCGCGTCGTGATCATGTCAGCGGGACCGTCCTCGCGTATCATCGGCGACTGGCGCGTCACGCTCCCCCGGCCGCGCGACATTTTCGAGGTGCGGCTCGACAAGGAGTTTCACGCACTCCATCGCGAGATCTGGAGCGTGCTCAAGGACGAGGTGATGAAGGGCTACGCGCAATCCACCCAGGCGGCGGAGGCGGTCTGATGTCGCGCGTCACGCTGCTTGCGCTGCAAGTCCTGGTCGCCGTTGTCTGCCTCGCGATGTGGCAAGTCTTTTCGAGCGTGCCGGTGTTCGGAAAAATCCTGCTGCCGCCGTTCTTTTTCTCCAACCCGGTCGACGTGTTCAGCCAGATCGTGAAATGGTTCGCCTCCGGCGTGATCTGGAAGCATCTCGGCATCACGCTGGCAGAATCGATCCTCGCCTTCGTGATCGGCTCGCTCGGCGGTGTGCTGATCGGCTTCTGGTTCGCACGCCAGCCGCTCGTTGCCGCGGTGTTCGATCCCTATGTGAAGATGGTCAACGCGCTGCCGCGCGTCGTGCTGGCGCCGATCTTCGCGCTGTGGCTCGGCCTCGGTATCTGGTCCAAGGTCGCGCTCGGCGTGACGCTGGTATTCTTCATCGTGTTCTTCAACGTCTATCAGGGCGTCAAGGAGGTCAGCCGCACCGTGCTCGACAACGGCCGCATGCTCGGCATGAGCGAACGGCAGCTGATGCAGCACGTCTATTGGCCCTCGGCGCTGTCCTGGATGTTCTCCTCGCTGCACACGTCGGTCGGCTTCGCCGTGGTCGGCGCGGTCGTCGGCGAATATCTGGGATCGGCCGCGGGGCTCGGCTATCTCATCCAGCAGGCCGAGGGCGTGTTCGATGTCGCGGGCGTGTTCGCCGGCATGTTCGTGCTGTCGGCTTTCGTGATCCTGATCGATTTCGGCGTCACGCTGGTCGAGCGCCGCCTCCTGGTGTGGCGGCCGACCGCGTCGGACGGGCGCGGCTAGCAGTGGAGGGCCCGCGCATCGGCGCGAGCCCCTGATAGCAAGAGCTCAGTCCAGCAGCTTGGTATCGTCAGGCGCCTGTGGGGGCGTCTTGATCGCGATCGCCTTGACCTGACCGCTGATCGGCTTGGTGCCACCATGCGGCGTGCCCTTCGGGATGATCACGAGATCGCCCGGTTTCACCGTGACCTCCTTGTCGCCGAGCCAGATCGTCCCGGTTCCGTCCAGGATGTACTGGATCTCGTTGGTGTTGGGGTGCATGTGCTTGGGCACATTGCCGACCTGGATCGAGATGGTGGCGCCGTCGGCGCTGGCGAACATCTTTGAGCGGTAGCCGACATTGTTGGCGGCCCCGAGCGCGTCGCCCTCCATCTCGCCGGTGTGGATGATCTGCGCGGTGATGTTCTCGGCGGCCAATGCCGGCCGGAGCAGCTGGTTGGCACCGCATCCGGCGGCAAAGGCGGCGGCGATCGACAGTCCGGCAACAAGGCGATTCATGGATGATCCTCCCCATCAAGAATTGTTGTTGTGGGCGGATGCTATTGCGTCGAAAGACCAATGGCTAGTCGCACTTAAGCGGTGCTTCTCAAGCCGGTCCCGCTGCTCTATGGTGCCGCCAGCCGAACGGAGGAAACCAATGAAGAACACGATTGCCAGGCTCGCCGGCGCGCTGCTCGCGCTGACGCTCACCACCGGTCTTGCTTCGGCCCAAAGCAAGGTGACCGTCGCGATCGGTGGCGGCGCCTGCCTGTGCTATCTGCCGACAGTGCTGGCCAAGCAGCTCGGCGAGTACGAGAAAGCCGGCCTGAACGTCGATCTGGTCGACCTCAAGGGCGGCTCGGACGCGCTCAAGGCCGTGCTCGGCGGCAGCGCCGACGTCGTCTCCGGCTATTTCGACCATTGCGTCAACCTCGCCGCCAAGAAGCAGGAGCTTCAGGCCTTCGTGGTCTACGACCGCTATCCCGGCCTCGTGCTCGTGGTCGCGCCCTCGCGCACCAATGACATCAAGTCGGTCAAGGATCTCGCCGGCAAGAAGGTCGGCGTCAGCGCGCCCGGCTCCTCCACCGACTTCTTCCTGAAATATCTCCTGAAGAAGAACGGCCTTGATCCTGCCGGCACCGCCGTGATCGGCGTCGGCCTCGGCGCGACCGCGGTCGCGGCCATGGAGCAAGGGCAGCTCGACGCCGCCGTGATGCTCGATCCCTCCGTGACCGTGCTCCAGGGCAGCCACAAGGATCTGCGCATCCTCTCTGACACCCGCACTCAGAAGGACACCCTCGAGACGTTCGGCGGCGAATATCCGGGCGGCGCGCTGTATTCGACCGTCGCCTGGATTAACGGGCACGAAAAGGAAACGCAGGCACTGACCAACGCGATGCTCGCGACGATCGCCTGGATCCATTCGCATTCGCCCGAGGACATCATGGCGAAGATGCCGGAGGAGATGGTCGGCAAGAACAAGGACCTCTATCTCGCCGCGCTGAAGAACACGATCCCGATGTTCTCCGAGACCGGCAAGATGGACCCGAAGGGCGCGGACGCCGTGCTCGCAGTGTTCAGCGTCGGCTCGCCCGAGGTCGCCAACGCCAAGATCGACGTCAGCAAGACTTTTACCAACAAGTTCGTCGATCAGGCCAAGAAGACCACGGGAAGTGCCAAATAACTGACGCGAACACGTTGTAATCAGGCGTCATGACGTCACTCACCATCCATCGCGTCACGACGCTTGATCTTGCCGTGCGGCCGGCCGTCTGGCCGTTCGCGGAGGAGCGCCGCGACGAGATCGCGGCGCATTTCGCCCAGCAGCAGCGCGAGCGGCCGAAGATCTGGAACGGCCGCGTCCTGCTTGGGCGCGATGCCGTGTTCACGGATGGCCATCTCTCCGCGACCTATTTCGAGACCGATTTCGCCAGCTTCCTCGCCTGGCGGGACTGGGGCTATCCCGACAGGGGGGTGTTCAACGGTTTTGGCATGGGCGCGCTGCGCAGCTCCGACGGCGCCTTCATCATGGGTGAGATGGCGCATCACACCTCCAATAGCGGCCGCATCTATTTCCCGTCCGGCACGCCCGATCTCGACGACGTCAGGGACGGGATACTCGACATTCCCGGCAGCGTCGTCCGCGAGCTCGCCGAGGAGACCGGCCTGTCCGAGGCCGACTGCCGGGCCGAGCCGGACTGGCACTGCGTCTTCACCGGTCCAGCTCTTGCAATGATACGGGTCCTCAACCTGGATGTGCCGGGCGACGTCGCCCGTGCCCGCATCGAAGCCAATCTCGCGCGCGAGGCCGAGCCCGAATTGTCGGCCATCCATCTCGTGCGCGGGATCGATGATCTCAAGCCGTCCATGCCGCGATTTGTCACGGCCTTCGTCGAGCAGCAGTTCGCCTCGCGCTGATGCGCGAGGCTTGACATCGCTGCGCGCAGCCCATGTGATGGGCAAAAAATAAAACCAAGGAGAATGCAATGCACAATCGTCCAGGGAGGTTTAGATGCGCCTGCGCATGGCTGCCCGCTTGGTACGTGGGCTGTTGGTCGCGATAGCAGCGACGGGCTTGGCGGTGTCCGCCGAAGCTCAGGAGAAGAAGATCAAGATCGGCGTCGTCTTTGATTTGACCGGGCCTCTCGCGGGCGGCGGATCTGAACTCGGCTATATCGGCGCAAAGATCGTCCTCGACCATTTCGCCAAGACCGGCGTCGAGGGCCACAAGATCGAGGCGGTCTATGCCGACGCGCAAAGCAAGCCCGACATCGCCATCAACGAATCCGTCCGCCTGCTCGAGCAGGAAAAGGTCGACATGGTGCTCGGCTTCTTTTCCTCGGCGCAGTGCGTGCCGGTCGCCGCGCGTGTCGAGCAGCTCAAAAAGTTCATGTGGATGACGACTTGCATCTCGTCGGCCGTGTTCAACGACAAGGGCTACAAATACGTCTTCCGCCCGCAGGCGAGCGGCGACCAGTTCGGCATGATGACGATGGATTTCATCGCGCAGAATGCCAAGGCAAAGTTCGGCAAGGAGCCGAGCGAGCTGCGCGTCGCCATCATCCACGAGGACGGCGCCTATGGCGTCGACGTCTCCAGGGGCAACGAGGCCGGCGCCAAGAAGGCGGGCTTCAATGTCGTGATGAAGGAGGGCTATTCGGCGACCGCGCCCGACCTCTCAGCGCTCGTGACCAAGCTGAAGCGCGCCAAGCCGGATGTCATATTCCACACCGGCTACAACCCCGACATCACGCTGCTGCTGCGGCAGGCTCGCGAGCAGGGGCTGAAGTTCGGCGCGCTGATGGGCCATGGCGCGGGCTACGGCGTCTATGAGAAGCTCAAGGAGGGCATGGGCGCCGACGCCACCTACATCTTCAACACCGACCCGATCTCGATCTGGCTCGCCAACCAGAAGACGATGGATCCGAAGCTTCCGGCCGTCATCAAGATGGTCGGCGAGGAGTTCGACAAGATCAGGCCCGGCGTCGCCATCCGTTCGGCCCATGTCGGCATCGGTGCGTCGAACACCTATGTGTTCATGAGCGACGTGCTGCCCCGCGCGATCAAGAAGTACGGCGGGGTCGATCCCGATGCGCTGCGCAAGGCCGCGCTCGACACTGATATCCCCGAGGGCGGGACCATGCTCGGTTTCGGCGTCAAGTTCTACGGCGAGGGCACGCCGATGGCGGGTCAGAACGAGCGCTCGTTCCCCGTCGTGATCCAGTACATCGACGACAAGTCCCATGTGGTGTGGCCCAAAAGCCAGGCGCAGCGCGAGGCCGTGCTGCCGCTGCCGAAGGGCACCACCTACAGCAACCAGTAGAGGCGGAGAGCGGTGGTGCTGGAAGTCAGCGGGCTGGTGAAGCGGTTCGGCGGCTTCACCGCCGTGAACAATGTGTCGTTCAGGGTCGATCAGGGCGAGATCCTCGGCCTGATCGGCCCCAACGGCTCGGGCAAGAGCACGATCTTCAACATGCTGTCCGGCACGCTGGCGCCAAGCTCCGGCTCGATCCTGTTCGCCGGGCATGAGATCGCGGGCCTCGCGCCGCACCGGATCATCAATCGCGGCATTGGCCGCACCTTCCAGATTCCGCGTCCCTTCCGCCGCCTGACCATTTTCGAGAACGTTGCGCTCGCAGGCTTCTACGGCCAGGGCCGGCACAGCCGCATCAAGGCCGAGGAAGCGGCCGAGCGATCGCTCGCCATGGTCGGCCTGCCGACCGATCGCCATGCCAGCGTCGATGGCCTCGGCGCCGCCGGCCTGAAGAAGCTCGAGCTGGCGAAAGCGCTCGCCACTGCGCCAAAATTGCTGCTGGCCGACGAGAGCCTCGGCGGCCTCGACGAGGCCGAGATGGACCAGGCGGCGGACATGCTGCGCAACATCCGCGACGAACTCGGCATCACCATCATCTGGGTCGAGCACATCATGGGCGTGCTGATGCGCGTCGTCGA
Organism: Bradyrhizobium sp. 18BD; assembly: GCF_054185225.1. Taxonomy (NCBI): domain Bacteria; kingdom Pseudomonadati; phylum Pseudomonadota; class Alphaproteobacteria; order Hyphomicrobiales; family Nitrobacteraceae; genus Bradyrhizobium; species Bradyrhizobium sp. 18BD. The sequence goes on along the minus strand of NZ_JAVAYL010000006.1, from coordinate 315,006 downwards.
CCGCGTCATGGTGCTCGATCACGGCGAGAAGATCTCGGAAGGGCTGCCGAGCGCGGTTGCGGGCGATCCGCGCGTCATCGAGGTCTATCTCGGCACCGATGCCGAGACCACGCAGGCCGCCGCCGCCGAAGCGCGCCGCCGCGCGGGAGGGCAGTGATGCTGGGGATCCGCGGCGTCAATGCCGGCTACGGCACCTTCCAGGCGCTGTTCGACGTCGATCTCGACGTGAAGGCGGGCGAGGCCGTCGGCGTCATCGGCCCGAACGGCGCCGGCAAGACCACCCTGATGCGCGTCATCTCCGGCCTGATCCGTCCCTCGCGCGGGTCGATCGCCATGGAGGGCGTCGACGTCGTCGCGACGCCGCCGCACAAGATCGTCAGCCTCGGCATTGCGCATGTGCCGGAGAACCGGCGGCTGTTTCCGCAGCTCACGGTCGACGACAATCTCAAGATGGGCGCGTTCATGAAGGAGGCGCGCGGTCACTATGCCGAGCGGCTGGAGGTCGTGTTCGACCTGTTTCCGCGCCTGAAGGAGCGCCGCCACCAGATGGCCGGCACCATGTCAGGGGGCGAGCAGCAGATGTGCGCGATCGGCCGCGCGCTGATGTCCAAACCAAAGCTGCTGCTGCTCGACGAGCCCTCAGCGGGACTCGCGCCGGTCGTGGTGCAGCAGGTGTTCGAGCTGGTGAAGCGGATCCGCGCCAGCGGGCTGACGGTGCTGATCGTCGAGCAGAACGTGCAGCAGGTGCTGAAGGTGGTCGATCGCGCCTATCTGATCGAGGCCGGCAGCATCCGCGCGTCCGGCACGTCGGCCGAAATGCTGGCGAGCGACACGGTCAAGGAAGCGTATCTCGGGGTGTGAGGTTCATGCAGGCGTTCCTGGACGTATTCGATATCTACCTGTTGGAGGCCGTGATCAACGGCATCCTGCTCGGTGGCGTGCTGGCGCTGCTTGCGCTCGGGCTCAACCTGATCTTCGGCGTCATCGACGTGACCTGGATCTGCTACGCCGAGCTGGTGATGATCGGCATGTATGCCATGTATTTCATGGTGCAGTATTATGGCGTCAGCTATTTCGTCGCCGCGCCACTCACCATTGTGCTGGTCGCGATCCTCGGGGCTCTCTTGCACTACCTCGTGATCGCGCCGCTGCTCACGGCGCCGCCGATCAACCAGCTGCTCGCGACCGGCGGCGTGCTGTTCGTGCTGCAGAGCTTCGCCACGGTCGCCTTTGGCATCGACTTCCGCAATCTCGGCATCCGCCTGCCGGTGCTCGCCTTCGGCGATATGAATTTCAGCTACGCCCGGCTGCTCTCGTTCCTGGCCGCGCTGGTCGGCATGGTCGCCGTCTATCTGTTCATGACGCGGACCTTCACCGGCACCGCGATCCGCGCGATCTCGCAGGACCGACAGATCATGGCGCTGATGGGCGTCGATACGAAGCGGATCTATCTCATCACCTCAGCGCTCGGCGGCGCGCTGGCCGGGCTCGCCGCGTGCCTCCTGGTGCTGCAATACGACGTGCATCCCTTCGTCGGCCTTTCCTTCGGGCCGATCACCTTCCTGATCTGCGTGCTCGGGGGCCTCGGCAATTTCATCGGTGGCTTCATTGCCGCCTTCGTGTTCGCCGAGATCATCTCGCTCGGCGGCCTGTTCTCCGATCTCGAATGGGGCTACGTGCTCGCCTTCGCTTTCTTCATCGTCATGATGTTCATCCGGCCCGCGGGCCTGCTTGCGAGGCGCCGATGATGGGGCAGGGGCGGCTTGCAGCCTGGACAGTGGGATTGGCGGCGCTGGTCGCGCTGCCCTTCGTCTATCGCGATCCCTATCATCTCCACATCCTGGTGCTGATCCTGATCTGGTCGTTCGCCTATACGTCCTGGTCGATGATGGGCCGGTTCGGCCTCGTCTCACTCGGCCATGGCGGCTTCATGGGCATCGGCGCCTACGTCACCGCGTTGCTCTGGAACCATCTGGGACTGTCGCCCTGGATCGGCATCCCCATCAGCATGGTCGCGGCCGGCGCGCTGGCGCTGATCGTCGGCTATCCCTGCTTCCGCTTCCGCATCACCGGGCATTATTTCGTGCTGGTGACACTCGCGTTGTCAGGCATCGTGCTCCAGGTCATCACCGCAACGCGCGACTATACCGGCGGCTCGCTCGGCTACACGCCGAACCGCGCCACAGGCAACAAGCTGCTGGCGCTGCAATTCGACGACAAGACGACCTGGTACCTGATCGCGCTCGCGGTCTGGCTGTTCGGCATCGTGGTCTGGCACTGGGTCGACCGCAGCATGGCGCGCTATGCGCTGGAGGCGATCTCCGAGGACGAGGATGCGGCGGCCGCCGCCGGCGTCGACGTCACCGCGGAGAAGCTGAAGATCACGCTACTCAGCGCGCTGATGACGGCGCTCGCGGGCGCCATTTACTGCCAGTACCAGATGTTCATCACGCCCGACACCGTCAGCGGCATCGCGGTGTCGCTCCAGATGGTGTTCGCCGCCATCGTTGGCGGCCTGTTCGTCTCGCTCGGCCCGACTGTGGGCGCCGTCATCACCATCCTGCTGGCGGAGACCTTACGCATCGGCTTCGGCACCAAGGCGGTCGGCTGGGACAACCTCGTCTACGGCGTGCTGCTCGTGCTTTTCATCATATTCCTTCCCAAAGGCATCCTTGGTAGCGTGCTCGACCGACTGAAGCCGCAACGCAAGGTGCCCCGCGCTCATGAGCAAGAAGCCGTCCAAATCGCTCGCCCAGGAACTTGACCACTACATCACGCCGTTCCGCTATGATGGTTCGGGCAAGTTTCACCTCAAGGACCACAAGACCAACGAGAGGAGCGATCTCGATAAGGAGAAGGCGCAGGAGATTCTCGACGCCAACAAGAAGCGCCTGATCGAGTTCCAGGAAAGGCTCTATGCCCAGGACCGCTGGTCGCTGCTGATCGTGTTCCAGGCCATGGACGCCGGCGGCAAGGATAGCGCGATCAAGGCGATCTTCGAGGGGATCAATCCGCAGGGCTGCGAAGTCTCCGCCTTCAAGGCGCCGACGAGCAAAGAGCTCGATCACGACTTCCTCTGGCGCCACGTAATCGCGTTGCCCGAGCGCGGACATATCGGCATCTTCAACCGCTCTCACTACGAGGAATGCCTGGTGACACGCGTGCACCCGGAGATCCTTGCCAAGGAGAAGCTGCCGCCGAAGCTCGTCACCAAGAACATCTGGAAGGAGCGCTTCGAGGACATCTCCGCCTTCGAGCGCTATCTCTGCCGCAACGGCACCGTGGTGCTGAAGTTCTTCCTCAATCTCTCCAAGGAAGAGCAGCGCAAGCGCTTTCTCGACCGGCTGGAGGAGCCGGCCAAGCAATGGAAATTCTCGATGGACGACATCAAGGAGCGCGCCTTGTGGCCGCGTTACCAGGCGGTCTATCAGGACATCGTTCGCCACACCGCAACGTCCCATGCGCCGTGGTACGTCGTCCCCGCCGACCACAAATGGTTCGCCCGCGTCGTAATCGGCTCGGTGATCAATGCCACGCTCGAAAAGCTCGACCTGCGCTTCCCCCGCGCCGACAAGGCGTCGCTGGCGGAGTTCGAGGCGGTGCGCAAGGCGCTGGAGCGGGAGGGGAAGGGAAAGCGGTGAGGGCCGCGATCTCAGGTCCCGTAGGGTGGGCAAAGCGCAAGCGTGCCCACCAATCTTTGACCCGATCGAAGTGGTGGGCACGGCGCTGGCGCGCCTTTGCCCACCCTACGGCTTCTGTGCAAGCCGCCTGTCAGTACCCGCGGCCCCACCAGTAGCAGAAGCGCTCGACATTGGCGGGAAGGCTGGCCTCGTAATTCGCCCACTTCTCGTATTTCGGCAGCTTCACCTCCTTCATCGCGGTGTCGAAGCATTTGCCGGCGTCTGCCGCCTTCTTCACCTCCGCCGAGAGGTCCTCCATGTAGGCGATGTCGTCCTCGACGTCCTTCTTGGTGCCGAAGCGGCCGCCCGCATAAGGATGGCCGGGGATCATCCGCTCCCAGTCGAGCGAGGCCAGCTTCTTCAGCGAGGCGATATATTCCAGCGGCGAGGCGTTGTCGGGGATGTTGCGGAACTGGACGGATTCGATCGGCGCGAAGTCGACGACGAAGACGATCTTCTCCTTCGGCAGCCGCATCACCAGCGAATTGTCGGAATGGTTGCGGCCGACATAGTCGAGCTCGAGCGTGGTGCCGCCGAGCTTGATGATCTTCTGGTCACCGACCACCTCGTCCGGCATCACCACGTCCGCGAGCAGCGAGTTCTGCTTCTTCAGCTCGAGCAGGCGCTCCTTGGTCCACCTGTGCGCGATGAAGGTGGCGCCGAGATCCTTGAAGGGCTGGCCGCCCGCGATGTGGTCGTAATGGTGGTGGCTGTAGATGACGTATTTGATCGGCTTGTCGGTAACCGCCTTGATCGCGTCGATATAGGGTTTTGCGGGACGCAAGTAAGAGATCGGGTCGGTCGCGATCACGCCTTGCGGCGTCACCACGAACATGGACTGATGGCCGCCATAGCGGAAGACGTAGACGTTCTCGGTGCCGTCGACCTTGCGGGTCGAGGTCTGCGGCGGGCTTTGCGCGAATGCTGACCCGGTCACGAGGGCAGCGAGAACGGCGATGCAAAATGATGCTTTCATCTCTGGCTTTCTGAAAAAGGATGGGGCGGGAGAGGCGAGTATTCCCTTCGACACAAACGCTGCGTCGAGGGATTTATTCCGCTGTTTCACGGCCAATCTGTCGCGGGTAACGCATGGAACGCGTCCGCAAAAGTGATTTGAAAGCCATTGATCCTGCTTGACAGTTTTAAGTCACGGGAGGAGCATCATGAGGGTCGCGAATACGCGACGCGGAACATCCATCTCGAGAGCAAGGGGAGGTCTATGACGCCACCTCCGCAAATCCAGCCGCGTTAAATGCGATGGAGCTCGTTCGGACTATCGCATAGCGGCAGAAACCGCGAACGGCACGCCGGGTAAAGGTCTAGAGGGCTGCATCAGTGAGGCAAAGCCCCTACCTACCCGGCGCTGTGCGTTTTGGGCTGGCTGCGCGCTACGCCTTCTGCACGCCGAAGAGATCACCAAACCATTGATAGTAGACCGGCTGCTTGTCGTGGAGCGTCGTGCGATTGAACGGCGGACGGTCGACATTGCCCCAGAGATAGAGGCTTCCCGTCACGGCAAAATATTCCTGCACGTTCTTCAGCACGTAGGCGTCCGGCGGATAGAGTTCGTTCTGCCGTGCGATCCCATAGAAGCGCAACAGGTCGGGGTTCTGCAATGCGCCCGGCAGGACACGAAAATGATTGGCGTACAGCAGCACCGGCTTCTCGGGCGGGACGATCGATGCATCGACCGTCACGCCATCGACCTTTGACGAGAAATGTCCGCCGCCGTCGCCCTGCCCAGGCTTGACCGCGACCGGCTGGCTCTTGAAGAAGGTCATGATCTCGGGCTTGGCCCCGCAGCCGACGACGATGTCGATCTGGTGCTTCAGCGAGGCAACGATGTCCTTGATGTTGGGCGCGGCCTGCGCGGCGCTGGTGTCGACGGCGATGCTGCGATAGGTGAAGGTCGGTCCCGTCTGCGCGATCGCGGATCGCGTGCCAAGCAGGATCGCAGCTCCCGCAAGCACGAGCTGGCGCCGATCGAAATCTGTCATGTGATGCCCCCGAATTCCCGCCGCAATTTCGCATGCTTTTGCGACACAGGCCATGGATGGGTTCCATCACATCTGCGTTGCAGCAAATGCCAAGAGAATGTCGCCTCATTGGCAAACTTCCGACACAGGATCGGGGCGAATACCCACGATCCGACATGACACACTGCTTCGGGCGGTCACGATTCCGCTGGCGCATTTCATTTATTTTGGGGAATCCGCGTGTCGCATAAGCTTGCCTCGGCGCTTCTCGCTGCCTTCTTTCTCGCCTTCTCTCCGACCCACGCAGAGCCGCCTGCGCCGGCGGCCAATAGCGCGGCCGCGCTGTCGCCCGACGAGGCCAAGCGGGCGCTGGAGACCCTTCAGGACGACAAGAAGCGCGCGCAGATGATCGACACGCTGCGCGCCATTGCGAGTGCGTCCGGTCAGCAGTCGCCCGCGCCCGAGGCGAAATCGCCGATCCCGCTCTCGGCCGACGGTCTCGGCGCCCAGCTTCTGCTCACGGTGTCGGAGCAGATCGGCGAGATCTCGAGCGAGATCGCGAGCATGGCGCGAACCCTCACGCACTTTCCAGCCTTCTATTACTGGATCGTGCGCACCGCGAACGATCCTGCCGCCTACAATCTCCTGATCGAGATCGCCTGGAAGCTCGCGCTGGTGCTCGGCTGCGCGCTCGCGGCCGAATGGCTGATCTTCCGCCTGATCCGGCGTCCGGTCGCGTTCCTGGAGGGACGCGTGCCGCAAACCGCGCGCTTGCCGGCGCAGGTGCTGCCGATCGCCGATCCACCGTCATCGGTGGCGGACGTTACTCCCGCGCCCGAGCTGCACAGGCGCCGCCACAACCTGGCGCGGATCTGGCAGGTGATGCTGCGGCTGCCCTTCGTGCTCGGGCGTTTCGTGCTCGAGCTGCTTCCCGTGTTCATCTTCATGGGCGTTTCCACCGCGCTGCTCGGAACGGAGATCGGCGAGCCGACTACCGTTCGCCTCGTGATCCTCGCGGTCGTCAATGCCTACGCGTTCTCGCGCGGCCTCATTTGCGTGGTCCGGGCGCTGGCCGCGCCGTTCGGCCTGCTTCCGGTTCGCCCCGAGACTGCGGCCTATATCGAGATCTGGGCGCGCCGCATCGTCGGCGTCGGCGTCTCCGGCATCGCCTTCGCCAATGTGGCGCTGCTGCTTGGCCTGCATCGGGCCGGCTATGCCGCGCTCATTCGCATGGTGATGCTGGTCGTGCATCTCTTCATCGCCGTCATCATCCTGCAATGCCGTCGTCAGGTCGCCGAAGCCATCCGTGCCCCGGCTGACCGGCAGGGGATCGCGGCGCGGCTGCGCAACCGCATCGCCGGCGGCTGGCATTATCTTGCCATCGCGCTCGATCTCGCGCTGTGGGCGGTGTGGGCGCTGAACATCCGCAACGGCTATTCGCTGCTGCTGCAATATTTCGTCGGCACCGTCGTGGTGGCGCTGCTCACGCGTGTGGCCATCATGCTGACGCTGGGTCTGATCGACCGCGGCTTCCGCATCAAGCCGGAGATCCTGCAGCGCTTTCCGGGGCTGGAGACCCGCGCCAACCGCTATCTGCCGCTGCTGCGCAAGATCGTCTCCGGCGTGATCGCCTTCATCGGCTTCGTGGCCGTGCTCGAGGTCTGGGGCGTGGACGCCATCGTCTGGTTCTATGGCGGCCAGATCGGCAGCCGGCTGATCTCGGCGGTGGTGACGATCGGCATCGCCGTCTTCGTCGCTGCGGCGATCTGGGAAATCGCCAACGCGCTGCTGGACCGCCAGATCAACGCGCTGTCGCGGGACGGCCATTATGCCCGTGCCGCACGCCTGCGCACTTTCCAGCCGATGCTGCGCACCGCGCTGCTCTGCCTGATCGCCACTGTCGTCGGCCTCACGGCGCTGAGCGAAATCGGCGTCAATGTCGCCCCGCTGCTCGCGGGCGCCGGCATCGTCGGCATCGCCATCGGCTTCGGCTCGCAGAAACTGGTGCAGGACCTAATCACCGGCCTGTTCCTGCTCTTGGAGAACACGGTGCAGGTCGGCGACACCGTCAGCGTGTCGGGTCTCTCCGGTGTCGTCGAGAACGTCTCGATCCGAACCATCCGGCTTCGCGCCGGCGACGGCGCCGTGCATATCGTGCCGTTCAGCGCGGTCACGACCATCACCAATGCGAGCCGCGGCGCCGGCAATGCCTCGGTCAGCGTCAACGTGGCCTACAAGGAGGATACGGATCGGGCCGGTCAGATCCTCAAGGACATCGTCGACGAGATGCGCCGCGAGCCGGACTTCCGCGCGCTGATCCGCGGCGATCTCGAGCTCTGGGGCATCGACAAGGTCGACGGTGCCATGGTGTCGATCGTCGGCCAGATCCGTTGCACCGAGGCCGGCCGCTGGCCGGTCCAGCGCGAATTCAACCGCCGCATGAAGCAGCGTTTCCAGCAGCACGGCATCGAGGTCGCGTCCGCCACGCAGACCATTTTGATGCACATCGCGCCGCCGGCCGACAGTGCCGCAAATCTGACCCCACGGCGGGCAGCTGGATAATTTCCAGCTTGCCTCGGCCCGCCCGGCAGCGTTCACTCCGGCTCCAGCCCGCTGCCAACAAGCGGGCGGCAAAAAGGGTGGGAGAGACTGATGCGGGGGCTGTGGGCCGTGTTACGCGGTCATGTGATTGTCGTATGCGCGTTGCTTGGATGTGCGGCGTGGACCTCGCCGGCAGGCGCCCAGCCGTTTCCCTCGCGCCCCATCACTCTTGTGGTGCCGTTCGCGGCGGGCGGGCCGACCGACACGCTGGCGCGCATCCTGTCCGATCGGATCGCTGCGGAATTGCACACCACGGTCGTGGTCGAGAATGTGGCCGGAGCCTCCGGCAGCATCGCCGGTGCCCGCGTCGCGCGCGCGGCGCCCGACGGCACGACGATCACCATCGGCCATTGGGGCACGCATGTGCTCAACGGCGCGATCTTCAAGCTGCCCTATGACGTGCTTGCCGATTTCGAGCCGGTTGCGACCATCGCGATGGGCACGCAGCTCATCGTCGGCCGGAAGTCGCTCGAGGCCAACAACCTGAAAGAGATGATTGCCTGGCTCAAGGCCAATCCCGGCAAGGCCACTGCGGGCACGGCCGGCGCGGGCACGGGCGCACATGTCGCCGGCGTCTTCTTCAAGGAGAAGACCGGCACCGACTTCCAGTTCGTGCCCTATCGCGGCGCCGGGCCCGCGATGATCGATCTCGTCGCAGGCCAGATCGACATCATGTTCGACCAGGCCTCGAACTCGCTGCCGCAATACAAGAACGGGGCGATCAAGGCGTTTGCGGTGACCTCGCCGACAAGGCTTGCATCCGCGCCCGATATTCCGACCGTCGACGAGGCGGGCCTGCCCGGCCTTTACATCTCCTACTGGCACGGCATCTGGGCACCGAAGAACACGCCGAAAGATATTGTCACAAAGCTCAACGCGGCCATCGTCGCCGTGCTCGCCGATCCCGCTGTCAAGCAGCGCTTCGGTGAGTTGGGGCAGGAGATTCCGCCGCCCGACCAGCAAACACCCGCAGCGCTCGCGGCTTTCCAGAAGGCCGAGACCGAGAAATGGTGGCCGATCGTGAAGGCCGCCGATATCAAGCCGGAATAGCTGCGCGACATTAACCTTTTGTCGTGTTCGCCAATCTCGCTGCGGTGCGAGATCACAATCGATGCGCGGAGTGCTACGTCCTTGATCTCAGGGGACCGCTGGCCGACAATGTCGGCCCTTCAATAAGAAACTCCCTGGGGGATTTCGTGAATAGACCGGCTCGGGTCAGCGCCCATTCGACATCATCCGACACCACGCACGGCATGACGCTGCTGCGCGATCCCTTGCTCAACAAGGGCACCGCCTTCACGGAAGCGGAGCGCGATTCGCTCGGCCTGCGCGGCCTGCTGCCGCCTTGCGTGCTGACGATGGAGACCCAGGCCGAGCGCGTGCTGACCAATCTGCGCACGCTGCCGACGGACCTCGAGAAATACGTCGCGCTGAATGCGCTCCACGACCGCAACGAGGCGCTGTTCTTCCGCGTCGTGGTCGACAATATCGACGAGATCCAGCCGATCATCTACACGCCGACGGTCGGGCTCGCCTGCCAGAAATACGGCCTGATCTTCCAGCGGCCGCGCGGCATGTTCATCTCCTCGCGCGATCGCGGCCAGATCGCCGAGATTTTGAAGAACTGGCCTTATCCGGCCAAGCTGATCGTCGTCACCGACGGCGAGCGCATCCTCGGCCTCGGCGACCTCGGCGCCAACGGCATGGGCATTCCGGTCGGAAAGCTCTCGCTCTATTCGGCCTGCGCCGGCGTGCATCCCGAGCAATGCCTGCCTGTTGTGCTCGACGTCGGCACCAACAACGAAGAGCTCTTGAACGATCCCTATTATCTCGGCCTGCGCGAGCGGCGGCTCACCGGCGAGGCCTATGACAGCTTCGTCGACGAATTCATGACGGCTGCGCGAAAAACCTTTCCCGGTGTGCTGATCCAGTTCGAGGATTTTGCCAATCATTCGGCGTTCAAGCTGCTGCACAAATATCGCGACGAGGCCTGCGTCTTCAACGACGACATCCAGGGCACCGCCGCGGTGGCGCTCGCCGGCCTGTTCTCGGCCCTGCGCGTTAGCGGTGGCAAGCTGAAGGACCAGAAAATCCTGTTCCTTGGCGCTGGCGAGGCGGCAACCGGCATCGCCGATCTCGTGGTCTCCGCGATGATGGCGGAGGGTGTGTCGGAAGCGGACGCACTGCGGCGCAACTGGCTGGTGGATTCCCGCGGCCTCGTCGTCAGCGGCCGCGATGGCCTTCACGGCCACAAGCTCCGCTACGCCCATACGGACCAGGCGCCGATTTCCGACTTCCTCACCGCGATCAAGACGCTGAAGCCGACGGCGATCATCGGCGTTGCCGCGGTCGGCGGCGCCTTCACGCCCGACGTGCTCAAGACGATGGCCGAGCTCAATGAGCAGCCGATCGTGTTCGCGCTGTCCAACCCGACGTCGAAGGCCGAGTGTTCGGCGGAGGATGCCTATCGCTACACCGAGGGCCGTGCGCTGTTCGCCTGCGGCAGCCCGTATGATCCGGTGAAGCTCAGCGGCCGCACGTTCGTGCCGCGCCAGGGCAACAACTCCTACATCTTCCCGGGTGTCGGTCTCGGCGTCATCGCCAGCGGCTCGCGCCTCGTCACCGACGAGATGTTCATGGCGGCCGCCCATACCCTCGCCGATTGCGTCGGCAAAGAAGACCTCGCGCAGGGCAGCCTCTATCCGGCACTGCCGCGCATCCGCGAGGTTTCGGCCCGCATTGCGGCCGCCGTCGCGGATGTCGCCTATCAGCGCGGCCTCGCCGACGGACCCGCGCCCAACGACGTGAAGGGTCTGGTCCAGTCGCAGATGTACGAGCCGAATTACTGAGCAAGGCGGGTCCGGGACGGCCCCGGGCATGACGACCGTCTGAAGCCAACCGCGGTCAGGTCAGCAAGGCGATACCATGTCCAGTGGAATCGCCGTTGCGCGGCACTGGTGTATATGCGACGATCTGTAGCGTTACAAGAAAAAATCCAACCGTAAGGTAAGCCACCATGGACGATCGTTTGCCCGAACTGGGCGACCTCGAGCACGAGGTCATGCAATTGGTTTGGGCCCATGGTCCTGTGACGGCCGAGGTGGTTCGTGAGCGCTTGTCGCGACGTCTGAAGGAATCGACCGTCCGCACGGTGCTGCGCCGGCTCGAGGAAAAGGGCTATGCTAACCACACCGTGGACGGACGCACCTACGTTTACCAGGCTGCCGAACCCCGCGCGAAGGTCGCGGCCAAGGCGGTGCAGCGCATCGTCGACTGGTTCTGCAACGGCTCGATCGAGGAGGTCCTCGTCGGCATGGTGGACAATGCGATGCTCGACCAGCAGCAATTGCGCACGCTGGCCGACCAGGTGGCGAAGGCGAAGAAGGCGAGGGGAGTGAAGAAAGAATGATCGCAACTCTGGCGGAGGCGGCGCTGCGCTCCTTTGTGCTGGGAGGCGTCGTCTGGTTCGGTCTCACCCTGTTTCGCGTGCGTAACCCGCACGTCCACATGACGGCATGGGTCGTCGTGCTCGTAGCCTCGCTCGCGATGCCGTTCGTGATGCGTTGGCCGACGCTCACCATCGACCGGCTGCCTCTGTCCGTGCCTGTCACGGACGAGGCGCGGCAGGCCGATATCTCCTCGCTGGAGACGCCGCAGCCGGCATTGCCGATTCCGCCCGGCGCGGCCGTTGCGCCGCCGGTGAAAAGCGTCGTCTCGGTCAACTGGTGGCTGCTGGCCACCGTGGTCTATGCCAGTGTCGCCGGCCTGTTGCTGCTGCGGCTTGCGATCGGCCTCTGCCTGACCTGGCGGCTTGCGCGCGCCGCGAAGCCGATGAAGGGCGCGCAGACGATCGGTGCCGACGTGCGCGTCAGTCGCGATGTCGGCGGTCCCGTCACCTTCGGCTCGACGATTCTGGTGCCGCCGCAATTCGCCGGCTGGGACGCCAAGAAGCGTCTCGCGGTGCTCGCGCATGAGGGGGCCCATGTCGCCAACCGCGATTTCTATGTCCTCCTGGTCGCGGCATTCAACCGCGCGGTGTTCTGGTTCAGCCCGTTCTCGTGGTGGCAACTCGCGCGTCTTGCCGAGCTCGCCGAGATCATCAGCGACGCCCAGGCGATCGAGGTCATCGACGACCGGTTGTCCTACGCGGAAATCCTGCTCGACTTTGCAAGTAGCGTGAAGCCGCGCCCTGTGGAGCTTGCGATGGCGCGGGCTTCCACCGTGCGCGCCCGCGTCGAGCGCATCATCGCGGCTGCCTCAATTCCCGCTGCGGTCGGCTGGCGCAAGCGGCTGTGGATTGCGGCGGCGATCGTTCCGGTCGTGATCGTGTCCGCCGGCATGATCGCCTATCGCACGCCGGATCCCGCGACCGCCGTCGCCGACCTCGGCGAGGCACCGGCCCAGCATTACCGTCCCTTCGTCAATTTCTACGCCATGGGCCCGGCCTCGGTGTTCGCAATCTTCCGCGAGGGGGATGAGGTCTATGGCCAGCTCACCGGGCAGCGCAAATTGCGTCTGACGGTTGGCGGTGACGGTACCGCGTCCTATGCGTCTTCGTCCGGCGAGATCACGTTCCCGCTCGAGGCGGAGCGCCGCTCCGGCGGGCTGACGCTACGCATGAACGGCCGCGACATCCGCGCAGTCCGCGTTGCCGAGGTGCCGGTGGCGGCCACTGAACCCGCCTCGCTCGACCAGTATGTCGGCTGGTACAGGGTCGCGCCGAACCGCGTGCTCACCGTGCGCCGCGATGGGGATCGGCTGCAGGTGCAGGAAACCGTGCAGGGCCGGGCCGCGCTCCTCGCCGAGGGGGCCGACGTCTTCTCCATCCATGGCGACAATCTCCTGGTCTTCCTGCGCGACGAGCAGGCCAAGGTCTCGCGCGTGCTGGTCCAGAACGCCGTCTTCGGCGCCCGCATCGCACCGCGGATCGATGCGGCGCAGGCGCAGGCGATCGAGGCCGATTTCGCGCGCCGCGTGGCGGAAGTGCCGGACCGCTTCCGCGAGCAGGTTCCGGTCGCTGGCGGCAAGGAGATGATCCTGCGCGGGATCGAGGATATGCGTCGCGGCACGCCCAACTACGATCGGATGAGCGCGCCGCTGGCTGCCAAGATCCAACGTCTGCTCAATGAGACGCAGGCGACATTCGTCGCGCTCGGTGCGGTGGAATCGATCTTCTTCCGTGGCGTCGGCCCTGGTGGCTACGACATCTATGGCGCCAAGTTCGAGAACGGCACGGCGGAATTCCGCCTCCTGCTCGAACCCGACGGCAAGGTCGGCGACGTGATCTTCCGGGCCGACGGCAATGACGAACTCGGCGGTATCGTCTCCTGCGCAGAAGAGGCGAATGTGCCCGGCCGCGCCGGCACCTCGCCGATCCGGATCATGGTCTACAACGAGATGGCCGACGACATCCGCGTCTTCAATCTCGATGCCGACGGCAATCGCAAATCGCAGAGCGTGGTCAGGCCGAACATGAGCTGGGCCACCACGACCACCGTGAACAATCCCTGGGTGATTGCCGACAAGTCGGGGCGGTGCCTTGAAGTGTTGATGCCGGGCCGGCAGACGCGCTTTCACAATGTCGAGGCTTCGAACATCGGAGCAAAGCCGGGGCGCGCGGCGCGCCGCGCCATTCCGATCGCCAATGGCGAGGAGATGCTGCGCCACTACATCGAGGGCGTCGGCAAGGGGCAGCCCGATTACGAGCACATGACGCCGGAAGTCGCCGACATCACGCGCCAGCAACTCCCGTTCGACCAGGCGATCCTGTCGCGGCTCGGCGCGCTGCGTGCGGTCTCGTTCCGCGGCGTCACCGCGCTCGACAGCGACATCTACATCGCCCAGTTCGCCAACGGTTCGGCGGAATGGCGCATCGGTGTCAGGAACGGCACGATCACCAAGATCGCGCTCGGCCCCAACTTCTAGGATCATTGCGGCCGATCCGTCGCGTCGGATGGGCGGCCCATGCGTGCGGACGGGGATCCCTCAATCTCCGCTTGCCGAGGCATATTCTAGATGCTACGATTTGTAGCATTACGGGTCGTAGCCTCTAACGGCGCTGCCGGCGGGCACGACAGAATTGGGCGGTCGCCATGAACGATCCTGGAAAGGGCAATCCTGCAAAGGCCGAAGCTGTCTTGGCTCTTCATCGCTTCGGCATGGGGCCAAGGCCAGGATCGATCGCCGCTGTCGGCACCGACCCGCGCGGCGCGCTGATCGCCGAGCTCGACCGGCCGCTCACGCTGGCGGCCGCCGCCGGCCTTCCCGGCAGTGCAAAGGCTTTCCGAACAGTGGCCGATGCCAATGCGCGGCGGACTGCGCGCGCCAAGCAAGCGCAGCAGCAAGCCAAGAAGCAGCAGGTCGCGGCCGCGCAGGCCATGACAGAAGACCAAGCGCAAGGTCAGGGGCAGGCACAAGGTCAAGAGAAGGACGCCGCCGAGATGGCGGCGAAGCAGGCGGCTGACGCCGTTCCCGATCCCGGGCGTCCGATGTATCTGCAGGAAGCCAAGCTTCGCATGGAAGCCGCGCTTGCCGCCGACATCGGCTTTGCCGAGCGTCTGGTGTGGTTCTGGTCGAACCATTTCTGCATCTCGGCCAACAAGATCCAGAGCATGTCCGGCGCCTACGAGCGCGAAGCGGTTCGCGCCAACGCGCTCGGCCGCTTCGTCGATCTGCTGCAGGCGGTCGAAGGCCATCCGGCGATGCTGTTCTATCTCGACAATCTCGAATCGATGGGCGCGAATTCGATCGCAGGCATCAATCGCAGCCGCGGCCTCAACGAGAACATCGCGCGTGAGATCATGGAGCTGCACACGCTCGGTGTGCGCACCGGCTACACCCAGGATGACGTGATCAGCTTCGCCAATGTCATGACTGGCTGGACCCTGGTGCCGCCGGGTGCCGATCCACAGCATGGCGGCGAGTTCACCTTCAATCCGCGGCTGCACGAGCCCGGCGGACAGACCGTGCTCGGCAAGCGCTATGAGCAGGAGGATGTCGAGCAGGGCCGCGCGGTGCTGCGCGATCTCGCCGCGCATCCGGCGACCGCGACCCATGTCGCGACCAAGCTCGCGCGACACTTCGTGGCCGATGACCCGCCGCCGGCGCTGGTCGAGCAGATGGCGAAGACGTTTCGCGACACCGAAGGCGATCTCAAGCAGGTCGCGATCGCGATGGTGTCATCGGACGAGGCCTGGCGCGGACCGCCGACAAAGCTCAAGCGGCCCGGCGAATGGGTCGTCGGCATGGTACGGGCGACCGGCATCACGACCGTCGATCCCGTCCGCTACACCGGCGGCCAGGAGTTGCTCGGCGAGGCGCTGTGGCGTCCGTCCGCGCCGAAGGGCTATCCGGACGACGAGGCGAGCTGGATCGACGGTATCGGCCGGCGGCTCGACATCGCCAATTATTTCGCCGAGCGCATCACCGGCATGGCCGATCCGCAAGTCATCATCGAGGACGTCTTTGCGTCCGAGATCGCACCCGAGGTGAAGCAGGCCGTCAGCCGCGCCGAGAGCCGGCAGCAGGCGCTGGCGCTGCTGTTCATGTCGGCGGATTTTCAGAGGAGGTGAGCATGGGCGTTGTCAATCATTTGCCCACGCGGCGCGAGCTTCTGGTTGGCTCCGGTGCGCTGTTCGCATGGAGCCAGATGCCGCGGATCGCGCGCGCTGAAGGCCGCGATCCGCGCCTGCTCGTCGTCGTCCTGCGCGGCGCGCTCGACGGCCTCGGTGCTGTCGCGCCGGTCGGCGATCCCGACTGGATCTCGTTGCGCGGGGATCGCGCGTTGACGCTGGACGGCAAGCCGCCGGCGCTGCCGCTCGATGCGTTCTTCGCGCTCAATCCGGCGATGCCTAACCTGCATCGGCTCTACAAGACCGGCAAGGCCGCGATCGTCCATGCCGCAGCGACGCCCTATCGCGAGCGCTCGCATTTCGACGGGCAGGACGTGCTGGAGAGCGGGTTCACCAAACCCGGCGCGACCGCCTCGGGATGGCTCAACCGTGCGCTGCTTGCGATGGAATCCGGCGGTCGCGTCGATCCGCGCGGCAGCCGCGCGCTCGGTATCGGCTCGGTGACGCCGCTCGTGGTGCGCGGCTCGGCGCCGGTCATGACATGGGTGCCGCAGAAGCTCTTGCCCGCGAGCGAGGATACGCAGAGCCGCCTGCTCGATCTCTACCAGCACACCGATCCGAAGCTTGCGACCGTGCTGCAGGCGCGCATGAAGCTCGCCTCGCTCGGCGGTGCGCCCGGCGCCGGCGATCCGATGTCGGACGATCCGACGCTGGTGCCGCCGGGTGCGGCACGCGTGCGCGCCTATTTTGCCGAAGCTGCCGGCACCGCTGCGCGTTATCTTGCAAAGCACGACGGCCCGCGCGTCGGCGCGATGGGTTTCGTCGGCTGGGACACGCACATCGCCGAAGGCGCCGCTTCGGGGCAACTCTACAATCTGCTCGGCGCGCTCGACGGCGCCTTTGCCGCGATCGAGACCAACATGGGCGAAGCGTGGAGCGAGACCGTGGTCGCCGTCGTCACCGAGTTCGGCCGCACCGCGCGCATCAACGGCACGCAGGGCACCGATCATGGTACGGGCACGGTCGCCTTCCTCATCGGCGGCGGTCTCGCCGGTGGCCGCGTGATCGCGGACTGGCCGGGCCTGAAGCCGGCGCAGCTTCTCGAGGATCGCGATCTCAAGCCGACCACGGATTTGCGCGCCGTGCTGAAGGGGTTGCTCAGGGATCATCTGCGCGTGGATGAGAAGGTGCTGGCCGAGGCGGTGTTCCCGGGCAGCGCCGACGTCAAACCGCTGGGAGGCCTCGTCGGCTGACGATACGGCGCTCGCAACCGGACCGGGTTCATGATGTGCACACTGACGCAACGGGAGCTCGACTTTCTCGCCAGCCTGAAAACCGGCTGGCGAAGGCTCTATCGGCATGAGCTGATGCGGCTCCTGAAGGGTGACGCCGAGCCCGGCGAGGATCAACCAGGCGTGCGCCCGATCCTCTGGCGCGTCGTATCGGGCTGATTTTCCGCCGGACTGTCCCGATTCAGGACACCGACTGTGGTGGAATCGTCACAGCCGGCGCGAAACGGCCACGGCCTTAGGCCCGCTTTCCTTCCGACAAGGTTCTGCCCTCATTGCCCACCGAAACTTGGGGTTGTTCGGAGGGCGCATCATGTCTCGCATTGCAAGTGCCGAAACTGCCCGGATCTCCCTGGGAACCTCGAGCCGGTTGCTGCTCGCAATCGTCAGTGCCGCATCGCTCGCCGCGTGCGCGCAATCACCGGTCGGCCGCCAGAGGGCCGATCTCGGCACCAGCAGGCAGGCTGCGGTGGAGCGCGCCCACAGGGTCGCGGCGCTGCATCCACGGCCCATCAGCCGGGCACGCAGGCCCGACGGTGAGGCAAGGCAAACCGCCGCGCGTGGCGTCGCCAGCTTCTACTCGGACACCGAGACCGCGAGCGGCGAGAAGTTCGACAAGAACGAGTTGACCGCGGCGCATCCGACGCTGCCGTTCGGCACCAAGCTGCGTGTGACCGACGTCTCCTCCGGCCGCTTCGTCACCGTCAGGGTCAATGATCGCGGCCCCTTCGTTCGCGGGCGTGTCGTCGATATCTCGCCGTCCGCGGCCGAGGCACTCGGCATGGTCGACAAAGGCCTCGCCAATGTCCGGCTCGACGTCGTGCGATGAGCTCCGATTCGCCGATCTGAAGCGCCGCGCTTAACCGGCTGTTAGGCGCTTCTCAAGCACCATGGCTGCCCAAACAAATCGGGCTTTTGGGGAGGCGGACGCTTGAACACGATCCAGTATCTCGAAGATCAGGCTGCACGCGCCGAGCGCCTTGCCAAACGGATCACGGATACGCTGACGATCGAAAAGCTCCTGACCTTCGCCGGCGACCGCCGCCGCGAGATCGAGGTCATCGCCGGCAAATACCGGCGCGCATAGCAATTGGGACTGTATCAGACGCGCGTTGCGTGCTCAGCTGTGGCTCTCGACGAAGTCGCTGAGATAGTCGGGCAGGGTCACGCCATCGATGTCGCAGCGCGCCTGGATCTCGTCGGCGACATCGGTTGAGATGTCCTTCATCCAGTGCTCGAGCGTATTGAACGAGATCACCTTGATGGGATCGTTGAAGCAGCCGGCGACGAGCTCGCCGATGGTGGCTTCGAGATCGCTCCGCTCGATGCGGATTTCGGTCGCCTTGTCGAGGCGATCGATCACCACGAACAAGGTCTGGTCAGCGCCATAGGGCACGACCGGGGGTGCAGCTTCAAGCATCTTGGACACTCACGCTTTTAGCTTCCGATCCCCGTTAACGGGAAAAACCGGAGGAAGGTTCCTGCGGAAGTCCCAGGATGCAAGCGAGACGCGCCGCGTGCGTGCAATACCGGAATCGTCGTGCAGTCAGAGAAATTCTCTCAGCCGCGAAAGCTCGGTGACGTGCTCAGGCGAGAGGATATCCGTGACCAGCGGCGGCTGCGCGATCGTGTGGATCTCATAGAGATGCCTGCTCTTCGCCGGCTTGCCCATGAACGCCGAGATGCACTCATCGAGGGTGCCTTGGCTGACTTGATAGGCCTCCCTGTCCGGCCGGCGCTGGTTGGCAAGTGACGGCCATTTATGCAGCGCCGCAAGCGCGCCGAAATTGACCTTTGAGTCCGCGACTACATCCCGCATCACTCCACCTCACAAAAAAAGACCCCACGCAAAAAAGAACCCCAGCTCGCGGATTTGCGCGCCGGGGCTCATACCTATCGCTACATCTCAATGCCACGCCGCCTTAACGCAGTAGCCGGGAAAAGGTTCCCGGCTGCCTTGTGAAGATCAGCTCGCGGCCGCTGCGATCTTGTGCCCCGGACTAGCATGGCCGTGGCTCGTCTCATCGCCGCGGCTAACCTCCGGCGGAAGCCCGGCGAAGCGCCGCAACGCCTCGGCCATCTGCACCCGGCCCTGGACGCCGGTAATCACCACGTCCACCATCGCAAAGGACGAATGGAAATGGCCACGCGCCTTGAGCTGCTCGACCGGAACGCCGGCAGCCGCCATCGCGTCGGCATAGGCGATGCCCTCGTCGCGCAGCGGATCAAACTCGCAGGTGACGACGAAGGCGGGCGGTAGCCCTGCGACCTTGCCGCGGAGCGGCGAGACGCGCGGATCGGTTCGGTCGGCCGGCGAGCAGTAGAGGTCCCAGAACCAGTACATCAGCGATCGCGTCAGGAAGTAGCCGGTCGCATTGTCATTGTAGGAGGGCCGGTCGAAGGTGCAGTCGGTGACCGGGCACACCAGAAGCTGGCCGGCGATCTCCGGCCCGCCACGGTCGCGTGCGAGCTGGCAGGTGACGGCGGCGATGTTGCCGCCGGCGCTCCAGCCGGCAACCAGCACCGGGCCTGCCTTGCCGCCGAGCTCGGTGGCGTGCTCGGCGATCCAGCGCGCGGCCGCGTAGCCGTCTTCCGCCGCCGTCGGGAAGCGATGCTCGGGCGCGTGGCGATAGCCGACGCTGACGAACATCATGCCGGTCCGCCGCACCATGTCGCGGCAGAACGGCTCGTCCGACTGCTCGTCGCCGAGCACCCAGCCGCCGCCATGGAAATAGACCACGACCTGATGCGGCCCCGGGGACGCCGGCTTGTAGACGCGATAGGGCAGCGGCCCATTGGCGCCGGGCAAGGTGCCGTCGACGATCTCGCCGATCAGCCGTCCCGCGGGGCGGCCCTTGTTGAACTCGTTGACGAAGGCGCGCGCGCCGATCGCGCCCATCGACTCGATCGGTGGCAGGTTCAGCGAGGCCAGCAAATTCAGCACCAGCCGAACGTCCGGCTGCAGCTTCACCACCTCGCCGTCATTGCATTGCGCGGCGACGTTGGGGCCGGTCAGCTTGAAGCCGAGCATGCCGCGGCTGGTGATCTCGTCGCAGATGCTGCGATAGGGACCGACGCCGCCGGTGTAGGGCATCAGGCCCTGCACCTTGCCGGGCACGTTCGCGCCCGTGTACCAGGTGTTTGCGAGTCGGTGCAGCGTCACCATCGAGCAGTCGGCCATGTGCCGGCCCCAGCCGGCCTGCGCCGTCTCGGTCGGCTCCATCGTGGTGAAGCCGGCATCGCGCAATGCGGCCAGACGATCCACCACCCAGTCGACATGCTGCTCGATCGAGACCGCCATGTTCGACAGCACCGACGGGCTGCCGGGCCCCGTGATCATGAAGAAGTTCGGGAAGCCCTCGACCGTGAGACCGAGATAGCTCTGCGGTCCATGCGCCCAGACGTCGGTGAGCGACTTGCCGCCCCGTCCGGTGATCGGATGCACGGCGCGGATCGCGCCGGTCATGGCGTCGAAGCCGGTCGCGAACACGATGACGTCGACATCGACGTTGCGCTTGCCGGTGGTAATGCCGCTCGCGGTGATCGCCTTGATCGGCTCCTGGCGCAGATTGACCAGCGTGACATTCGGCCGGTTGTAGGTCGCGTAGTAATTGGTGTCGAGGCAGGGACGCTTGGCGCCGAACGGATGATCGTCCGGCATCAGTGCCGCTGCGGTCTCGGGGTCCTTGACGGCGGCGCGGATCTTTTCGCGGATCAGATCCTGGACAATCTTGTTGCCGTCGACATCGACGGCCTGGTCAGCCCAGAGCTGCGTCAGGATGTGGACGAGGTCGCCGGCGGCCCAGGCGCGCTCGAACCGCTCGCGACGCTCGGCGTCGCTGAGCTGCCAGCTCACGACGGTTTGCTGCGGATAGGGCACGCCGGTCATCGACTGGCGCGCTTGCTCGCGATAGGCGGCGCGATCGCTCTGGAAAAAGTCCATGCGATCGGCGGGCGAGGGGCCGTTATGTGCAGGCAGCGCGAAATTCGGCGTACGCTGGAACACGGTCAGGTGTGCTGCCTGTTCGGCGATCAGCGGGATCGACTGAATCGCCGACGAGCCGGTGCCGATCACGGCGACGCGCTTGCCCGCGAGGTTGACGCCGTCATGCGGCCAACGTCCGGTGAAATAGATCTCCCCCTTGAAGTCCTTGACGCCGTCGATCTCCGGCGGTTTCGGTGCGGAGAGGCAGCCTGTGGCCATGATGTAGTGGCGGGCGGAAACCGGCGCGCCGTTGTTGGTGGTGAGCTGCCAGCGTTCGGCCGTCTCGTCCCACTTGGCTTCGGTGACCTTGGTCCTGAAGCGGATGTCGCGGCGCAAATCATAGCGGTCGGCGACGAAGCCGAGATAACGCAGGATCTCGGGCTGGGTCGCGTATTTCTCCGACCAGGTCCAGAGCTTGTCGAGTTCCGGATCGAACGTGTAGCTGTAGTCGATAGTCTGAATATCGCAGCGCGCGCCGGGATAGCGGTTCCAGTACCAGGTGCCGCCGACATCGCCGGCTTCTTCGAGCGCGACTGCCGAGAGGCCTGCCTTGCGCAGGCGATGGAGAAGATAGAGGCCGGCAAATCCGGCGCCGACGACGGCGACGTCGACCTGTTGGGCTGTTCCACTCGCCGCCTTGGACTCACGTGCGGCGACCATTGCGTCTGGCATGGTATTCCTCCCGTGTATTTTGTTTTGCCGGCAGGCTAGCCCTGCAGGTTTGGTCTGTCATCAGGACAAGTGCAATCTTCGGTAGTCGTTTGCGGCGCAGTGGTGGCCGCGCGAAGATTGCGGCGATACACGCACCGCGATGCACAATCGCCGGGATTGTCCGGTCTAATCAGATCACATCCTTCTGTGTATGCTTGCGGTTACAAGCCACGCGTGCCGACCGGGCGTCATGACAGAGTTGAGTGAGCGAACCAGAGCCAACATGGACGTCGTCCTCGAGGAGACGTGCCGCCAATTGCCGCATGGCGGCGATCACGACAGCCGCAGGTTCATCGCCGAGCGCCTGATCGAGGCAGCGAAGGCGGGACACTCCACGCTCGGCGAGCTCGGCATCATCGCAAGGCGTGCGCTGGCGGAGATCCGCGCCAAGGGCGGTTAGCTGCCGTCGCGATCAAGCTGAACGTTTAGCCGCGGCGAAGGTGCACTCCCCGCCCCGCTCTTGCGGGGAGAGGGTTGGGGTGAGGGGCCTCTCTCCGCAAGCGGGGAGAGGTGAGACGCAGCTTGCCTCGCCCGTGGCCGTGGACATAACCTCACGGGAACCTTTCCGCGCATCGAGATCCCAAGATGCGGTCCGTGCTTGCGCTCATCGTGGTTGCCGCATTGCTCTGCCTCGCTGGCCCCGTTGTGGCCCAGCCGGTCGGGCAGTTTCCGTTCGCGCTGACGCGTGAAGGCCAGATGCTTGGTGCCGTCGAAGGCGAGGTGGCGTTCTTCAGGGGGCTTGCTTATGCCGCCCCGCCGACCGGCCCGCTACGCTGGCGGCCGCCGCAGGCAACGGTCGAGGAAAGCTCCGAGATGCGCACCGCCTTCGAGTACGGCGCAGCTTGTCTCCAGCCATCGCTTCGTGATGCGAGCGAGGATTGCCTCACGCTGAACGTGTTTCGTCCGTTCGGCGTCGACGGCCCGCTGCCTGTGATGGTGTTCATTCATGGCGGCGCCTTCGTCAGCGGCACCGCGAACGATCCGCTGTTCGATGGCGCGAGACTCGCGCAGGCCGGTCTCATCGTGGTCACCGTGAATTACCGCCTTGGTGCGCTCGGCTGGCTCACTCATCCTGCGCTGTCCGAAGGCGGCTCCGGAAATTACGGACTGATGGACCAGATCGCAGCGCTGCATTGGGTCCACGACAATATCGCGGCGTTCGGGGGCGATGCGAACAACGTCACATTGTTCGGCAGCGGCGCGGGCGCGACGTCGATTGCGTTGCTGATGCTGTGCCAGGAGGCACGCGGTCTGTTTCACAAGGCCATCTTGCAATCGGTGCCCGGTCGCATGCACCTGCGATCGCGGCAGGAGGCGGAGGCTGCGGGCCAGCAATTCGTGGCTGAACTCGGAGGTCCCGCGGATTTGCGCGCGGCCGAGCCCCGGCGTCTCTTGGCCGCCGAAAGGAAGCTGCGCGCGACATCACCGCATAGCTTTGCGCCGGTGATCGACGGACGCCTCGTGACGGAAGATATCGCTGCAGGCTTTGCGGCCCGACATGAAAGCCGGATTCCGCTGATCATCGGCTCCAACGATGACGAGACGGATTTCGACAGCGAGCCTGACATCGCGCAGGCGCTCGCATCGTCCGGTATCACCTTGGATGAATTGCGCAAGCTCTATCCTGATCTTGCCCAGGCTTCGGACCTTGCGGCGAGGTTCTATACCGACAAGGTGTTCTCCGAGCCGGCGAGGCTGCTCGCGCGTCTTCACGCCGCGACCGGTGCGCCGGTCTTCCGCTATCGCTTCGCCTATGTGCCGGAAGCCCGGCGCAGGACTCCGGAGGGCGGTCACGGACGCGAATTGCAGTTCATCTTCGGCGTGGAGGGCGTGCCCGGCGCGGGCATCTTCTCACGGCGCGATCGCGAGGTCGCAAGCCGCATGCGGTCCTACTGGATCAACTTCGCGAGGAGCGGCGATCCCAACGGTCCTGACCTGCCGCGCTGGGATGCGGCGGCAGGCGGCGACCGCCTGCTGCTGATGACGAACGAGCGCACCGCGAGCGGTGACGATCCCTTCGCGGAGCGTCTCGATAGGCTCGCGCGCTAGCGCGACGGCAGGAGATTGGATTTAGGCCGCGAGCTCGACGCGCGGGGCCGGCGTCAGCCGGTCTTCTTCCAGATAGTCCATCGCACCGTCCCTCTCGACGGCATAGAACTGCTGGCCTTCCTTCGACCGGTAGGCGGCACGGACAACGCCGCGGCGGCCCTTGTCACTGTTGACGACGTCCCCCAGCGCAAACTTCTTCATCTCACGTCCCGCTTGTCTTCAGGCCGACTCCTTCGGCCATGGGGCGATTGTGGGCGGCAAATCGTTAACGGGTTGCTAACCATACCGGTTTGCCTATGCTCGCCGCCGATCCCGCGCACGGCTACACGCGCATGTCGCCAACGAGACGAGCCCAGCATCCATGACGCGCTTTCCGACCCTGTTCCTGTCGCACGGTGGCGGCCCCTGGCCCTTCATGGAGGACAGAAGGGTGCAGTACGCCAAGACCGCCGAAGAGTTCGGCCGGCTGCCGCAGCTCCTGCCTGAAAGGCCGAAGGCGGTGCTCGTCATCACCGGACATTGGGAGGCGGATGCCTTCACCGTCTCGACCTCGGCGCATCCGCCGATGGTGTACGACTATTACGGTTTCCCCGAGCATACCTATCACCTCAAATATCCGGCGCCGGGCAAGCCCGAGCTCGCTGCGGACGTGAGGGCGCTGCTCAAGCACGCCGGCCTCGATTGCCGGGAGGATCCCAACCAGGGTTTCGATCACGGCACCTTCGTGCCGCTTGGCCTGATGTATCCGAATGCCGACATGCCGATCGTGCTGCTGTCACTGAAGTCGACTTACGATGCGGCCGAGCACGTCAAGGCCGGGCAGGCGATCGCCTCGCTGCGGGACGAAGGCGTCCTGATCGTCGGCAGCGGGCTCACCTATCACAACATGCGCGGCTTCAACCGGCCGGAGTCGAAGCCCGTGTCTTACGATTTCGAAGCCTATCTCAACGAAGCCATCAGCAATCCCGATGCGGCGCGCCGCAACGCGATGCTGGTCGACTGGGAGACCGCGCCAAGCGCGCGCCTGGCGCATCCGCGCGAGGATCATCTGCTGCCGCTGATGGTGGCGGCCGGGGCGGCTGGCCGCGACGTCGGCAAGCGAGTCTTCGTCGACGAGGTCGCGGGCGTTGCGATGGCGTCGTACATGTTTGGATGATGCCTCTGACATAAAACGACGAAAACAACCCCATGCACAGTAGAACGGCTGAGCAATTTGAATGGGTTAGCAGGGGCTTTTTTACCGGCCGGGTGATCGAGCGGTGCTCCTGACGACATTTGACTCGTCGGGCAAAACAGGAGCGGAGTCAGATCATGGCGGTGGTGGCGGTGTGATCAAGCTCAGCCGTATTTCAGCTTCATGAACAGGATGCCACCGGCGAGCAGCATGGTGATGGCGTTGGCGGCGACCAGGGGTGCATCGCCGCTGAGCAGGCCGTAGATGAGCCAGAGCGCCAGGCCCAGTACCATGACCAGGAACATGCCGAGCGAGATGTCGCCGGTGGAGCGGGTCTTCCACACCTTGAGGGCTTGCGGCGCGTAGGCCACGGTGGTGCAGGTGGCGGCGGCAAAGCCGATCAGCTTGATCACGAACGGGTCCATGCGCGCTCTATAGCATGGATTCGACGATGGTGATGCCTCAGGGGTGGCGCGATGCCATCAGGCTGCGATAGAGCGCGGCGTATTCGCCCGCCCGATGACGCCAGGAGACGTCGGTGGCAAGACCCGTGAGCTGCAATTGCCGCCACGCCGCCTTGTCGTGGAAAGCGAGACTCGCGCGCCGCAGGGCCGCCGAGAGATTTTCGGACGAGACCGGTCCGAACGTAAATCCGGTCGCCGGCTCGCTCACGGTATCGGCGAGGCCGCCGACGCGCGACACGATGGGCACGGCGCCATAGCGCAGCGCGCAGAGTTGGGTCAGGCCGCAGGGCTCGAACCTGGATGGCACCAGCAGCGCATCGGCGCCCGCCTGGACGAGATGCGCGAGCGCCTCGTCATAGCCGATGATGGCCGCGATCCGGCCAGGACAGGCCCGCGCGGCGCCTTGGTAGCGATCCTGCAACTCGGCATCGCCGCTGCCGAGCAGGGCCAATTGCATGCCCTCGCCGAGGACGATCGGCATGGCGTCGAGCAGGAGATCGAGACCCTTCTGCCACGACAGCCGGCTGATGACGCCGAGCAGCAGCGCATCCGGCCGCGGGTCGAGGCCGAACCGTTGCTGTAGCGTCGCCTTGTTGGCCGAGCGGAACGTCAGGTCCTCCGCGCCGAAGCGATAGGCGATGTGCGGATCGGTTTGCGGATTCCACACCTCGGTGTCGATGCCGTTGAGGATGCCGCTCAAGACGCCCGCGCGTTCGCGCAACAGCCCGCCGAGCCCCATGCCGCCTTCATCGCTCTGGATCTCGTGCGCATAGGTCGGCGACACCGTGGTGATGCGATCGGCGAATTGCAGGCCGGCCTTGAGAAAGCTGATGCCGCCGAAATATTCGAGGCCATGAACGTCGAACGATGCCTCCCGTGGCAGGCCGATCGCGCTCGTCAATTCGCGGTCGAACTTGCCCTGATAGGCCATGTTGTGGATCGTCATCACCGTGCCGGGCCGCAGGCGATTGTCGTAGTGGAGGTAAGCGGGCACGAGACCTGCCTGCCAGTCATGGGCATGCACGACATCGGGCACGAAGGCCGGCACGAGGCCGTAACCGATATCGGCCGCGACGCGCGACAGCGCCGCAAAGCGCACGCCATTGTCCGGCCAGTCGACGCCGTCGGCGGTGACATAGGGGTTGCCCGGCCGCGCGTAGAGATGCGGCACGTCGAGCACGAACAGGTCGAGCCCGTCATGGCAGCCGGCGAGCAGGCGTCCGGGGCCGCCGAAATAATCCGGCCAGCGCCAGAGCTCCGCCGCGTTCGCGACCAGCCGCATCACGTCGGGATAGCCCGGCATCAGCGTGCGCATCTCGACGCCGTGCGCCTTCAGCGCAATCGGCAGCGCGCCGGCGACGTCCGCGAGGCCGCCGGTCTTGACGATGGGATAGACCTCGGAGGCGACCGCGAGGACGCGAACAGGCGTCATGTATTGAGCCTGTCGATCATCGGTTGGGTGATCAGGGAGACACCCTGCTCGGTGGTGCGGAAGCGTTTGGCGTCGACCTCCGGCTCCTCGCCGACGACGAGTCCCTCCGGAATCTCCACGCCGCGGTCGATCACGACGTTCTTCAGCCGCGCGCCGCGGCCGACATTGACGTAGGGCATGATCACGGCATTCTCGACATTGGCATAGGAATTGACGCGCACCCCGGTGAACAGCAGCGAGCGGCGCAGCGAAGCGCCGGAGATGATGCAGCCGCCCGAGACCAGTGAGCTCACCGCCTGGCCGCGCCGGCTCTCCTCGTCATGGACGAACTTGGCCGGCGGCGTGATCTCCGCGTAGGACCAGATCGGCCAGGCCCGGTCGAACAGATCGAGCTCCGGCACCACGTCGGTGAGGTCGATATTGGCCGCCCAATAGGCGTCCACCGTGCCGGCATCGCGCCAGTAGGCGCGGGGGTCGTTGCCCGAGCGCACGCAGGACGTCGAGAATTGATGCGCGATCGCGCGGCCGTTCTTGACGATATAGGGAATGATGTCCCTGCCGAAATCGTGGTTCGAGTGCGGGTCCTCGGCGTCGCGCTTGAGCTGGTCGAACAGGAATTTCGTGTCGAACACGTAGATGCCCATGCTGGCGAGCGAGACATCGGGCTTGCCCGGCATCGGCGGCGGATCCTTGGGCTTCTCGAGGAACTGCTGGATCCAGCCGTTCTCGTCGATATGCATGATGCCGAAGCCGGAGGATTCCTCGCGCGGCATTTCGAGGCACCCGACGGTGACGTCGGCGCCGCTGTCGACGTGCTGACGCAGCATCACCTCGTAGTCCATCTTGTAGATGTGGTCACCGGCGAGCACGACGATGAAGCGGCAGGCGTGGGACTCGATGATGTCGATGTTCTGGTAGATGGCATCCGCCGTGCCCACATACCACATGTTCTCGGAGACGCGCTGGCTCGCCGGGAGAATGTCGAAGCTCTCGTTACGTTCGGGGCGGAAGAAGTTCCAGCCCATCTGCAGGTGCCGGATCAGGCTGTGCGCTTTGTACTGGGTGGCGACCGCGATGCGGCGAATGCCGGAGTTAACCGCGTTCGACAGTGCGAAATCGATGATGCGGGACTTGCCGCCGAAATAGACCGCGGGTTTGGCGCGCCGGTCGGTCAATTCCAGCAGCCGGCTACCGCGTCCGCCGGCCAGGACGAATGCCAGGGCCTGGCGGGCAAGCGGCTCATTTCCGGCGGCACTCATGCTGTCCTCCCACTCGTCTGGCGCAAGCCAAATTCCGGCGTAAACCAAGGCCTTCGCGAAGTGCCTTCCGGCCGCGCACCATTGGAACCGATGGTAACGGTACGAATAGTAAATCGGGAAGGTGCTTGTTGGTTGCGAACGCATGGGAAGCTTAACGCTTTGCCGTGGTTTGCGGCCTCGGTCTCGTCGCATCGGTGTCACATCGCCGCGGCGCGCCTGACCACGATTGAGGCATGTGCAGGCCATGTTGTGCGCCGCACGCAAAATGGAGTCTTTGACTTCGCGCCGGGATGCCCGATCATGGACCTGCGATCCTTTTCCGAGCGAAACGTCAGACAGGGAGCAAGACGATGAGGATCTGGAAATCGGCAATTGCCTGGTCGCTGGCGGGCGCGGTTCTGGCCGGCCAAATCGGGCAGGCCACGGCTGCGCCGCTGCCGACCCATGTCGCGACCATGAAGGCCGCGGTCGGTGACGATGTCACGCAGGTGCATTGGCGTGGTGGCGGCTGGGGATGGGGCCTCGGCGGTCTCGCAGCCGGTGCGATCATCGGCAGCGCCATCGCCAGCAGCGCGGCCTATGGTTACGGACCCTATTACGGCGGCTATGGATACCCCGGCTATGGTTATGGTTACGCGCCCGCCTATTACGGCTACGGGCCGGCCTATGCCTATCCGCGCTACTATCGGCCGTATTACGGCTATAGCTATGGCTACTACCGGCCTCGCGCGTATTACCGGCCTTACTACCGCGGGTATTGGTAAGCACTTTAATTCTTGAGCATGATCTTTTCGGAAAACCGCTGCACACTTTTCCGGATCATGCTCTAGAGCGACAGCCACACGATAAGGCTCATGCAGGCGAAATGCGCGAGCACGATCGCGGCGAGATGCAACGGGCCGGCCTTGAGGCGAGGCGCGCGCATCGGTGAATCAAATTGGGTTCGGCCAACGGCAGCACTCTCTCCGTTCCCTCCCCCCTTGTGGGGGAGGGGCAGGGAGGGGGGTGCCCCACGGGGATTCTCTCCGTCGCGCACGTTTTGGTGCTTCATCAGCAGCACTGCTTCCTGGGCTACCCCTCTCCCTAACCCTCCCCCACAAGGGGGGAGGGAACGCACTTTCGCTGAGGCGCTAGGCTAGTCTCATTCCATCGCGCTAGTTCGATCCCGCGGCCGCAGCGGTGAAGCTGCGGTCGACGGCTTTGCTGACGTCGAGCGTCTTCGGCAGGATGCCGTACCGCGTCGAGCGGTCGGAGGCTTGCTGCACTTCCTTGACCACGTTCTCGTCGATCACGATCGGGCTGGTGCGCTGCGCGGTGTAGGCTGACAGCAGCACGTCCTCGGGCAGCCTGGTCAGCTCGGCCGTGCTCTTGGCGTATTCGCCGAGGTGATCCAGCGACCACAGCCTTGCCTTGTTCAGCCGCTGCACCAGATCCTGCACCGCCGCGCGCTTGGTCGCGATGGCGTTGTCGGAGGCGACGATGAAGGTGATGGTCGGCGTCAGGCCTTCGCCGTCGGCGATGACGCGGGCCTTGTCCTTCAGCGTCGCGAACGAGACGTAGGGTTCCCATACCGCCCAGGCGTCGATCGAGCCCGCGACCAGCGCGATCTTGGCATCGACAGGGCCGAGCGGCGCGAAGGTCGCGTCCTCGAGCTTGATCTGCGCCTTCTCCAGCGTTGCGTCGATCAGGAACTGGCCCCAGCCGCCGCGCGTGCCGGCGAGACGTTTGCCCTTGAGGTCGGCCGCCGACTTGATCGGCGAATCCTGGCGCACGAGAATCGCTTGCGTTCGTGCATCCGATTTAGTGCCCCCGATCGCCTTGATCGGCGCACCGGCCGCGTACACCGACAGGAACGAGAGATCACCGGTGTAGCCGACGTCGAGCGCGCCGGCGTTGAGCGCTTCCAGGATCGGTGCTGCCGCGGGGAATTCCGACCATTCGATCTTGTAGGGCAGGTCCTTGGCATAGCCGGAGATTTCGAGCAGCGAGCGGTTGCCGCCCTTCTGGTCGCCGACGCGGAGCACGACGGTGTCGGCGGCAAAGGATGCGGCGGCGGTCGACAGCGTGATGGCTGCGGCGAGCAGCGATGCCGCGAGCCGGCGGGTGATGGGATGATCGTGGGAGTTGGTGCTCATGTGGCCTGTCTTGTTGCTTTGCTCACGACGCGTGAGCGAACGATGCAGCTGGACGATCAAGTCTATGATCGCGCGATACGCAGTCAATGAAATGGCCATTCGTATTGCGCGCGCATCAGGCAAGGACATTTCAGCAACGCGATGCTTTCGAGAACGAGCGGCGTGCGTTGTTGAAGATGGGCAGGAATGAAGCAGGAGAGGGAGTCGGGGCGCCTGCTTGCATGATGATGCGTCAGCGAAAATCGTTTCATCGCCGTCCTGCGCGCTGATGGAGAGAATGACTTCGCTGCGCGTCACATTCGAAATTCCATTTCATTGACGATGCCGCGAGCGCGCCGCATGATTTGCGCATCGCATCAAAGCGGCGCGTGAAGCGCCGACGAAGAATATTCTCTCAACGCAGCTCCACACGGAACATGCGCAGCGTAAAGCGCTGCGCGAACGGCGGATCTGTGCCAACTCAGGAGCGGGGCTGATGGACAAGGACAACAAGCGCGGCGGATCGAGCCTCCACCGGCGCCATTTGCTCCAGGCAGGGCTGGCGACGGCGTTCGCCGCGCCGCTCGGTGCCTTTGGTGCGGCACAGGCCTTTGCGCCGCAGGCGATCGCGCCCGGCGTCGACCTCTCGGAGTTTCCGCTGTGCCGGACGGCTGCGGATGGTCCCGCGCTCTCCGGTGCTCCGCGTAAGCTAAAGCTGTCGTGGAATGCCGGTGCGGTGTGCCTTGCGCCGGTGCCTGTCGCCATCGAGCACGGCTTCTTCCAGAAGCACAATCTCGACGTCGAGCTCGTCAACTATTCCGGCTCGACCGATCAGCTGCTCGAAGCCATCGCGACGGGGAAAAGCGATGCCGGCCTCGGCATGGCGCTGCGCTGGCTGAAGCCGCTGGAGCAGGGCTTTGACGTCAAGATCGCCGCCGGCACCCATGGCGGCTGCATGCGCGTGCTGACCCGCACCGATTCCGGCGTCGCCAAGCTCGCGGATCTCAAGGGCAAGATCGTCGCGGTCGGCGATTTCGCCGGTCCCGACAAGAACTTCTTCTCGATCCAGCTTGCGAGGCTCGGCATCGATCCGAACAAGGACGTCGACTGGCGCGCCTATCCAGGCAACCTCCTCAACGTCGCCGTGGAGAAGGGCGAGGTGCAGGCCTTCCTGTCGTCCGATCCGCTGGGCTATCTCTGGCTCAAGGACAGCCAGTACAAGGAAGTCGCCTCCAATCTCGACGGCGAATATCGCGACAAGAGCTGCTGCATCCTGGGGCTGCGCGGCAGCCTCGTGCGCGAGGAGCCGCAAGTCGCGCGCGCGATCACACAGGCGCTGCTCGATGCCGCGATGTTCACCGCGCAGAATCCGTCGGTGACGGCCAAGTCGTTCCAGCCTTACGCGCCGAAGACGGCGACGCTCGCCGATATCGAGGGCATGGTGCGCTACCACACCCACCATCATCATCCCGTCGGCGAAGTGCTGAAGCGCGAGCTCAAGGGTTATGCCGACGATCTGAAGAGCGTGCAGGTCTTCAAGGCGAGCACCGACACGGCCAAATTCGCGGAGCGCATCTATGTCGACGTATTCGCTGTCTGACGGCCTTGCTTCCGGCACGCCGCGCACCTCGCGCGCGCCGCTGCTGGCGAGCTGGCTCCGGGAGTCCGGCGTCGGCATTCTCGCCAGCATCGCCTGGATCGCCTTTGGCTTCTCCTGCCTGTGGTGGGACGATGTCGGCGACTGGTCGCGCACGCATTCGCTCGGCATTGCCGCCTTCGTCATCGCGGCTATCGCGCTGTTCGGAACGGTTGCGTCCGACTATCTCGGCTCGGCGGGGCCGGCCTTGCACAAGCGCGGGCCCTGGCTGGTCGCGATCGGCGCGTTCCTGACGGTGTGGGAGGTCGCGACCGCAAAGTTCGCCTGGCTGCCGCTGCCGTTCTTCCCGCCGCCGCAGTCGATCATCGAGGTCTATACGGACGATCTGCCAAAGCTGCTCGACAGCGTGTTCGCTTCGGTCAAGCTGCAGCTTGGCGGCTATCTGATCGGCGCCACGGTCGGCTTCCTGACCGGCGTCTCGATCGGCTGGTCGCGCGCGGTCGGCTATTGGGTGCATCCGGTGCTGCGCTTCATCGGCCCGCTGCCGGCGACCGCCTGGCTGCCGATCGCCTTCTTCACCTTTCCGTCGAGCTGGAGCGCCTCGACCTTCCTGATCGCGCTCGCGACCGGCTTCCCGGTCACGGTGCTGACCTGGTCGGGAGTCGCCAGCGTCAGCAACGCCTATTACGACGTTGCGCGCACACTCGGGGCAAAGCCGTCCTTCCTGGTGCTGAAGGTGGCGATCCCCGCCGCGCTGCCGCACGTCTTTGTCGGCCTGTTCATGGGGCTCGGCTCATCCTTTGCCGTGCTCGTCGTTGCCGAGATGATCGGCGTCAAGGCCGGGCTCGGCTGGTATCTGCAGTGGGCGCAGGGCTGGGCCGCCTACGCCAACATGTATGCGGCGCTGATCGTGATGTCGCTGCTCTGCTCCGGTGCGATCACGCTGCTGTTTTCGATCCGCGATCGCCTGCTGGTCTGGCAGAAGGGGACCGTGAAATGGTAGCCGCAGCCGCACTGGCCGACGTCGCGACGCCTCCGGCCGCGGGCGCCGCGCTCGACATCGCGCAGGTCAGCCACGCCTTCGACATCGACGGCGCTGAACTGCCGGTTCTCGACGACGTCAGCATCTCCGTGGAGCCCGGCGAGTTCGTCGCGCTGCTCGGCCCCTCCGGCTGCGGCAAGTCCACCTTGCTGCGCCTGGTCGCCGGTCTCGACAAGCCCAAGATCGGGACACTGCGCGAGGACGAGGTGCGCATCACCCGACCGCATCCTTCGCGCGTCGTCGTGTTCCAGGATCCGACCCTGTTTCCCTGGCGGTCGGTCTGGGACAACGTCGCCCTGGGCCTCGAGGCCCAGGGCATTTTGAAGAGCCAGCGGCGGCGCGTCGACGATGCGCTGGACCTCGTGGGCTTGGCGTCGTTCCGCAACGCCTATCCGCACCAGCTCTCCGGCGGCATGGCACAGCGCGTCGCGCTGGCGCGGGCGCTGGTCAATGATCCCAAGATCCTCATCCTCGATGAGCCACTGGGAAAACTGGACTCGCTGACCCGCATCACCATGCAGGCCGAGCTCGTCTCGCTCTGGCAGCGCAAGGGGTTTACCACGCTGCTGGTGACGCATGACGCCGAGGAAGCGCTGGTGCTTGCCAACCGCGTCATCGTCTTCAGCGACCGGCCTGCGCGCGTGAAGGCCGACATTCGCGTCGACCGTCCGTATCCGCGCCATCGCGGCGATCCGTATCTCGCCGATCTGCGCCGCCAGATTCTGGGCCTGTTGGGATTGGATGCCACATGGTGACCTCTGCAGTTCAGGGACGGGTGGCGCATAGCGAGCCCGACTATATTGCGCGCGCCGAGGTGTTGGCGCCGGGCTTTGCCGCGCGTGCGGCGGAGCATGACCGCACCGGCAGCTTCCCCTTCGAGAACTTTCGCGAGCTCTCCGAGGCCGGTCTGCTGTCGCTGACCGTTCCTGCTGCTCTCGGCGGGGCCGGCGCGGGCGCGCGATATACCGCGCGCGTGCTCGGCATCATCGGCAAGGCCGATCCGTCGACTGCGCTGGTGCTGTCGATGCACTACATCAACCATCTGGTGATGGGGCGGAGCCAGACCTGGCCGCAGCGGCTGTCGCGCAAGCTCGCGCGCGAGACGGTCGAAGGCGTCGCGCTCGTCAACGCGCTGCGGGTCGAGCCCGAGCTCGGCTCGCCCTCGCGCGGGGGACTGCCCGCGACGATCGCGCGCCGCACCGAAACCGGCTGGCGCCTCTCCGGTCACAAGATCTATTCGACGGGCTCGCCGATCCTGAAATGGTATCTGGTCTGGGCGCGAACGGACGAGGCCGAGCCGCGGGTCGGCCAGTTCCTGGTGCCGGCTGGCCTGCCGGGCACGCGCATCGTCGAGACCTGGGACCATCATGGCCTCCGCGCCAGCGGCAGCCACGACGTCACATTCGACGATGTCGTGATCCCGCTCGATGCCGAGGTCGATGTCCGCAAGCCCGCGGACTGGCGGGCGCCCGACGTGGCGCAGGCGACCGTCCACACGGTGTTCGTCGCCGCGATCTATGACGGCATCGCCCGCGCGGCGCGCGACTGGTTCGTTCAGTTCCTGAAGCAGCGCGTGCCTGCCAGCCTCGGCGCGCCGCTCGCGACCCTGCCGCGTGCGCAGGAAATCCTCGGCGCCATCGAGGCCCGGCTCGCGGTCAATGCGCGGCTGCTCGACACCTTCGCGCGTGATTTCGACGAGGGGGTCGATCTCTCCACCGGCGAATCCAACGTCATCAAGCTGACGGTGACCAACAACGCCGTTGCCGTGGTCGAGGATGCACTTTCGCTGACCGGCAATCACGGCCTGTCCCGCAGCAATCCGCTGGAGCGGCACTATCGCGATGTCCTGTGCGGACGCGTGCATACGCCGCAGGACGATGCGACGCGCACGGGCCTTGGCCGCGCCGCGCTCGGACTCTAGAAAACAAAAGGGAGACCATCATGTCGGTCGAGTTCATCGGCTTTATCGCCAACAGCAATGCTTCCGAGACCATCGTACGCCAGGGGCCGGTGCTCGATCCCGCCTATATCGAGACGGTGGCCAAGGCGCATGAGCTCGCCGGTTTCGACCGCGCGCTGCTGGCGTTCCATTCGACCACGCCGGATGCGCTCCAGGTCGCCCAGCACGTGCTGACCATCACCAGGAAGCTCAAGGTCATGATCGCGCAGCGGCCGGGCTTCACTGCGCCGACGGTGCTGGCGCGCCAGCTCGCCACGCTCGACCAGCTCTATGGCGGCCGCGTCTCGCTGCACGTCATCACCGGCGGCAACGCGATCGAGCTGCGCCAGGATGGCAACACGCTCGACGACAAGGACGAGCGCTACGCCCGCACCAGCGAATTCCTGGACATCGTGCGACTGGAATGGACCAGCGAGAAGCCGTTCAACTACAGCGGCAAATACTACACCGTCGAGAACGGTTTTTCGCAGGTGAAGCCGCTCCAAAAAGGCGGCATCTACACCTTCGTCGGCGGCGGCTCCGATGCCGCGATCGAGGTCTCGGGCAAGCATGCCGACACCTTTGCGCTGTGGGGCGAATCCTATGCGCAGGTGCGCGACGTCACCGCGCGCGTGCGCGCGGCGGCCGCGAAGCATGGCCGGCTGGCGCCGCGCTTCAGCCTGTCGGTGCGGCCGATCCTCGCCGACACCGAGGAGGCCGCCTGGAACAAGGCCGACGAGATCCTCGAACGCGCCACTGCGCTGCAGGACCAGACCGGCTACCGCCGGCCCAATCACGCCACCGACGGCGCCAAGCGGCTGCTGGCGCTCGCCGACCAGGGCGCGCGCATCGACAAGCGGCTGTGGACCGAGATCGCCAAGCTCACCGGCGCCAACAGCAACTCGACCGCGCTGGTCGGCACGCCCGAGCAGGTCGCCGAGGTGTTCGCCGACTACTACGAGCTCGGCGTCAGCCACTTCCTGATCCGCGGCTTCGATCCGCTTCCCGATGCCATCGACTACGGCCGCGCGCTGATCCCGCTGACGCGTGAGCTGATCGCGAAGCGCCAGGCCGTGCGCGGCGAGGCGGCGGAATGATCCGCCTGATGCTGGCCGGCGCGCTGCTGTTTGCCTCCCTCGAGCAGGCCTCGGCGCAAACCACCTTGCGCGTCGGCGACCAGAAGGGCAATTCGCAGGCCGTGATGGAAGCGGCGGGCGTGCTCAAGGACGTGCCGTACAAGATCGAGTGGAAGGAGTTTCCGGCGGCAGCGCCGCTGCTGGAGGCGCTCAGCGCCGGCGCGATCGAGACCGGGCTCGTTGGCGATGCGCCCTTCACCTTCGCCGCCGCCTCCGGTGCGCCGGTGAAGGCGATCGCCGCGATCCGGCAGACGCGCGAGGGCCTCGCGATCCTCGTGCCGGAGCATTCGCCGATCAAGAGCTTTGCCGATTTGCGCGGCAAGAAGATCGCAACCGGCCGCGGCTCGATCGGTCATCAGTTGATCCTTGCCGCACTCGAGAAGAATGGCTGGAGCGCGAGCGACGTGCAGATCGCGTTCCTCGCGCCGTCCGATGCCAAGATCGCCTACACGCAAGGCTCGGTCGATGCGTGGTCGACCTGGGAGCCGTATGTCAGCCAGGAAGAGGTGCTGTTCAAGTCGCGCCGGATCATCAATTCGGAGGGCTTGACGCCGGGGCTGAGCTTTCAGGTCGCGCGGCCCGACGCGATCAGGGACAAGCGCGCCGAGCTCTCGGACTTCGTGCGGCGTCTCACCGCCGCGCGGGCGTGGTCGCTGAACAATGTGAATGGCTATGCCGAGACCTGGGGCCGGCTGATGAACATCCCGGTCGCCGTGCCGCAAAACTGGCTGTCGCGCGCAAAGATCCGAGTCGCGCCGATCGACGACGGCGTGGTCACGGACGAGCAGCGCACGATCGATCTCTATTTCCGCTGGGGCCTGATCAAGCAGAAGCTCGATGCGGCCGAGGTCGTGGATCGCTCGTTCGCGGATGCGATCGCGAAGGCGGGGCTGTAACGACGCCCGTGTCCCGGACGCGGTGCAGCGCGCAGCGCTGCTCCGCAGAGCTGGGACCCATGCCGCGCAGTTTTCTCGCGGTGAGATGGGCCCCGGCTCAGCAGCGCACCACTGCGTGATGCGCTGCGTCCGGGGCACGAGACCTCACGAGGCTCTCAAGCGTCCGTGATGCGGGGAGCGTACCTTCCAATCCGATCTCTATCCTCGAAATATTCCTTCTGCATTCCACGCGCGTGACAATACCCGCATTGCTATTTGCATACCCACCCTTGCGCCGCGCTTCATCCCCACAAAAATCAATCCGACGACCTCATCGGGAGACCGGCCATGGGCCTGCAAGAAACAAAAATCGAATCGCTTCCCTTCGTCACTGCCGAACTCAACTATCTCGCCCCCGTTTCGGGCAAGCCACGCACCTACGCCTTCGATCCGCCGCCGGGTGAGCCGAAAAGCACCTCGCTGCCGGAGCCGCACCAGGTGCCGATCTTCGATGCGCGGCTGATCGCGAACAATTTCTCGCTCGATCGCGAGGGCTTTGCGCTGGTGCGTCATCCGACCCAGGTGAAGGACTTTTACAACGACGAGGAAATCCGCGCCGTCTACTATCCCGCCGTCGAAGCGTTCCTGCGCGCGACGCTGAAGGCCGATCGCGTCTTCATCTTCGATCACACCGTGCGCAAGCGTGTCGAGGGTGCGGCGGACATTCGCGACGGCGGGCCGCGCCAGCCGGCGACGCGCGTCCATGTCGATCAGACCGCGGTCTCCGGCGCCAATCGCGTGCGCGAGCATCTGCCCGACGAGGCCGAGGAGCTCTTGAAGGGCCGCGTGCAGGTGATCAATCTGTGGCGCCCGATCCGCGGGCCCTTGCGCGATTCACCGCTGGCGATGGCCGACGGCACCACGGTCGCGCCCGATGATCTCGTTGCCTCCGACCTGATCTATCCCAACCGTCGCGGCGAGACCTATTCGGTGAAATACAATCCGAACCACCGCTGGTTCTATTTCCCCGAGATGACGCCGGACGAGGCGCTGCTGCTCAAATGCTACGACTCCGCGACCGACGGCCGCACCCGCTTCGGGCCGCACACGGCCTTCGTCGATCCGACCACGCCGGCCGATGCCGCGCCGCGCGAAAGCATCGAGATTCGGACGCTGGTATTCCACAAACGGTAACAAACTGTGATGGCACCGCCGGGCATCGCCCGGCAGTGTTTGGGGAACTTTGGGGAACAAATCGTCGTTTGCAGCGCTGGGCGGGCCAACCGGGGAGCGGTGCTGTGCGAGCGCAAACGATATTCTTGCTTTGTTTTACGACGTCCTCTTTCGCCCTCATCTCGATTGCCAGTGCCGAGAGCGGCCTTGCCTCATACTATGGATATGGAAAGGCAGGCAAAGGCGAGCTGACCTGCGCCCACCGCACACGTCCTTTCGGCACCGTCCTCAGAGTGTCCTATAGCGGACGCACCATTCAGTGCCGCGTCAATGATCGCGGTCCCTTCATTCGCGGCCGCATCGTCGATCTCTCCGTGCCCGCCGCCCGCGCGCTCGGCATGATGAGCGCCGGCGTGGTGCGCGTCTCGGTGGAATAGGCCTGCAAGCGCGCTATAGTGCCGCCCAAAGCAAGGGTGAGGGGGCGCTATGGCCAGGATCAGGGTGGGACTCGTCGGCTGCGGCTTCGTGTCGGAGCTGCATATGTATGCGTTCCGGCGCGTCTATGGTCTGGATGTCGAGGTCGCGGCAGTGGCCGCGCGCGGCGACCGCGTCGTCGAATTCGCTGCGCATCGCGGCATCCCGCGCGTCTATCGCAGCTTTGCCGATCTGATCGCGGACGCCGATATCGACGTCGTCGATATCTGCACCCCGCCCAATCTCCATGCAGGGATGATCGTCGCGAGCATGCAGGCCGGCAAGCATGTCATCTGCGAAAAGCCGTTCGCTGGCTATTTCGGCCGCGAGGGCGACGCGGAGCCGATCGGCAGGCATGTGCCGAAGGCCGTCATGTACGAGCGCGTGCTCGAAGAGATGGACGCGACCCGCGCCGCGATCGAGCGCACCGGAAAACTCTTCATGTACGCCGAGGACTGGATCTACGCGCCTGCTGTGACCAAGACCGCGGAAATCCTGAAAGCGACGAAAGACAAGATCCTGTTCATGAAGGGCGAGGAGAGCCATTCCGGCTCGCACGCCGCCCATGCCGCGCAATGGGCGATGACCGGCGGCGGCTCGCTGATCCGCATGGGCTGCCATCCGCTCTCGGCGGTGCTCTATCTCAAGCAGGTCGAGGCCAAAGCGCGGGGCGAGACCATCCGTGTCGCCAGCGTCACCGGTGACGTCGGCAACGTCACGGCCAGCCTGAAGCCGGAGGAGCGCAGCTACATCAAGGCAAATCCTGTCGACGTCGAGGATTGGGGCACGCTCACCGCCACCTTCTCCGACGGCACCAAGGCCACCGTGTTCTCCGGCGACATGATCATGGGCGGCGTGCGCAATCTGGTCGAGACCTACACGTCAGGCGGCTCGCTGTTCGCCAACATCACGCCGAACAACCATCTCATGAGCTACCAGACCTCGGAGGAAAAGCTCGCCAGCGTCTACTTCACCGAGAAGGTCGATCGCAAAACCGGCTGGCAATATGTCTGCCTCGAGGAGGAATGGACGCGCGGCTATCTGCAGGAGATCCAGGACTTCATGGAATGCGCGGCAACCGGACGACAGCCACTGTCGGATCTGGCGCTGGCCTACGAGACGATCAAGGTGAACTATGCCGGCTATTGGGCGGCGGAGGAGGGGCGGCGGGTGATTTTGTAAGGCGCCGCCACACGCTCGCTGCTGACAGGTGCCGTGGCTACCAGGTCCCGACAGCCATCATGATGGCAATAGTCATGCATGAGAAGCACGCAATCGTTGCGGTGTAGAATTCGGGTGTGTTCATTGTTGCCTCCTGAAAAAGTATGTCCTTTCCAAAATGTCGGCGCCGCCTATTCTTTGAAGCGTTTCGCTTCTGCTTCGTGCTGCGCGTCCGTCCCGTCAGCGGCATCGGGCTCGGAGGGATCGTCGACCATCTGAAAGAGTTCGGGATGCTTGCCCGTGAGCTGAAGCTGTTTGCGCATCTCGGCGAGGCGAGCGCGACAGAATTCCTGGTAGAGCAATTCGAGTATGGCGGGCATCGTCACCCCCATGGCCGGAATTCACGTTCTGAAATTTTCTGCTTACTGCTCAACGGCTCGGTGATGCGAGCGGTTTGCCGTTTACGTCAGCTAAAGCTGAACGAGGTGGCTAATCGGCTTATACGTCCGAAAATGGAGCAGGCTTCATTATCCAGTTCACACATCATAGAAAGCTTTTGTTTCAATTGGACTTCGTCTCACAACCTGCGCGCGCTGCTGCATGGCGAAAAATCCAACTACAGCGCGAAAGGAATGACCAGTGGATGCAAGCGTCGTCGGCTGCAACGCGATTGGCGATGGATGACTATGTTGAGCCACGCTGAGCGCCCGGCGTTCAGTGCCAATCCTTCTCCCCTTGTGGGAGAAGGTGGCGCGAAGCGCCGGATGAGGGGTTCTAGCAGCGAGAATGACTGCGAGAGGTTCACGCGTGGAGAGAACCCCTCACCCGACTCGCCGCTATGCGGCGAGCCACCCTCTCCCACAAGGGAAGAGGGGAAGATGCGCCGCAATCTATCTCAGCGCATTCGACGCTACGCCCCATAAGTCGAGCCCTTCGGTAGCGGAAACACAGGATCCTGCGTGCGGATGTTGGTCGGCCACACCACCGAGATGTGCTCGCCGGCATTCTGCATCACCACCGGTGTCGAGCGCTCGTTCTGGCCTGACATCGGCGTGCCCGGCGGGAAGAACTTGACGCCATAGCCCTGGATGGTGCCGCCGGCGGGGATGTCGACGTCGAGCGCGGCCTTGCGGATCGCCTCGGGCTCGAAGCTGCCGTACTTCTCCTTGGCGACCGGCAGCACGTTGTTGAGGAGAATCCAGGTCTGGTTGAAGCCCATCGAGCAATGCGGCGGTACGTCGGTGGCGCCGGTCTTGGCCTTGTAGCGCGTGACCATGGCGTTGGTGAGATCACCGATGCCCGGCGCGAGCTTTGCCGGGTCGAGCAGTTGCGCCGGCACCGGATCGATGTTGCAGAAATTGTCGATGTCGGGACCGAAGGTCGCGCGCAGCTTGTCGAGCTGGCTGTAGCCGGCGCCTGCGCCGAACAGCATCTTGAAGCGCAAGCCGCTCTCGCGCGCCTGGCGCAGGAACAAGGTGATGTCGGGATTGTAACCGGCATGCGAGATCACGTCGGCCTTGGCGCGCTTGATCTTGGTGACGAGCACCGAGAGGTCGGGCGCCGATGCGGAGTAGCCTTCGCGCAACACCACTTGGATGCCGGCCTGCTTGGCATAGGCCTCGTCGGCCGCGGCGACGCCGACGCCATAGGGGCCGTCCTCGTGGATCAGCGCGACCTTGACGTCCTTCGGATCCATGCCGAGCTTGCCTTGCGCATGCTCGGCGAGGAAGCCGGCGAACGCCTGGCCATATTGGTCGGAATGGATCTGCGCGCGGAACACGTATTGCAAGTTCTTGTCCTTGAACACGGCGGTCGAGACCGCGGTCGTGATCCAGAGGATCTTCTTCTGCTGCTCGACCTTCGCCGCCATCGGCACCGCGTGCGCGCTGGAATAGACGCCGTTGATGATGTCGATCTTTTCCTGGTTGATCAGCCGCTCGGCCTCGTTGATCGCGACATCGGCCTTGCTCTGGGAATCGGCCGCAACAGGCACGATCTTGGTCTTGCCGCCGATGCCGCCCTTCTCGTTGACGAGGTCGATGGCGATCTGCGCGCCGACCGAGGAGGCGACCGAGCCGCCTGCGGCGAAGGGGCCGGTGAGGTCGTAGATCAGGCCGATGCGCAAAT
Organism: Bradyrhizobium sp. 18BD; assembly: GCF_054185225.1. Classification (NCBI taxonomy): domain Bacteria; kingdom Pseudomonadati; phylum Pseudomonadota; class Alphaproteobacteria; order Hyphomicrobiales; family Nitrobacteraceae; genus Bradyrhizobium; species Bradyrhizobium sp. 18BD. Next base: position 273,177 of record NZ_JAVAYL010000006.1, on the reverse strand, counting down.
TCTCGGCTTGCGCCTGTGCCCTTGTCCAATCGAGGCTGAGTGCGGCGGCGGCAGCCGCCGAGCTCTTCAGCAGCTGCCTGCGTGAAGTCGGCATCCTATCCTCCCTCAAAACCGTCTGTTGATTGGTCTTGTTACTTTTTTGCGAAGTATGGGGAGGGGCACGGCGGAAAGTCAACATCGCACAAGGTCGATACGAGGCGTTGGCCGGGCCGAAAGCATCTGCGAAAGGCAAAGAAAGGCCCACCGCTCGCGAACGAGCGATGGGCCTGAAGGCTTGTGAGCCGCTTACTGTGACAGCTTCACGAAGCTCGGAAACTTCAGCTTGCCCTCGGCGATCTTCTCCGGCCAGACCACGACCTGCTTGGAGTCCTGCCACTGGAAGACGAGGCCGGTGACGGCGCCAGGTCCCGACTTGATGCCGTGGGTGAACTCGTCGTCCTTGCCGTAGAACTGGATCTTGCCGATCGTGCCCTCGAAATCGGTCTTCTCGAGCTCGGCGACCATCTTGTCGGGATCGGTCGAGCCGGCGCGCTTGATGGCGTCGGTGATGATATAGACTTCGTCATAGGCGGTGTAGCCGGTGTAGGCCGGCGGCGTGCCGAACTTGGCCTTGAAGGCCGCCGCAAACGGCTTCGTCTTCGAGGTCACGGCGACGTCGGGCGTTGCAACTGCGAGCGAGGGCACGCCGTCGGCGGCGCCATTGGTGTCCTTCCAGAAGGTCGGGCTCAGCGCCTGCGCGCTGATGCCGAACATCGGGATCGGCACCTGCTGGTTCTTCCACTGCACCGTCGGCTGCACGCCGACATGCGAGATGCCTGTCACGATCACGTCCGGCTTCTTGGCCTCGATGTTGTTGAAGATCGGCGTGAAGTCGGTGGTGTCAGGCGAGAAGCGGACATGCTCGACGACCTTCAGGCCGGCCTTGGGCAGGCAGGCCTCATAGCCGACGTCGAGCGGCTTGGTCCAGGCGGCGTCCTCGCTCATGATCGCGACGGTCTTGAACTTGAGCTTGTCGACCAGCAGCTCCTTGGCGGCGTCGCAGACGAGCTGGGCTTGCGCGGCCGAGGTGAGGTAGCCGTGGAACGTGTACTTGTTCTTCTCGTAGTCGTTGTGGATCGCCTTGGTGATCTCGTTCGAGGCCGCGCCGGGAGTGATCAGCGGCATCTTCAGGCGCGCTGCCCAGGGCTCCAGCGCCAGCACGACCTCCGAGATGTAGCTCGCGATCACGGCGGAGACCTTGTCCTCGCTCACCGCGCGCTGGAAGGCACGTACTGAGTCGGCCGAGGAGCTCTTGTTGTCATAGGTGACGATCTCGACCTTGCGGCCGAGGATACCACCCTTGGCGTTGATCTCGTCGGCGGCGATCTGCGCGCCGCCCGGCGTCGCTGCACCCGCGATCGACTGCACCTCGGCGATGATGCCGATCTTGATCGGATCGCCCGACTGCGCGTAGGCGGGCGCGGCAAGACAGAGCGCCAGCGCGGAGCCGAGGATGCTGCTGCCGAGAAGTTTTGATGGTCGCATGGTCGTTTCCCTTTCGTTGTTTTGTTGTTGGTATGCGCTACTCAAAGAAAATCGGCGCCGGCCTCGCTCGCGAAGCGGCCGGGATCGCCCTCCCAGACGATCCGCGCGTGCTCGAGCACGTAGACGCGGTCGGCATGCGGAAGCGCGAAGGTGACGTTCTGCTCGCCGAGCAGCACCGTGATCGAGGTCGTCTCCCGCAGTTTCGTCAGCGCCTTGGACAATTGCTCGAGGATGACGGGCGCAAGGCCCAGCGTCGGCTCGTCCAGGATCAGGATCTGCGGTTGCATCATCAGCGCGCGGCCGATCGCCAGCATCTGCTGCTCGCCGCCGGAGAGCGTCTGCGCCATTTGGCCCTGGCGCTCTTTGAGGATCGGGAACAGCTCGAACAGCCAGGCGAGCTGCGCCGCGCGCTTGTCGTCGGCAAGGTGCTGACCGCCGAGATCGAGATTCTCCCGCACGCTCATCTCGCCGAACAGCTCGCGCGATTCCGGGCATTGCACGAGACCGCTGCGCGCGATCTTGGCCGGGCTGGTGCCGCGCAATTTGTCGCCGCCACGCACGATCTCGCCGGTGTAGGGCAGGAAGCCGGAGATGGTGTTGAACAGCGTGGTCTTGCCGGCGCCGTTGAGACCGACGACGGAGACGAACTCGCCCTCGTGGACGTGAATCGAGACGTTCTCCAGCGCCTGGGCCTTGCCGTAGAACACGCTGACATTCTCGACCTGGAGCAGCGGCACCTTGTCCTTGAAGCTGGTCTCGGGCCGCGCATGGGTCTCGAGCGCGCCGCCGAGATAGACCCGCCGCACGGTCTCGTTCTTCATCACGTCCTCGGCCTTGCCGGTGACGATCTCCTCGCCGAGATACATCGCCAGCACGCGGTCGACGAGCGCGGCGACGCTCTTGACGTTGTGGTCGACCAGCATCACGGCGCGGCCGTCATCGCGAAAGCTGCGGATCAGGTCGGAGAAGACATCGACCTCGGCCCGTGTCAGACCGGCGAAGGGCTCGTCCACCAGCACGACCTTGGGATCGCGGGCGATGGCCTTGGCGAGCTCGAGCCGGCGCAGATCGGCGAAGGGCAGCGTCGGCGGGCGGCGGTTCATGACGTTGCCGAGGCCGACGCGATCGGCGATCCATTTGGCGCGCTCGACCAGCGCGTTGTCCGGGAACAGCATGAACAGGCTGTCCGGCAGGAGCGCGACCAGGATGTTCTCCAGCACCGTCTGCCGGTTCAGCGGTCGCGAGTGCTGGAACACCATGCCAAAGCCTTTGCGCGCGATCTTGTGCGCGGGCAGGCCGGCGACGTTCTCGCCCTCGAAGATCACGTCGCCCGATGTCGGGCGCTCGATCCCCATCACGCTCTTCATCGCGGTCGACTTGCCCGAGCCGTTCGGCCCGATCAGGCCGAAGATCTCGCCGGCGTTGACCTCGAAGCCGAGGTTCTTCACCGCCGTCAATCCGCCGAAACGCTTGGTCAGGCCGCGGACTTCGAGCACGGCCCGGTTTGAAAGCCTCATATCCATCACGAGCGAGCCTCGCGCGAGAGGGCCGCTCCGAGGAAGCCGCCGGGGAAGAACAGCACGACGAGCAACGCGACCGCCGAGACGATGAAGGTTGCGAGTTCGCCGGTGGGCCGCAGGAATTCGCCGGCGACGATCAGGAAGATCGCACCCAGCGCCGCGCCAAGCACGGTGCGTCGGCCGCCGAGCACGGCCGAGACGATCACGTTCACGCCGACCGCGACGTCGACGACGGTACCGACCGAGGCGGTGCCGAAGTAGAACACCAGCAGTGCCCCTGACAGTCCCGAGAAGAAGGCGCTGACGATGAAGGCGGCGAGCTTGTGCTTGACGATGTTGAAGCCGAGCGCACCGGCCTGCACCGGGTCCTGGCCGCTGGCCTGCAGCACGAGGCCGATCGGCGATTGCGACAGGCCGTAGAGGATCGCAGCCGAGATCGTCATGAAGCCGAGCGCGATCCAGTAATTGGTGCCGGCATTGATGCTGATGACGTCGGGGATGGTAAGGCCGATCTCGCCGCCGGTGAGGTCGGCGAACACGACGATGAAGTTCTGCAGCATCAAGACCGCGACCAGCGTGGTCAGGCCGAAATACGGCCCGCGCACGCGGAGCGCCGGCAGCGCCAGCACGAGGCCGGCGATGACGGAGGCGCTCGCCCCTAACACGATGCAGAGGTACACCGACCAGCCGAGCTGCGCATTCAGGATGCCGGCGGTGTAGGCGCCGACGCCGATCAGGAAGGTCGGGCCGAAATTGACCTCGCCGGCGAAGCCGAACAGCAGGTCCCAGGCCATCGCGAACACGCCGAAATAGAACGCGACGGTGAGCAGCCCCAGCACGTAGCCGGAGACATAGAGCGGCAGCGTGGCCGCGATGAGGACGAGCGCGAGCGAGACGAAGAACAGGCGCGAGGTGAAGAAGTTCGACATCTCAGCGCCTCCCCAGAAGGCCCTGGGGCCGGATATACATCACGAAGACGAGCAGCAGCAGCGCCGGAATGGTGCGATAGGCCGGCGAGACCAGATAGGCGGTCAGCGTTTCGAGATAACCGACCACGAAGGCGGCGATCAGCGAGCCGGAGACGCTGCCGAGACCGCCGAGCACGACGATCGAGAACGCGCTCGCGGTCAGCGGCCCCACGCTGTAGGAGCTGACGCCGAGGAACATGCCGAGCAGCACGCCGGCGATGCCGGCGAGGATGCCGTAGATCGCCCAGACCACGATGTAGATGTGGGTGAGCTCAAGCCCGAGCAGGGTGACGCCGCGCGGGTTCATCGAGGCCGCTAGCACCGCCTTGCCGGTGCGGGTGCGGTTCACCAGCAGCCACAGCAGCGCGATGACGAGGCAGCACACGATCGCGGTGAAGATCTCGTTCTTGGGCGTGCGCACGCCGAGGATCTCGACCACGCCTTCGACGATCGGCAGAACGGTCTTGGCGTTGTTGGTGAAGAAATAGGCGATCAGCTCCTGGATCATGATGCCCCAGAGCAGCGTTCCCGTGAGGACGAAGATCTCTTTCTCTTCATTGGGAATGCGTCGGGAGTCCTGGATCGGCTTCACCACCGCGAAGTAAGTGGCAAAGGCGGTAAGGAGGGCGACGCCAACGCCGATCAGCGCGCCGGCATAGGTGCCGACGTTGAGCACGCTGGCGGCGGCCCAGGCGGCGACTGCTGCGGCCACCATGATGGCGCCGTGGGAGAGGTTGAGCACGCCGGAGACGCCGAAGATCAGGGTGAAGCCGGTGGCACCGAGAGCGTAGAGAGCGCTGATGGCAAAGCCATCGATCAGGATCTGGAAGACTCGCATTGATGATTTGGCCAGGCAGACGAGCTGCCTCTGGAGGGAAGGTGCTGCGTGGAGCCGCATGTGAACGCTTCCGGGCTCACGCCCGGGACAGCAGTCCCGATCAGCTTGTGATGAGATTGATGAGGCCGGTGAGCCGGACCGTGGCTCTTGCCTTTGCTCTTGCGTCGGCCGTTGCAACATCCTTCGGCACGCTGGTCGCGGCCGTGTCGCGCGCTATTTGCAATGCAACAGAGAGTCGTTTCTTCATCTTGTTCTCTCCCTTCGAACAGGCCTCTTGTGGGCCATTGTGTCGCAACTATAACGGCGGAGACTTTCTCGGCAAGTGAAACCGCGTTCAGGATTATGAGAGACGAACTAAAGTCTAGCGCTGCGCAAATTGCGGGCAGGAAAGGTGTGAGACCCGTTTCGCGCGCAGGCATGCAGATTTCGTCGACGGGCATGCGCCGCTATCGCGGACGCAAACGGCGCGGTCGATCAGCAGTGATGCTGTTGGTTCAGCGCGCGTGCAGCAACGACGGATCGAGCGGCTCGAGCCGCGCGGGATCGAACGGCGAGAGGTCCACATCGCGTGTTGCGCCATCGGCGATCAGTTGCGCCGTCGCCTCGCCGGTCGCGGGCGCGTTCAGGATGCCCCACACATTGTGTCCGGTCGCAACATAAAGCCCTTCGCTCTCAGGGACCCGGCCGATCAGCGGCAGGCCGTCCTGAGTCACGGGACGAAAGCAGGCCTGCCGTGCGATGATCTTCTCGGGCGCGAACAGTGGCGACAATCGCTCCGACATGGATTGCAGGCGCGCGATCGCATCCAGATCCGGTGTGACGGCCGCCGGATCGAGCGGCAGCGGCGCAATGTCGGAGAGGGCGACGATATGCGTGCTGCCGTCCGCGCGCGGAAAGACCTCGATCGACGCGGCGCCGTCGCCGTCCTCGTGCTCCAGGAACAATGCATCGGCCGGCGCGTTCGGGCCGATATCGTACACGATGCTCGGGCTCCGCTGGCCGTAGACGGCGGGCAGGCTCATCCATTGTGCCGCGAGCAGCGACCACGGTCCCATCGCGATCACGACGGCGTCCGCTTCGACGACGCTGCCGTCAACCTCGACGCCCTTCGCGCGCGTGCCGCCCGCGTCGCGCGCGATGCCGGTGACGCGGCCAACGCGAAGCTCGGCCCCTTGCGCGATCGCCGCATCCATGACGGCCGATGTGAACTTGCGGGGATGGACGATCGCCGTCGTCTGTGGCGTGCCGATGCGCTGCGCGATGACGATGCCATCGCTGAGCCAGCCGAGCGCGGATGGTGCAGTCCGACGCGGATCGCCATCGGCAGCAACGAAGCCGCTATACGCGCTCATCGCGCGGTGGCCCCAATCGCCCGCAATCTCCTCAGGCAGTTGGGCGTGAAGCGCAAAGCTGCGCCGGGCCAGCGTATCGAGCGGCGTGCCGGCGCACCAGTCGCGCGCCAGGAAGCCGCCGGCCTTGCCGGAGGCGGCGGCCGCGACCTCTGCCCGCTCCACGACGATGATGTCGACGCCGCGGCGGCGCAGGAAATAGGCGATGCAGGCTCCGATCACGCCGCCGCCGCAGATCACCACGGGCATGGCTTCTTCCTGTCTCGGCCAATTCCTGGGGGCTTCCCCCCGAGCGGAGACAACCTAGCTGGCGTAACCCCGTTCCAGCGATTGCCGCTGCCGGTGCCGCTCCAGCGCCAGGTTGACGAGACGCGTCAGCAGCTCCGGATAGGGCACACCCGAAGCTTCCATCATCTTCGGGTACATGCTGATCGACGTGAAGCCGGGGAGGGTGTTGATCTCGTTGAAGCAGAACTCGCCGGTCTTCCGGTCGAGGAAGAAGTCGACGCGTGCGAAGCCGCTGCATTCGAGCGCGGCGAATACCTGCGTCGCCAGCGATTGCACACGCGCCATCTGCGCCGCGTCGAGCCTGGCCGGCAGGTCGACCCGGGCGCCATCGGGATCGAGGTATTTTGCCTCGTAGGAATAGAATTCGTGATGGGCGTTCGGGTTCAGCTCGCTGGCAAGGCTCGCGAACAGCGTCTCGCCCTCGAGCACCGCGACCTCGATCTCGCGCGCGTCGATGCCCTGCTCGACCAGCACCTTGACGTCATAGCGAAACGCATCGTCCAGCGCCGCGCCGAGCGCATCCGACGTCTTGACTTTGTGGATGCCGACGCTGGAGCCCATGTTGCACGGCTTGACGAAGACCGGGAGGCTCAGGCCTTCGACCGCCTTGGCGAGAGATGAGTTGCGGTCCCGCGCAAATTCCTTGCGGGTGAGCACGCGATACGGCGCGACCGGAATGCCGGCGAGCGTGGCGAGCCGCTTGGCGACATCCTTGTCCATGCTGACGGCGGAGGCGAGGACGCCTGATCCCACATAGGCGACGTCGGCCAATTCCAGCAGGCCCTGCACGGTGCCGTCCTCGCAAAGCGGCCCATGCATGACCGGAAAGACGACGTCGATCTCGACAGGGGCTCCCGGTGCGATCGGCATGAGGACGCCGCGTCCATCAGGTCCCCTGGCGAGCCGGATTTCTGGCGCATCGGGCAGGATCGGCAGGGACACCGTCTGCGCCAGATCGAGCGCATGAAGGTCGTTCAATTGCCAGCGCCCGGCTTTGTCGATGGAGACCGGGATCACTTCGAAGCGGCTGCGGTCGAGATGCCTGAACGCAGAGGCCGCCGATTTCAGCGAGACCTCGTGCTCACCGGACCTGCCGCCATAGAGAACAACAACGCGCGTTTTGTTTGCCATGGCTCAATTATCACGCGCGCCGTCCGGAAGTCACCCTCGTTGCTCCCGGTTGACGACCGAAAACAATTCGGCGCCGGCGAGGCACGCCGGCGCCGTGTTGCGGTCAAAGGCCTGTGCCGTTCAGCCCGGGCCTGCGCCTTGCGTGGCCGTGTACACCGCATAGAGCGACTGGCTCGCGGCCATGAACAGGCGGTTGCGCTTGGGGCCGCCGAAGCAGACATTGCCGCACACTTCCGGCAGGCGGATGCGGCCGAGCAGCTTGCCTTCCGGCGACCACACCGTGACGCCGCTATAGCCGACGGCGCGACCGGCATTGCTGGAGGCCCAGACATTGCCGTTGACGTCGCAGCGCACCCCGTCCGGTCCGCATTTGACGCCGTCGATCGTGCAGTCCGAGAAGCGCTTCTGGTTCGAGAGCTTGTTGTCCGCGCCGACGTCGAACACGAAGATCTCGCCGTTGCCGCCGGGGCCGGTATCGCCGGGTCCCTTGCCGGTCGAGACGACATAGAGCTTTTTGAAGTCGGGCGAGAAGCAGAGGCCGTTCGGATCGGGCACCTGCTCCTCGGTGACGACGAGGTCGACGCGGCCGGAGGGATCGATGCGATAGCAATTGGTCGGCAGCTCGCGCTTGCCCGGCACGAAGCCGGCCGGCTGTCCGATCCGCGGATTGAGCTTGCCGCCGGAATTGCTCGGACCGCCGGCTGCGTCGGGCTCGCCTTCATAGAGCTGGCCGCCATAGGGCGGATCGGTGAACCAGTAGCTGCCGTCGGGATGTGCGGCGATGTCGTTGGGCGAGTTCAGCCGCTTGCCCTGGTAGGAGTCCGCCAGCACGGTGGCGGTGCCGTCATGCTCGTAGCGCGTCACCCGCCGCGTCAGATGCTCGCAGGAAAGCTGGCGGCCCTGGAAATCGAACGAATTGCCGTTGGAATTGTTGGAGGGCGAGCGGAACACGCTGACGCGGCCGTCGTCCTCGCTCCAGCGCATCTGCCTGTTATTGGGGATATCGCTCCACAGCAGATAACGGCCTTGCGCGCTCCAGGCCGGGCCTTCGGCCCACAACAGGCCGGTGTGAAGCCGCTTGATCGCGGTGTTGGGCTGCGCGAGGTCGTTGAAGGACGGATCGACCGCGATGATGTCAGGGTCCCAGAAATAGGTGGTCGGCGCGCCGTTGGGGCCGAAATCGCGCGGCGGGGTGGTGATGGTCGTCGGCGGCGCAGCCGGGCCGGTCTGGGCCAGTGCGGGGCCGGCGATCGTGGCGGCGGCGCCGAGCGCGAGCCCCCGGACAAGTGTTCGTCGTGAAAGCGCAAGCTCCTGGTCACGCGGCTCGTCGTCACGGGCCCTTTGGCGTGTCATCGCGTCCTCCCGGTCATGTTGGCTGGCCGGTTGATCCGGCCGAGCAACTTGAGGTTAGTCCGGTCTGCGTCCGGTTGCGAGGGGGCGGTTCGCATCGTCAGCGCGATGCCGGCGTGGTGCCGTGAATTCGTCGCAGGTCTGCCCAAAACGGTGAGCCGCCAGATGCGGTTCGCCCGCATACGGCTGTTCCGCGCTTGTGAATAACCATCCGTTCGCTTGGTACGGATGGAACGAGACCGGCCTCGCGGCATTTACAAGCCTTGATTTCGCGCGGTTTGCCGCGCAGAAGCATTCGGAAGCAAAGGCTGGAGTTGCGTGTGGTTGGCGTTGCCATATTGATCATCTTGCCCGGGATCGCATTCGCGGCCGGCTATTTTCTGCGCGATTATATGTCCCGGCAGCGACGTGCCGAAGCGCGTCGCTGGCGCGGCTATGACCAGCAGCAGCCGGATTGGCTCACTGCAAAACCGCCCGCCAACACCAATGAAACCCCGCCGGTCCCGGCCGTCGGCGAACTCGGCCAGATGCTCGACCGCTGGGAGAGCCGCGCTCGCGCCCGCCGGACCGGCTAGCCGCCGCCCCGGCGTGAGGAGCGGCCGCCCTGCAGGCCGCGTTCAATTCCCAAATCCAAAATGAGACCTGCGCTGTCGTCGCGCGATCCGTGACGCGGTGGTGGCGCATGCAACCTTGCGTGCGATGAGCGCACGCTTGATCCTTACTTGCCGCGGGACGCCGCGCTCCGGCAGCGTCCTGCGGAGCACAAAACCGGGGACGTCATCGATCCCGGGGTGGCGAGATCGCCAGCTCCTGGTCCGAAACTAGGTCACCTATGCTGACCATCTTTTGGCGTTGCAGTTGCGCCCGGTTCTCGTCTAGAAACAGGCGCATCGAGCCTCCCGGCAACCAACCGTCAACGGTTTTGACCGAGGATTTGAGGGCTCAAAAGGGTCTGGCAATGCTGATTCGCGGCCAAATCGAGGGATTTTCGGAGGAGGTGGCTCTGGCCGCCGCCACGATCCCGGCCGCGCTGCCCACCCTGCTTCTTGGCGGGCTTCTTCTTAGCTGCCCCTGAGGGCCGGCTGGGCGCTGCGCGCCTGGGCACTCAGGGGTTGGTCGAGATCACCAGACACCTCAAGCGCCCAGCAGACTGACGGCGCAAAAGCTCAAAAGGAAATTTGCAATGGCCTCCGTGAACAAGTCCGACAAGGACCGCGTCATCATTTTCGACACCACGCTGCGTGACGGCGAGCAGTGCCCCGGCGCCACCATGACCTTCGAGGAGAAGCTCGAGGTCGCCGAGTTGCTGGATGATATGGGCGTGGACGTCATCGAAGCCGGCTTCCCGATCACCTCGCAGGGTGACTTCGAAGCGGTGAGTGAGATCGCCCGCCGCTCCAAGAATTCCGTCATCGCCGGCCTGTCACGCGCCCATCCGGCCGACATCGACCGTTGCGCCGAAGCCGTGAAATTCGCAAAACGCGGCCGCGTCCACACCGTGATCGCGACCTCGCCGTTGCACATGCGGGTGAAGTTGAACAAGACGCCGGAAGAAGTGCTCGAGACCTCGGTCGCCATGGTCGCCCGCGCCCGTAACCAGATCGACGACGTCGAATGGTCGGCCGAGGACGGCACCCGAAGCGAGATGGAATATCTCTGCCGCATCGTCGAAGCCGTCATCAAGGCCGGCGCGACGACGGTGAACATCCCGGATACCGTCGGCTACACGGTGCCGGAGGAATACACCCACTTCATGAAGACGCTGATCGAGCGCGTGCCGAACTCCGACAAGGCGGTGTTCTCAGTCCATTGCCATAACGACCTCGGCATGGCCGTGGCGAATTCGCTGGCCGGCGTGGTCGGCGGCGCGCGCCAGGTCGAGTGCACCGTCAACGGCATCGGCGAGCGCGCCGGCAATGCGGCGCTCGAAGAGATCGTGATGGCGATCAACGTGCGCAACGACAAATTCCCCTATTGGAACAAGATCGACACCACGCAGCTGACCCGCGCCTCGAAGGTGGTGTCGGCGGCGACCTCGTTCCCGGTGCAGTACAACAAGGCCATCGTCGGCCGGAACGCGTTCGCGCATGAGAGTGGCATCCATCAGGACGGCGTGCTGAAGGACGCCTCCACCTACGAGATCATGCGGCCCGAGATGGTCGGCCTGAAGCAGTCCTCGCTGGTGCTGGGCAAGCATTCCGGCCGCCACGCCTTCGTGCACAAGCTGGAGGAGATGGGCTACAAGCTCGGCCCGAACCAGCTGGAAGATGCGTTCACGCGGATGAAGGCGCTCGCCGACCGCAAGAAGGACATCTACGACGAGGACATCGAGGCGCTGGTCGACGAGGAGATGGCGGCCTCGCACGATCGCATCAAGCTGACCTCGCTGACCGTGATCGCCGGCACCCATGGCCCGCAGCGTGCGACCATGAAGCTGGACGTCGACGGCCAGATCAAGATCGAGGAGGCCGAGGGCAACGGTCCTGTCGATGCGGTGTTCAATTGCATCAAGCGCCTGGTGCCGCACGACGCCAAGCTGGAGCTGTATCAGGTCCACGCCGTGACCGAAGGCACCGACGCGCAAGCCGAAGTCTCGGTGCGGCTGTCGCATGAGGGACGTGCGATGACGGCGCGCGCGGCGGATCCGGACACGCTGGTCGCCTCCGCCAAGGCCTATCTCGGCGCGCTGAACAAGATCGTCATGAAGCGCCAGCGCGACGCGGTGACGGCGGCGGCGAGCTGACGCTCACGCTCCTATTGGATCGGCAGAAACGCGGTGCCTTCGGCGCCGCGTTTTTCGTTGGAATGTCCTCGTGCGGATGAGGGTGTATCGCAACAAATATGTTATTAACATGTCATGTTAACATTCCATTAACCGGCAGCGTCGCGCGCCCTCGCTGCTGGAGAATTTGGAATGCCCCTGACTGCTGGTTCGATCGCCTTCACCGGATTCAACGGCGACGGCAATGACAATCTGTCCTTTGTCGCCCTGACCGACATCCCGCAGGGCACGGTGATCAACTTCACCGACAGCAACTGGAACGGAAGCAGCTTCGCCACCGGCAGCAATGCCGAGAGCACGATCGCCTGGACCGCGACCAGCGCGATCGCCGCCGGCACCGTCATCGACATCAACAACATCGGCAAGGGCACGTTCGGCATCAGCGCCGGCTCGGCCACGTTCACCAATGCCAACAACACCGGCCTGTCCAACGACAGCGAGGTCGTCTACGCCTATGTCGGCTCCTCGACCGCGCCGACCTTCCTCGCCGCGATCTCCAATGTCGGCTATGCGACCTCCGACGGCACGCTGACCGGCACCGGCCTCGTCGTCGGCCAGACCGCCGTCAGCTTCACCGGCGGCCTCGACATCGTCGGCTATAACGGTCCGCGCTCGGGCTTCGCCAGCTTCGCCGACTACCTCGCTGCGATCGGCAACACCGCCAACTGGGTCACCCAGAACGGCAGCGGCGACCAGAGCACCGACGGCACCGCGCCGGACGCGCCGTTCCCGACCACCGCCTTCACCGTCGCCGCGCCCGCCACGCAGACGATCTCGTTCTCGCCGGCGAGCGTGTCGGTGACCGAGGGTGAGAGCGGCACCAAGACCATGACCTTCACGGTTCTGCGCACCGGCGGCACCATCGGCGCGATCAGCTTCTCCGGCAGCTTCGCCGCCGGCACCACCGACGCGGCCGATTTCGGCGGCACGCTGCCGGCCTCGACCTTCAGCGGCAGCTTCGCCGACGGTGCGTCCTCGGCGACCGTCACCATCACGATCTCTGGCGACACCACCGCAGAGCCCGACGAGAGTTTTACGCTGACGCTCACCAGCGCCAGCAATCCGGGCGCGGCGGTCACCATCGGCACCGCGACGGCGATCGGCACCATCGCCAATGACGACGGCGCCTTGGTCTCCGGCAACTCGTCCAACCCGATCACGCTCGCCAACAACGATCATCTGAGCGTGCTCGCCGGCGCGACCCTGTCGGGCTCGACCCCGGTCACCTGGATCGGCGGCAGCACCTCGCCCGGTGCGCTGATCGACAATTCCGGCACCATCACCGGCACCAGCCGCGCGGTCGCCACCAGCGGCTCGAGCAGCGGCAGCTTCACCATCAACAACAAGACCGGCGCTACCATCACCGCGACCAAGGACGCGGTGAAGATCTCGAACCTGGTCTCGGGCACCAGCGGCACCTTCACCGTCAACAACCAGGGCACGATCTCCTCGACCGGAACCGGCAGCAATGCCGGACAGGCGCTCGATCTCGACGACATCAATTCGAGCGGCGTCCATACCGTCATCAACAATGCGGCAACCGGCGTGATCTCGGCGGCCGATGCCGATGCGATCCGGGCCGGCGCCCATGCGACGATCAACAATTACGGCCAGATCGTCAGCCACAACGCGTCGGCGGCCTCGTCCGGCAACGATGCGATCGACTTCCAGTCGGTCAACGCCGGCGGTGTCGTCAACAATTTTGCCGGCGGCATCATCGACGGCGCGCGCCACGGAATCACCGGCGACCAGCCGATCAGCGTCAGCAATGACGGCACGATCATCGGCCGCAGCGGGTCCGGCATCAACATGGACAGCGCCGCCAACACGACGACAATCGTGACCAATACGGGCACCATCACCGGCACGGCGGTCGGCGGTTCCGACGCCGACGGTATCGATGTCGACGGTCTGGTCTCGATCGACAATTTCGGAGCCATCAGGGCAATCGGGCTCGTAGCCGAGGCCAACGGCCTCAACGAGGCGCTGGCGATCGGCGGCGGTTTCGTCCACAACGAGGCGGGCGGCCTCATCATCAGCGACCAGCGGGCGATCACCGTCGACGACAGCAATGACGGCAGCGCCTTCGGCGTCATGACGATCATCAACGACGGCACCATTCGCGGCAACAACGGCGAGGCGATCTTGATCGTCGGCACGTTCGGCGACACCGTCACCAACACCGGCAGCATTTTCGGCAGCATTGCCACCGACGGCGGCAACGACACGCTCACCAACAGCGGCCTCATCATCGGCGACGTCTCGATGGGCGCAGGTGACGACGCCATCGACCTGCTCACCGGCTCGACCGTCGCCGGCACCATCGACGGCGGCGACGGGGTCGACACGCTCACGCTTTCGGGCGGCGGCGTGCTGGCCGGCACCGTGGTCAATGTCGAGAAGCTCGACGTCCAGAGCGGCGTCTGGACGATCGAGGACGCCACCGGCTATTCCGACATCAAGGTCGAAAGCGGCGCGGTGGTCGTGCTCGAGGGCGCGGCCGACGGAATGGTGGTTGCCGCGGGCGCCGCGCAGGCGGTGTTCGGTCGGGCCTCGAACTCCGTGATTGCGGGCAATCAATACATCCAGATCGGCGGCTCGGCCGACGGCACGACGATCGTTGCCGGCGGCGAGCAGGACATCCTTGGCGGCGGCATCGCGAGCAACACCGCCGTGGACGGCGGCACCCAGAACGTCTTCGGCGTCGCGATCGAGACCACGATTGCGAATGGCGGAATGCAGCACGTTCACAACAACGCCTTCTCGACCACCGTCAATGCCGGGGGCGAGCAGAATGTCTATATCGAAGGCAGTGCGACCGGGTCCACCATCAATGCCGGCGGCATCCAGATCGATTGGGGCTTCACGATCGTCACGACGATCAGCGGCGGCGCCCAGTACGTGTTCGGCTCGGCGAGCCTCACGACGATCAATTCGGGCCTGCAGGCGGTCGAGAGCGGCGGCACCGCCTCGGACACGACGATCCATGGCGGCGGGCAGGACGTCTATCTGGGTGGAACCGCGATCAACACCACGATGGATGGCGGCATCCAGTCGGTCAACGGCGGCACGGTGGTCCAGACCACGATCAGCAACGGCGCCCTTCAGGTCCTCCACGGCAGCGCGTCGATGACGACGGTCAACGCCGGCGGCCAGCAGAGCGTCTATGCCGACGGTGTCGCGGCCGGCACCACGGTCAACGCGGGCGGCGTCCAGGTCGATTGGGGCGCCGCCAGCGCCACCATCGTCAACGGCGGCGTGCAATTTGTGTATGGTAGCGCGACCGGCACGACGGTCCTGTCCGGTACGCAATATGTGCAGTCCGGCGGCAGCGCGGACGACACCACGATCGGCTCGGGCGGGCTCGCCTTCGTCCATGCGGGCGGCACGATCGACGATGTGATCTTCGCCGGCCCCAATGCGTCGCTGGTTCTAGCCCAGGCGTCGGCCTTCACCGGAACGATTTCCGGCTGGCAGGATCATGACAGCATCGATCTCGGCGATATCCTGTTCAGCGACGGCGTGACCTCGCTCGCCTATGCTGCGAACGGCGACAACAGCGGCGGCACGCTGACCGTCTCGGACGGCACCCATACCGCCTCGCTGAGCCTGCTCGGCCAGTACAGCGCCGCCGACTTCGCCCTGTCCTCGGACGGGCATGGCGGCTCCTTGATCACCGATCCGGCGGTGGTGCAGCAGGCCCAGCTCGCGCCGGCGCTGCACGGCTGAGGCTGGAGAGACGGCACCAGCGATGGCGGGGGGCTCCCTGCCATCGCCCATCGTTCTGCTCCGCCGATCCGGCGGATTTCGCCTCCGGATACCGCATTTTTGCAAGCCGCCCCCTGCTAAGGGGCAATGGCGCCTGTGCCTGCTTCTCTATAATCCTGCCTTCAAGTCTCGACTTTTAAGTCTCGACTTCAAGTGTTGGGGGCCGGCGATCCGCGCCCCACAATAATATGCGGGAGGAAGCATGCGGAAACTCATTTTGGCTGCGGCATCGGTTGCGGCCTTGACCGGGGCTTTGGCACTGGCCGGGCCGGCATCGGCGCAATCGCCGATCATCATCAAGTTCAGCCACGTCGTCGCCACCGACACGCCGAAGGGCAAGGCGTCCGAGAAATTCAAGGAGCTGGCCGAGAAATACACCGGCGGCAAGGTCAAGGTCGAAGTCTACCCGAACTCGACGTTGTACAAGGACAAGGAAGAGCTCGAGGCGCTGCAGCTCGGGAGCGTGCAGATGCTGGCGCCGTCCAACTCCAAGTTCGGCCCGCTCGGTATCCGCGAGTTCGAGGTGTTCGATCTGCCCTACATCCTCCCCGACCTGAAGACGTTGCGGAAGGTGACAGAAGGCCCGCTCGGCCTGCGGCTGCTCAAGCTGCTCGACTCCAAGGGCATCACCGGCCTTGCCTATTGGGACAACGGCTTCAAGCAGATGAGCGCCAACAAGAAGCTCGTCGCACCCGCCGACTATCAGGGCGTCAAGTTCCGGATCCAGTCCTCGCGCGTGCTGCAGGCCCAGTTCAAGGCGCTCGGCTCGCTGCCGCAGGTGATGGCGTTCTCGGAAGTCTATCAGGCGCTGCAGACCGGCGTGGTCGACGGCCAGGAGAACACCTGGTCGAACATCTATACCCAGAAGATGCACGAGGTGCAGAAGTACATCACCGAGACCAATCACGGCTACATCGGCTACGTGGTGATCGTGAACAAGAAGTTCTGGGACGATCTGCCGGCCGACATCCGCGACCAGCTCAGCAAGGCGATGAAGGAAGCGACCGACTTCAACAACGCGCAGTCGCAGAAGGAAAACGACGACGCTCTCGCCGAGATCAAGAAGAGCGGCAAGAGCGAGATCATCAAGCTCACGCCGGAGCAGGACGAGGCGATGCGCAAGGCGATGGAGCCGGTCTACAAGGACGCCGCAGGCCGCGTCGGCCAGCCGCTGATCGACGAGTTCCTGAAGGAAGCCAAGAGCACCACGAACTAAGAGCACCACGAACTAAGAGCACGACGAACCGGCTCACATCCTGCGTGGATATATAGTGCAATGAACAAAGGGCTTCCGTGCCGGCACGGAAGCCCTTTTTGTTGCAAATCGTTTCAGTCTGCATCTGAACAGGCATTCACGGTAGTTACATCTCTGTAAGAACGGCTTCCCTGTCCAAGTTGTAAGTTGCGCGTCAGCGGTTCGGCGCTCATCTTCTGCGCATCCTTCCAGAGGAGGTACGTATGAGGAAGTTCACCATCGCCGCCATCGCCGTGCTCAGCATCGCCGGCTCGGGCGCGGTCTATGCCCAATATCATCACCCGTGGATGGAGCACTTCCGCCACATCCGCATGAACCCGGAAGACCGCGCCGCCTTCGTCGACGCGCGGATCGCCGCCGTCCATGCCGGGCTGAAGCTCAATGCCGATCAGGAGAAGCTGTGGCCGCCGGTCGAAGCCGCCGTGCGCGACTTCGCCAAGCTGCGCATCGACCGCGCCAATGCGCGGATGAACGCCGGCCCCGGCGGCGCCAGGGACGGCGACAAACCGGAGGATCCGATCGCCCGCCTGCGCGAGCGCGCCGAGGACATGGGCGCTACCTCCGCGGCCCTGAAGAAGATCGCCGATGCCGCCGATCCGCTCTACAAGACCCTGGACGAGGGCCAGAAGCGGCGCCTCGCCGTGCTGACCCGCCACCGCGGCCCGTTCGGCGGCGGCGAGGATGGCCCGCCCCGCCACTTCATGGAACGTGGCATGGACCGGATGATGGAGCGCGGCATGGACCGCTTCCACGGCGACCGTTTCGACCGCGATGGCGGCCCGGACCGGGATCGCGAGGGCCGGCTCTGAGCCACTCCGTATTTCCCGCGGGATTAACCTTGGCGAAGCCGCTGGAATCCAGCGGCTTTTCGCTTTTTGGGGACTGTGGAAAAACCTTCACCACATCGCTTGCCAGACCGGATTCGCTTTGCTAAACGACCGGCCTCGCAAGGCATTTGACCGCCTTTCGGGCGCATAGCTCAGTTGGTAGAGCAGCTGACTCTTAATCAGCGGGTCCCAGGTTCGAGCCCTGGTGCGCCCACCAAGCTTTTCAAGGGCTTGGGTACCCTTCCCGACGGCCATTCCGACAAGCGATCAGCGGCTATTCCGACAAAACAGCTGCTTTTGTTCGCTCCTCGCGACGCTTTTTGGTGCCTGAGATCAGTTGCTTGCGTGTGCATTTTGCATATATCGGCAGTTGCCGCGCTGATCGATGACAGCCTGCAGCGCGCAATTCGGCGTCCGTGAGATCGCTATCAGCGCCCTCCGTGAAGCCGCCGTGGCGGAAAGAGGTGAATGAGAGTTCATTTCGAATGCCGGCTTCTACAATGATGTCCTTAACGACACTTCGCAGGTAGCGCAGATCCTTACGTTCGGTGATCCACGGTAGAGGAGTGGATGCCCTGCGGTGCGCATGATCTCGCCGGAAGACCAAGCCTGAAACCATGGTCTTCTTAACCTCATCGAGCTCCGCCATCAGTTCTGGGAAGAGTGGCTCGCCCGTTTCATCGAATAGCGGCCACCAAGCCTCCTCGCCGTTTTTTGGATGCACGATCTTTACGCTATTCGGCCGCTCCTTGGGCCGATAGTGCGCGATCTCAAAGGCGCCGAAGACGTGTTCTTCTCTTTGCAACCATTCCCAGGCGACCAGTGCGGCTGTAGCCACTGAACTATATCCGAGTTTCTTTGCAGCGGCGCGAAACGCGACCAGTTCGTCCCACGTTGCCGTTGGCGTCTCCCGCACGGGCTGGTTGGGCGAGCGTGCCTTTAGGCCCATCCGGGAGAATGGATTGATAGCCGGCACAAGCTTTTCCTGCGCACGCTGGCCAACAAACCAAGCGCGCCTGCAAGCGGTCATTGCCGCATTCGCAAACCGGCGGCATTCGCGCTTGACGATGTTGCCGTCTTCATCCTTGTCTTCCACCACCAACAGCTTGGCATAGATTGCATCGACAAAGCCTTTGCTGAATTGCGATATCTGCTTTGAGCCCGCGCGCGTCCCGTCTTTCAGCTCATGATCGGCAAAGAGTGCCAAGCCCTGCTCGTAGAGGCGCTGCGTTTAATGATCGATCTCTCTCCATTTCTGATGTCCCTTGAAAATGCCGACGAGCCAGTCGAATGAGCCAGGCACCGAGGAAGGTGCCACCGTGTCAGTCAAACCTCGCGACCGCCAGCTGTCGAAGGCTGGTAGGAGAATGTGTTCAGCTCGTTCAACGGCTGCCGTGTAGTCCTGGCCCAGAGCTACTGGCTCAATTTGACAGCCTTTTGCGGGCCCAGGTCGGCGGTTCAAAGAAATATGCCCATCGACCATTCTTCAAAAGCTTTCGCCGGCAATAGCGCGGGAGCTTCAATGCAGTGCGAGGCGGTTTCATACGAGGGAAACCAGATCTTGTTTTCTTGGGCTATCCGAATCCGGCTCGAGGAAGTTGTCAATGGCCGCCTTCAACCAGATTGGTTCTCGCGCACGTCCGACTCCATGATAACCCATCGGTGGAGGCGCTTCACCTCGGCCGACGCCGCGTGTCAACTCACTTGTGTCACGATAATCCAGGTATGCGGCCACAAGGTCAGCGCGCATTACCGCAGGCCAGGCGCCGGTTGGCGGGTAGCGGGCGGGAAGGGGCGATCGGGGCGACATGGCACTTCTTCACCGCTCAAGTATCAAGCAGGATGCAGTTAGCCAGTTCCGCTATCGGTGCCCTCACTTGGCAACGCTGCGTCACAAACGTCTCCGTGCACCTTCACATCGTGTGAATTCCACATCATAGGTGAGCGGACGCGAACGAGCCCGAAAAGGGGGCAAACGGCCTCGTGTGGCATTCGGCTATCTTAGAGTGTGATTTGGTTGCTCGAATTGGAAGGGACTGCGCCGCCAGTTGACGGCCTTGCCGCAGTGCTACTCGTTCCCAGACGCGGCACCGAGACGAAAACTGGTGCGGTCATGCCACTTCGCTCTCGCTGAGACCTATCCTAGAGCCTGCAACCAGGCCGTTATGAGCGGCAGACTATCGATCAGCTTCGTTGTTCTTGCTGCGTTTTTGGTTGAATTTGATCGCGTTCGTTGTGCTTTGGTCACGTGGCTTCTGGTGCGAAACTGGTGCGGTTGAATTCCAGGTAGGAAGGCGTCACACTGCTACTCGGTACGTTAGGGCCTCGGTCTGTCCTATGATGGAGCGAGAGTTTGAGATTTTCAATCGGTTAGAGAGCGTCGTGTGCACGACGTGTGCACCGGGAGATCAAGAAAAATCTACCGTGTGTGGTCGCTGTTGCTACTAATCTGCTCAGCCAATCCAGTCCGCGTGTATTACGGCGGACGTGGGCGGGCCCGCTTGGCCTATTTTTTGGGGCGGCCGGCAGTTGTCCGGACACGTCGCGATTTTGGGGACCCTTTTTTCGGTCGCGCGGACAGCGCCTCCAGCGAAGGGCTGTCCTCGGGCACGTGAAGCGTCGAGAGAAAATCGGCGCCGGCACGCATCACGTGCTCGGCGGCAAGCGTCGCGGCTGCGCGCTCGTCGCCGCCAATAATCGCACGCAGAATGCCGGCATGCTCATGCCAAGTGCGCGCCTGGCGCTCCGGATCCGTCGGTGCGAACAGCATAGCGGTCCGTTCGCGCAACCGCTTGAGCAGATCGGACAGAACGCGATTGCGGCCGGCCGCTGCGAGCTCGTGGTGAAATTGCTGATTAAGTCCGGGCAGCAGGTCGTAACGTTTGGCCGCGACCGCCTCGGTTCCTTTGGTCAATACGGCGGCGATCCGCGCCAGAATGTCCTCGTCGCGGCGGCGCGCGGCAAGCCGCGCATTCTGTCCCTCGAGCAGCGCACGGACTTCGATGGTCTCGCGCGCTTCCTCGTCCGTCATGGCAAGGACCGACGCGCCGCGTCGCGCGGTCACCTCGACCAGGCCTTCCGTGGTCAGCACGCGGATCGCCTCGCGCACCGGATTACGCGAGACACCGAGCTCGTCGGCGAGTCGTCCCTCGACCAGCCGTTCGCCGGGCTTCAACCGCCGGCTCAAAATGGCCTGCCGCAGCTCCTCGATGACCTTGTCGTGAAGGGAGAGGTAGTCGTCACCAAGACGTCGTTTGGAATTTCCCAGCCTGCCCGCCATGCGATGACCTGTTCAGTCGCTTCGAGTGATCTTCTGAACCACGGCGAAGTCCAGGTCGCCATCGACCGATTCGCAATTCCCGGCAATGCGACCGGGACAGTACTTAGACCGGCGATTGTATACCGGCAAGCTGTCGAGTCGACCGTCAACAGAGCGATGGGTTCCGTCGTCAGGTAAGGAGGCTCAATCCTGGGACCGCCCTTCGGCCGCCGGCGCTTGGGCGCGGGCGCCGGCGGGCCGGAGCGTCCAGGACACGCTGACATTACCGATGAGGAACGTCTGGCACGCCATGCGGTAGCCGGCCGCGAACTGCTCCTCCGTCAGGTGCTTCCGTTCCTTTGGCTTGATCGCGTCCGTGTTCTCGAGGCCCTTCTCGATCAGGCATTTGCAGGTCCCGCAGATCCCACCGCCGCATTTGAAGGGGATGCCGCCTTGCTCGCGAAGGGAGACGCGCAGCAGGTTGCTGTTCTCCGGCGCAGTGACGGTTTTTCCATTGTTGGTCAGGAACGTGACTTCGATCATGACGGTTTTCGCGACAGGCTCACTGATTTTCTGGAAATCACAGCTTGCGCAGCGCTGTGTCCATATGGCCGAAGGTCGTGAGGTGCTGAAGCTCGTTGAGGGCGCGCTCGGGTGTTTCGAACTTCTCGAGGAATTTGGAGGGCACCTCGTTAACGATCGGAGGCGACCAGGCCTCGTCGATCACCCTGATCTTGGTGTCCTTGACAAGCTCCGCGATCACGAAGGTCGCCTTCTTCGAGCCGTAGAACAGATAGTCGTAGGATGCGAATGGCTTGAGCCCGTCGACGATCTCGGTCCGGAACTGTCCGATCTTGCTCGTCAGGATCACATACATGATTCGCGTCCCTCCCTGTTTTCAGCACGCATGCTGGCAGATGCATTCGCGGGCGTGCGGAGCACACCCGATCCAAAAATCAACCGACCTTGGCCGGAGCGACGACGTCTGCGAGCGGCGCAGCCTCCTGTGACAGCTCGATATCGTGGGTCAGCCAGAGCTGACAGGCGAGGCGATAGCCCAGCTCAATCCTGGCGCCCAGACGCTTCTTTTCCTTCCAGTTTGGCTCCGGCAGGTGCTCGCCGCCCTTAATGATCAGGGCCGCGCACTTGCCGCATTTGCCCATGCCGCAGCCATAGAGGAAGTTCGGATATGGAAACTGCCGGATGCCCGCCCTCACGACGAGATTGGTGTTCTCCTTGATCTCGCCGTGAAAGGTCTGGCCGTTCCTGTGAAAGACGACGTTAGGCATCCTGGCGTCGTTCCGCTTCAAGCCTGCAGCAGGGTGCGCTCATCGGCAGGAACCTTGTCGTCGACGAGCTCCAACAGCGGAATGTCCTGGGCGACATAGTCGTGATACAGCGCGGTGGTGTAGAGCAGGCGCATCTGCGCGCCGATCTCGCAAATCTTCAGGCAGCGCTGTTGCAGATCCACGGTGTTGGCATGCTCTAGCACGATCTGGTAGCCGCGCTCGCCGTGAATCTCGTCCGACACGATGTGGAGATCGAAGAACTCGACCTCCTCGTCGGTGAACTTGTACTTCTCGCGCAAGGTCGGCGTCTGCTTGCGGTAGATCGACGGCACCTGCGATTCCAGGCCGACCACGAGACCAGCCACGGCCACGATCGGGTCCTCGCGCATCGCCACCGCATAGCACCAGCTCTGCAGCCCGCGCGTGGTGGCCGTCATGTTGTCGGGATCTTTGACCCGCGCCGCGGTCGTGCCGCAGGCTTCCGCGAAGCGGATCAGGAGGTCGGTATGGCGATCTCCGCCGATTTCCTCCTCGTACATGTTGGCGAGCAGGAAGTCCTTGGCCTCCTGGTATTGCTCCGGCATCCGCGCGTAGATGTAGCCGAGATAGTCGGCGAACGGCCCGACATAGTGGTAGTGGTTCTCCGCCCAGCGCGCGAGATGCGCACGGCTCAGCTTTCCGCTCGCCCAGGCGATGCTGAAGGGCGCCTTGTTGGCGCTCTTGCCCTTGATGGCGTTTTCGAGAGCCGTGCGAAATTCCACGTGGTTCATCAGCTTCTGCATCGTCGCGCTCCTGTCGCCGGAGTGATGATCTCGTCAAGTTTAGTATACAGTATACAATTTATGGAAGCGGTGTCAACATACGAGCGACGGCTCTTGGTGTTTTGCATTTTATTTCTTACATTTAAGTGTTTGAAATGTTTTTAGAAAGAGAATTTTTAGGGAGGGATTTGCAACAGCCTTTGCTACGCAATCGCAGTTTTGTGTTGCAATTATAGAATACAGTATACAACATTGTGACGATTGGGGAGCGTTCAAATGACACTGCAGTCGCATGTTCCGATCGTCGCCGCGCACTGGGTATATCTGTTCGGCGTCGCCGCCATCGTCCTGACCATGCTCTGGCGCGCCAATGTCGTCGTGCCGTCGATTATCGCGACCTGTCTCGTCACGCTGGCCTGGACGCACAGTCCGATCGCAGCGCTCGGCAGCATCTTCAATGCGAGCTTCACCGCGGCCAAGGAGCTGTTCAACATCTTCCTGGTGATTGCGCTGATGACCGCGCTGTTGAATGCGCTGAAGATGCTGCGCTCCGACATCCGCATGGTCGAGCCGTTTCGTGCGGTCATGAAGGACGGGCACTCGGCCTATTTCGTCCTGGCTGCCATCACCTACGTCATTTCCCTGTTCTTCTGGCCGACGCCGGCGGTGCCGCTGGTGTCCGCGGTGTTGCTGCCTGCGGCGATCGCGGCCGGACTGCCGCCGCTCGGCGGCGCGCTGGCGATCGCAATCGCCGGACAGGGCATGGCGCTGTCCTCCGACTACGTCATTGGCGTCGCCCCGGGCATCAGTGCCAAGGCCGCTGGCGCCGCGGTCAGTGCCGCCACGGTGGCCGACCGGGCGCTCGTGTTGTCGCTGATCACGGGCCTCATCGCACTGGTGCTCGGCTATTTCGCGATCCGCAAGCTCATCACCAAGCCGGACGACAGGCTGCTCGAACGCTGGCAGGCGCAGTCGACCAACGGCGAGCTGGCGCGTATCGAGGAGGAAGGCTCCTTCGACAAGGCCGAGATCGCGCGCGGCACGGCCGGTGACCAGAAGCCGTTCGCAACCCAGGCGCAGATCGACAGCGCGCTCGCCGCGCTTCCGAATCGCCGCGAAAAATGGTCGAAGGTCTTCGCAGTTGCCACGCCGCTTGCGTTCCTCGGCGTCATCGTCGTGATGGTGCTTTCCAAGGTCGGCATCGGCCATGATCTCAAGGGCGGCGATGCCGCGGCGCTGGTCGGCGGCGTTGCCGCCGTACTGATGATCTGCGCGTCGTTCGTCACCGACGAGCTGCGGAAATTCCTCGACGCCAGCGCCGACCATGTCACCGAAGGTTTCGTCTTCGCGTTTAAGGCGATGGGGTCGGTGTTGCCGATCGCGGGCTTCTTCTTTCTCGGCGCAGAGCCTGGCCTGTCCGCGCCTATTCTCGGCGTTCCTGCGGCGCAGGCGCCGAATCTGCTGTTCGAACTCGTCCAGGCCGTGCAGGGCTGGATTCCGGGCAACCAGGTGTTTGTTGCGTTCGGCGTGCTGATCTCCGGCATGATCACCGGCATCGACGGTTCGGGTTTCGCAGGCCTGCCGCTCACCGGTTCGCTGTCGGGCGCGCTGGCACCCACCGTCGGGCTGGATCCCGCCACGCTCGCCGCGATCGGCCAAATGGGCGCTGTGTGGACCGGCGGCGGCACGCTGGTCGCGTGGTCGTCGCTGATCGCGGTGGCCGGATTTGCCCGCGTCCCCGTATTCAAGATCGTTCAGACCGTCATGATTCCGGTGCTGACGGGACTGGTGGTCGCGACGATCTCGGCCGTCCTAATCTGGCACTGAGGAAAGTTCGACGAAAATGAGCGACGTTGCTGTGCAGGCTGCGCCGGCTTCCGACGGAAGCGCAGCGCAGATCGAAACCTTCCGGAATCTGATCGACGGCGAGTGGTGCCACAGCGCGTCGAGGCCGTTCGACAACCTCAATCCGGCAGACACCTCGGATATCGTCGGACGTTTCCAGGCGTCCACGGCGGAGGACGCCGGGCGGGCGGTCGCCGCCGCGCAGGCCGCGTTCGAAGCCTGGAAGAAGACGCCAATCTCGAGGCGCGCCGCCATCCTGAACCGCGCGGCCGATCATCTCGATGCGCATGCGGACCGGACCGCGCGGGAGATGACCCGGGAGATGGGCAAGGCGCTCGGTCCTGCGAAGGACGAGATCCTGCGCTCGGCCCAGACCTTGCGGTTCTACGCGGTCGAAGGCCAGTCGCTGGCTGGCGAGGTGTTTCCGAACGACGATCCCGGCATGACCGTCTACACGCTGCGTGAGCCGCTGGGCGTCGTGTCGGTGATCACGCCATGGAATTTTCCAGTGTCGATTCCGGCCCGCAAGATTGCGCCCGCGCTCATCACCGGAAACACGGTCGTCTTCAAGCCGTCGTCCGATGCGCCGCTCAGCGGCTACCGGCTCGCGGAAGCCTTCGCCGCGGCGGGATTTCCGAAAGGCGTCCTCAACTTCATCACCGGACGGGCAGGCGAGGTCGGTCCGGCCATCACCGAGCCGCCGGTGATCCGCGCGATCTCGTTTACCGGGTCGACCGCAGCCGGCGAGCAGATCTGCCGCTCGGTCGGGTTCACAACCCGCACGCAGATGGAGTTGGGCGGCAAGAATCCGCTGATCGTGATGGACGATGCCGATCTTGACCAGGCGGTCGATCTAGCCGTGAAGGGTGGTCTGTCGCTCGCGGGCCAGGCCTGCACCGGCACGAGCCGGGTTCTCGTCATGAAACAGGTGCGGGCCGCGTTCACCGAGAGGCTGGTTGCCCGGGTGAAGGCGCTGAAAATCGGCAGCGGCCTGACCGCAGGCATGGACATGGGCCCGCTCGCGACCGCTAAACAGCTTGAGACCGTGCTGCGCTACATCGCGATCGGAAAGCAGGAAGCAAGGCACCTTTATGGCGGAGAGCGGCTCTCCGGCGGGGGCTATGACGGCGGCTACTATGTCTCGCCGGCGATCTTCACCGACGTCACCCAGCAGATGACGATCGCGCGCGAGGAGATCTTCGGCCCCGTGCTCGCGATCATCGGGGTCGAGTCCTATGCCGATGCCATCGCCAAGGCCAACGACACCGAATACGGATTGTCGGCGGCGATCGCGACACGCAACCCTCGCATTATGCATGATTTCGCCAACGACATTCAGTCGGGAACGGTCAAGATCAACCGCACCACGACCGGCAATCTCATCAATGCGCCGTTCGGCGGCCTGAAGCGGTCGAGCACATCGACGTTCCGCGAGTCCGGTCGTGCGGGGCTCGAATTCTATACGCAGACCAAAACCGTCTATCGCGGATGCTGATGCACAAATCTTGTTTGCCGCCGCGCCGCCACCTGGGTGGCCGGCGGCGGTTATCTGGGAAAGGCATGAGATGAAGCTTTCGATCAAGCTCGAACTGGCGGAGGCGATGCATATGGCAGCCGCCGCGCTCAAGAAGGCCGCCGAGCTCGGCGTGCCGGAGACTGTTTGCGTGGTGGACGATGGCGGCTATCCGATCGTTCTCGAACGCATGGATGGCGCACGCGTCACGGGCCCGCAGATCGCCTGGAACAAGGCGTTCACTGCCGCAGGGCACAAGCGCTCGACGCATCTCTTCAACCAGGTGCCGAACGGCCCGGCACTGCCTGGCAACGAGGCGTTCGGTATCCAGTGGAGCTTCGAGGGCAAGTTTGCCGTCTTCGTCGGTGGCTTTCCGATCGTCGTCGATGACGAAGTCGTGGGCGGAGTGGGGTTGAGCGGCGGCAATGGCGAGCAGGATACGCTGTGCGGCGTGGCCGCGTTGCAGGCTCTGCAGGAGCTGCTGCGCGACCATCGCGTGCTCGTGGCCGCCGACATCAAGAAGTGACGGCGCGGCGTGAACGGGATTCTGCACACGCCCATGCTCCATCTGTGCGCCGAGGACCGCTCACGTCTGGCGCGGCTGAACCGGCACTGGAACGATGACATCGTCCAGCACCGCGCCGAGGTCCTAGAGATTTACGCGCCTTTGATTCGGCGTGCCGACAAGGCGGGAGTGGCGGTGTTCCGGGACATCGACTACGGCGCCGATCCGCGGCAGCGGCTCGACGTCTTCGTCCCCGACGGCGCAGATGAGCGCCGGGTCCTGATCTTCGTCCATGGCGGCGCCTTCACCCGCGGCAGCAAGAGTACCAACGGCGATTTCTACGACAATGTCGCCTATTGGTTCGCGCGCCAGGGGTTCGTCGCGGTCAATGTGGAATACCGCCTGGCGCCGGCGGCGATGTTTCCCGCCGGTAGCGAGGATGTCGGACGGGCGGTCGACTGGGTGACACGGAACATTGCGGCCCATGGCGGCGATCCAGCCGACCTGGTCTTGCTGGGCCATTCGGCCGGCGGATGCCATGTCGCCTCCTACCTGCTCGATCCGCAGGCCTGGGACGGCCCCCGTGCCGGCGTTACCGCAGCCATTCTGGTCAGCGCGCGACTCCGTCTCGAATGCCTGCCGAGCAACCCCAATGCCGCAAATGTCGCGGCCTATTGCGGCTCCGATCCGGCCGTGCTCGAGCGTTGCTCCCCGATCAATCATGTCGAGCATTGTCGCTGGCCCGTGTTCATTGCGATTGCCGAGCATGAGAACCGTCACCTCGATGCGTACGGGCTGGAGTTTGCGGCGCGGTTGGCATTGACGGGCGGCCGCACTGCGCGCGTGGTGCAGATGCAGGGGCACAACCACAGCTCGATCATGGCGCATTTCAACTCAGGCGAAGACCAGCTCGGTCGGGAGATTCTCGCCTTTCTCGCCGCCAACAGGAAGGCTTCGCAATGACCGATGCCTCGCCACCCAAGCCGCGCGACAATTATCGACCGGCGGTGACTTTCGGAGGCATCGTTCATGTCAGCAGGCAGGTGTCGAGGGACGACGCCGGCGCGCTGGTCGAGGGGAATCTCGTGTCGGGCGATGAATGGAGGAAGCGGTAGTGCCTGAGCAAAGTCTTGGAAGCAGCGTTGCTTTGGGGGGTGAGTCTCCTTTCCTTTCAGCGTGGCAGGCCGCTGCATACCTCGATACCGGCAAGGTCAGCGCTCGGGAATTGGTCGACCTGTGCGAGATGGCTTATCGCGAAGGCCACGGCCGTATCAACGCTTTGATCTTGAGTGATTTCGACGCCGCGCGCGCCGCGGCGGCCGAAAGCGACGCGCGGCGGGCGCGCGGCCAGACGCGGGGTTCATTGGACGGCATCCCCTTCTCCGTCAAAGAATCGTTTGACGTGTCAGGTTGGCCGACGACGTGTGGCAATCCGGCCAATCTCGGCAATGTGGCCAGCAGTGACGCCGTCGTTGTCGCGCGCCTGCGCGCTGCCGGTGCGGTGCTTTTGGGCAAGACCAACGTGCCAATCGCCTTGCGCGACTGGCAAAGCTATAATGCAATTTACGGGACCACTCGCAATCCGCACGACGACAAGCGCACCCCTGGCGGCTCGTCAGGTGGCAGTGCTGCGGCGGTATGCGCGGGCATGAGTTTCTTCGATGTTGGCTCCGACATTGCCTCGTCGCTACGCAATCCCGCTCACTTCTGCGGCGTATTCTCGCACAAGAGCAGCCACGGCGTAGTTCCCTTGCGCGGGCATGGCGTTGGAACCAGCTTCGGCGAGCAGGAGATCAACGTCGCGGGCCCAATAGCGCGCAGTGCTCGCGACCTGGAGCTGGTGCTGCGCGCAATCATGGGGCCCGATGCGGACGCCGCGTCGGCTTGGCGGCTGGACCTGCCCAAATGCAACAAGCGTAGCGATCCTGACGACCCACGCGTTGGCCGAAGTCGATCACGAAGTCAGTAGCGAGATCGAACGGCTTGGTCGCTGGCTCGAGACGCAAGGCGTGCACGTCGCGTGGAATCGACGGCCCGAATTCGATGCTGACGAATTGTGGCGCGCCTTCGTGCAAATGGTTCGCGCGACAACCTCGCTATATCTGGACGATGCGACGTTCGAAGGAATCCTGACGAAAGCCGCCGCGGCGGATCCGAAGCGGTTCGACTACGGAATCCTGCAATATGTCGGTACGAGCATCCGGTACCGCGACTGGTTGAGGCTGCAACAGCAGCGGGCTCGCTTCGCCGAAGCCTGGCGGCGCTTTTTTTGCGACTGCGACGTTCTGCTGTGCCCGGCTGCTGTTACCAGCGCCTTCACGCTGAACGAAAGTGGCGAGCCGTGGCAGCGCACATTGCTGGTCAACGGGCAACCGCAGCCAATGACGAACCAAATGTTCTGGGCTGGACATTCCGGTCTTTGCGGACTGCCATCAACGGTGGCTCCGATCGGACCGGGCTGCAGCGGCCTGCCTGTCGGCGCGCAGATCGTTGCCGCTCGCTACGCCGACCTTACGTCATTGCGCTTCGCGCAATTGCTGGAGCAGGCCGGGTTTGCATTTCGGCCACCCGGACTTTCCTAGTCCATCTCACGACATCGCGAAAAAGGGGGATACATGCTGAGCTGGTTCAAAGAGCTGTCGCCTGGAGAGCGAAAGGGATTTTACGGCGCGTTTCTAGGACATGCAGTCGACGTGTTCGATTTTCTCATCTACTCGTTTCTGATGTCGACGCTCATCGCGCAGTGGCATATGAGTCCAGCGATGGCGGGTGGGATCGTCACCTGGACACTCGTGTCCTCCCTGATCGGCGCGATCGGCGCGGGCATAGCGGCCGATCGTTATGGCCGGGTGCGGGTTTTGCGCTGGACGATCACTCTGTTCTGCGTGTCCTGCTTCCTGTGCGGCCTCGCTAACAGTCCCGAACAACTGGCAGCGTTTCGCGTGCTGCAAGGCCTGGGCTTCGGTGGTGAATCCTCGCTTTGCATGGTGCTCGTGACCGAACTGATCCGCAATCCGGCGCATCGAGGGAAGTATTCCGGGTTCACCGCCAGCAGCTATTCTTTCGGCTGGGCTGCGGCAGCGATCGTCTACGCGATCGCTTTCAGTGTGGCTGCGCCCGAAACGGCTTGGCGTGTCTGCTTCTTCATCGGCATCCTGCCGGCTGGGATTGTGATCTATATACGCCGCAATCTGAATGAGCCGGAGATCTTCACCAAGAACCGCGCGAATGTCGGCGCCGGTCCTTCGGCGCTCCGCTTGCTCGCAAGAGTGGGATCGCCACCTCTCCTCGGCAAGACAGTGCTTTGCAGTTTGTTGTCGGGCGGAATGCTGGGCTCTTACTATGCGATCGCGACCTGGCTCCCGACGTTCTTGAAGACTGAACGGGGACTCTCGGTTTTCGGCACCAGCTCCTACCTCTCCGTGACGATCATCGGTTCATTGGTCGGCTATGTCGCAGGCTCCTATGCCTCCGATTCCTGGGGCCGTCGCCTGACCTACGTGTTCTTCGCCGTTGGCGCCTTGGTAATGGCGCTCGCCTATATGGTCATCCCGGTTTCCAACACGTCCATGCTTTTTCTCGGCTTTCCATTGGGCGTCCTGATGCAGGGCGTGTTCGCCGGGATCGGTGCCACGATCTCGGAATCTTATCCGAACGACACCCGCGCCACCGGCTACGGTGCATCCTACAACATTGGTCGCGTGATCGGTTCGCTATTCCCGCTCGCGGTAGGCTGGCTCAGCAGCGGACATACCTCGTTGCCGCTTGCCATCGCCTTAGTTGCCGGCGCGGGCTATACGATCGTGATCGGTGCAGCCCTTCTACTGCCGGAAACTCACGGCATGGATCTGAACCAAGCCAGCGACAGCAATCAAGATAAGCGTCGATCCCTTTCAACGGGGATATTGGAGGAAACCGGCTAGCCGCGGTCGAGGGACGGGCGCAGCCAGGGCCAGAGCGGTCCCGCCGATGTTTCTACAACTCGAACGTCGCGGGGAATCGTTGAAGCTTCAATCGGCGCATTTTCTTCCCACGGCTTTGGGGCGCCACTAAGCGCAATTTGGTGCGGCGGCTCATCCCGGCCTACGACGCCAAGCTCGCAATGGTCAGGTTGCGGTCGAGATGGCGCTGGGCCCAGATGAAGACCGCAGCGAGGGCGTCGCCTTCGGCCTTTCGCGTCGGCTGGGGAATGAACTGGGCCTGCCCACCGTCGCGATGCGGCGCAATCACGAGCCGCTGGGCGATACGATTGGCGATCTCGGAGCCGAAATCCCGGCGCACGATGTGGAGACATAGGTCGAGTCCGGCGGCGCGGCCGGCCGAACTCATGACGTTGCCGTCCTCGACATAGAGCACGTTGGCATCGACCCGCGTGCGCGGAAATCGCCGCGCAAGGTTCTCGGTATGCGCCCAATAGGCGGTGGCGCGCCGGCCGTCGAGGAGTTCTGCTGCGGCAAGGATGAAGGCGCCGGCACAGATCGAGGCCACCCGCGTGCCACGCTTGTGCGCGCGCCTGAGTGCTTCGAGCAGCACCGGTGGGCGGAGTGTCCACGATATCGAGCGAAGCCGGCACGATGATCGTGTCGGCGCGGGATAAGGCCTGAAGTCCGCCGTCGACAATGACCTTGAGACCGTTGTTGGCTTTCAAGGGCTGTCCGGCCGTTCCGAGCAGATCACGACGCGATACCAGTCCGTCGCCATGAGGCGACAAATCCGCTGCGGCGGATGGCGGATCCGGAGAACATCGCTAAATCGATCCTGTTCCTGGCATCTGACCTTGCCAGTTACGTAAACGGCAACATCCTTGTGCTCGACGGGGCAGGCGACAACAATTTGAGCGCTCTCGGCTTGAAGCTGAACTTGCCGACAGCGATTTCGAGGGCGCCATGAAGGCGGTCAGCTCGACATCCGTGCCATTCAAATGGGGCATCCGAGCCAACAGCTCATGACGCGATGGAGGCCGCCGCGACAGCCGGCTCTCTCGAATGCGTCATCGTGACGCCGCCCTGACGGATAAGAGGTCGTGGACCATGGCGAATGGCCGGTTGGAATTCCCGCTGTAAGCTCTTGATCTGCAATGATTGGATTTCGGTCCAGTTGACGAAATTCCCTTGAAGAATCAATGGTCGCAGGGTGTCTCTTAATCAGCGGGTCCGCGGTTCGAGCCCTGGTGCGCCCACCATTTCAAGGTCCTGCTCATGCTGGGCTTTTTCATTTCAGGCGGTAGTCGAGTGGCGTTTCGTGCGATGCTTTCTATGCTGGACGTCGCACAGGCACATTGCTGAGCGACTGGTTCTTGCGCTGGTCGTGGAATAGGATGTTGTGGCGCGCAAAGCGGACGGTCTGTTGCGCCCACCGAGCAAACGCTCGAAGGTCCTGAGAGGTCGGGAGAGTTGGATGGGTTCTCTCCGGACCCCAACTGAGAATCAGGCGGCGTTCAGCTCTTCGAACCGGAGCCCTTCAGTGCATTCCAGGCTGCCTGATTGGCCTGATCGAACGCCTTGCGGGATTCCGCGAGCGCGGCGCTTAGCACGGACCAGGACTCGCTGCCGGCCTGCTTCAGCTTCTGCAGACGTGCTTCCGCCTCGGAAGCATCGGATTTCATCTGCTTGAGGGCGGCATCGAAGTCGCCGGTGTGCGTTGCGGCGACCTTGCCGGCCGCTTCGCGGAACTTATCAGCGGCGTCGCGCCAAGCCTTTGCCTGAGCGGCAGCGATATCCTTGAAGGTGGCTTGCTGCTGCTCGACCTGCCTGCCGGCGCTTTCGAAATAGGTCTTCATCTGCGCCTCGAACCCGTTCCATAGCTTCTCGAGTTCTGACCGGCTGCGTGCCAAGGCCGCTTCGCCGGCTTCCGCTTGCGTCTTGAACTGCACCTGGAATTCGTTGCGGCGCTTCTTCAGGTCGGTGATGATCTGTTCGGCTTTGACCTTGGACTCGGCCTTGGCTTCGCCGGCCTTGACCTCGAACGAGGCGAGAGCGGCATCCATTTCGTCGATGCGCTCTTTGGCCCAATTTAGGTAAAAATGCATGCTGCTCTGCTCTGGCATGACTATCTCCTTTGACTGTTCGAGTTGGATGATCTCCGAGCTTGGGTTTGCTCGTGTTGACTTGGGTCAACAGCCGGGTCGTTCTCTGTCGCGTCCATCAGGCCGCGAGATAGGGAAACAGCCTTACCTCTTCATCCCGGGGCGTTGGCCGAGTGCGCGACGGTCCGGAAGCAATCGCCGCATAGAAGTCGCTCGGAGCCATCAGCTCGGCATCGCGGGGCAGCACATCCGCATTAAAGACCTTCTCGCTTATGCGCAGGGCGTTGGCCAAGCGGTTATCTTCTGCGAGATTGAGCTCAGAAACGCGCCTGGTCTCGTTTAGCCTCGCTTCTTCAACAGACATGATTGAAAGCTCCATGAGTTGAACGAGCTACGCGGCCGTCCAGCCCCCGTCCATCGAGAGGTTCGCGCCGGTGATCTGTGCGGCGTCGTCGCTGCACAGGAACAGCGCGAGCGCAGCGACCTGCTCCACGGTGACGAACTCCTTCGTGGGCTGCGCGGCGAGCAAGACATCGCTGATGACCTCGTCTCTCCGCATGCGCCGGGCCGCCATCGTGTTCGGAATTTGCTTTTCGACGAGTGGCGTCCAGACGTAGCCGGGACTGATGCAATTGCAGGTGATCTTCGAGCGCGCGAGTTCCAGCGCCACCGTCTTCGTGAGGCCGGCGATGCCGTGCTTGGCCGCGACATAGGCCGACTTGAAGGGCGAGGCGACCATCGAATGTGCCGAAGCTGTAGTGATGATGCGGCCCCAACCGCGCTTCTTCATGCCGGGCACGACCGCGCGGATGGCATGGAAGGCGGCGGACAGGTTGATGGCGATGATCGCATCCCACTTCTCGGCGGGGAAGTCCTCAATCGGCGAAACGTGCTGGATGCCGGCATTATTGACCAGGATGTCAACGCTGCCGAAGGTCTTTTCGCCGAGCGCGATGAGATCGGCGATCTCGCTCGGTTTCGTCATGTCCGCGGGCGAGTAGATCGCCTTGACGGCGAAATCGCGCTCGATCGCAGTACGGGCCTTCTCGACATCGGCAGGCGCGCCCATGCCATTGATCACGACGTTGGCGCCGGCGCTGGCGAAGGCCCGCGCGCAGGCGAGGCCAATGCCGCTGGTCGAGCCCGTGACGACCGCCGTCTTACCGTTCAGAATTCCCATGTCTATAGTTCCTCGTAGATGCTGATAGGGTCGTCGCTGCCGGGTCGCGGCGCGCAGTTGAAGTTAAAAGACCAAAGCTCTCTCACGGGCTCGAATCGAACCGCGAGCCGGCTGGTGCAGATAGTCGTGCACCACCGTTCCAAGACCGAGCGTGAGGTCGGCACGGATGTGGACGGCTGAGACGATCTCCAGTACCGGCAGTTCTGCTACCGGCGCCAGTGCGTGTGGTGTGAGCGCCAAGGCCGCCGGTCCGGTCCAGGCGCCCTTCAGCACGATGTCCTCGAGATGGTACTGAACGAGCTCGCAGATCCGTGGGCTGCCGTCGACGTGCGGGATGATCTTGAGCAGGAAGTTCGGCTCGCTAAGCGTGGCCTTGACCTTCGCCAGATCGGCTTCGCGGTGCTTGTAGCCCATCGTTCCTGTGGCGACTCGGAGCGGGCCGTAGTCCAGCGTGCCGATCAGCGTGTCGATCTCGGTTCGCAGGGTCGGCTGCGCGAGCTTTTTCGGGAAGCCCCATAGCTCGCGCCCGCCCGCGATAGGTCCTTCGTCGTTGAGAAACATGCAATGGGTGTAGCCGCCCTTGCGTCCGAGGAACGAGACGGGAATGACCTGACCGCTTTCGGTGTAATCGCCGAAGCCGTTGGAATCGGGCATCCGGATGAATTCGTATTTGACGAGCGCTTCTCGCTCGTCGACCTCCAGCGGCTCCGGAACCACGGCCCGGAGCTTGGCCGGGTCCGTGCGATAGGTGATGATCATGTATTCGCGATCGACGAACCGGTACGGCCCAGGCGGATAGGCCGGATTCGTGAGCGGCATGGCAAAGGCCCGTTGCTTCACATCAGTCTCGCGCATTTGCGTTCTCTCCAAGCGATGGGGTTGCGGCTACTCGCGGCCGTCATGTTCGAGATCGAAGGTGAAGACCCCGTCGGGGCTCGAAGGCCGGGCGAGCACCTCGGGATGGCGCAGGGTGCGCAGCGCATCCTGGTAGCCGGCGCGCCAATGGTCCTGCATCGACAGCCGCGAGAACTCGTAGTCCTTGGAGTGCCCCTCGTGATTGCGCGCACGATAGATCAGGTGGACGATGTTGTAGACATTCCGAGAGACCGCCGTGCTGAGCAGTTTCACGGTCTCATGCTGGCTGAGATCGTCGGGCAGCCTCCCCAGTAGATCCGTTAGTGCGCGCCGCAGGCGCTGCACGTGCTTGAACTGGTCGGTGCTGGCGCGCGTGCGGCTCGAATACTGGATTTCCTTGTGCCGCGTGACGACCTCAGCCATGTTGCGGGGAAGTTGACCGCGGGCGCTCCAGAGGTCGACCTGGAATGCGAGTATGTCCTGCGGGGCGTCCGATTCGATCACCCATTGCAGCGGCGTATTGGAGACGAGACCGCCGTCCCAATAGTGCTCGCCCTCGATCTCCACCGCCGGAAAGCCCGGCGGCAGCGCGCCGCTTGCCATGATGTGCTCGGGCCGGATCGTATGGGTGGTATTGTCGAAATAGACGAAATTTCCGGTTCGGACGTTGACCGCGCCGGCGCTGAAGCGCGTCAGCCCGGCATTGATACGATCGAAATCGACCAGGCGCTCCAGCGTGGTCTTGAGCGCGCGCGTGTCATAGATGCTGGTCGCATCGCTCGCGCCGCCAGGCTGCAACCAGGGCAGGACCGGACGGGCGGAGAAGAATCCTGTGGCGCCACACGTGGCCGCCAGACCGGCGCTCATCTGGTTGATGAGGTTGCGCGTATTGTCGCTCCGCGTCCAATCCAGGAAGGGATTGCCGCACCAATCCCAGGGCGCCGTCGAGGTGACCTGGGTCCAGAAATCGCGCAGGCGGTCGACACGGGACTCGGGCGCGTTCCCGGCAATGATGGCGGCATTGATGGCTCCGATCGAAATGCCGGCGACCCAGTCGGGATGGATGCTGGCTTCGGCCAGGGCTTCGTACACGCCCGCCTGGTACGCGCCGAGCGCGCCGCCGCCTTGCAATAGCAGCGCGATGCAGTCGAAGGGAAGCTGCCGTTGTGCGGATGAGAGCTGTGATCGAGGCTGGAAGTTCATGGGGTGTGTGCTCTTTGATTGCTGATGAACATGCTTGTGTTAATGGCGACTCGTGTCTTGCTTTCCGACCTTCGGAGGCTCGAGCAGCACCTCTTTCAGATGGTCTCCGGAAGCCACGACGATCACAAAGTTGAGTTTGCCATCCTGTTGAATCAGTCCACCGGCCAGCGCGCTGCCGGCCGCCGCTTTCTCGGCGACCTGCACGGCATCGGACAATTCCGGCTTGATCCATTTCAAGGCGTGAATCTTGGCGAGGTCTTCCCGATCGAGCTCCTTCAGCGACGAGGTCGTCTCCTTGCCCGTGATGCTTCCGGTATTTGCGTCGATGGCGTTCTCCCACACGTGCTCATTCCGGATCGTCCGAACGCGGTAGACGGGTGAGCCGTCGACCTCGAAGCTGATGTCGGCGGTCCTAGAGCCATCATGCAGGTGCTCCGCGATGGCTATCGCCCGACTGAGCGGGACGCGTGTGGTGCGGAATTCCGAGAGCACGCGGCGGATAGCGGCGTCCTCGGCATCGCTTTGCGCGCTCGCGCTGCGGCTGTCCGTCTCCGTGGAATTTTGGACGTCCGCCACGGCACCGGTGGCGGCGAGCGTGGCGGACCACATGATCAGGGCAAACAAATGCTGCTTCGACATTGGACAAAACTCGGTCTGATTGGCTAATCGCTTGCGACGGGCGTGTGAGCGACGACGATCTCCTTGTCGGAGAGCGTGGGCAGCGACTGATTGGTATCGATCACGACGCGCTCCGGCCCCTTCACGTCGGAGTGGATGCGGATCGGAGGCCGCGCAGGATCCGGCTCCGCGAAGCGGCTTGGCAGTTGGGTCGGGAGCACCCAACCGGTCGCCCAAAGCAAGCAGAGCAGGGCGGCGCCGACCGACAGAAAATAGCCGCGCAAGGGAAGGGCGGTGTCGTTCGATCGGCTCGCGTGCATTGACATGACGGATCGTCGGCTCACGGCACGCGGCTCCCGACAACGGCATCACTCTGTCGCATCGTCAGATACTCCACGGGCGCGGATGCCGGCGCGCACGTTCGGCGTCGAGATAACCGCGCTCATCGAGCCATTCGGTTGGACAATAGGCTGCGGCCTTCGGATCGATCATGAGTCCATCACGCTGGAGCGCTGTTCGTGTTCCGATCACACCGGTCCGCACGAGCTCGCCGCTGGTCGGGTCCGCTTCCATCCCCTCAAAGACTTCGATGAAGTTCAGCATCTCGGTTCCCAGTCCTCCTTCACGCCGTGTGCGTGAAGCGGTCGATTTCGTCGGGCGCAACGCCTCTGCGCGCGAGTTCGGACTCGATCACTTCGAACACGCATTCGACCGGCGCGATCCAGACGTTGACCCAGCAGGTGATGCAGTCGCGGGCGATCAAGAGGGCCGGCGTCATGCGACCGTCCTCCTCTCCAGCCGAACGGCGCGGGGCTGGCGCGCGGCAAGCGTATGAGCCCACGCAATCATCGCGATCGTGATGCCAAGCAGCACGCTCAGCGCCACGAGGCACAGTGCGACAATGACGTTCAGCGATGCGGCGGCGAGGCCGGGCAACGGATTTTCGCGCATCAACGCGAACAGCAGGGTTGACATTCCGCGTCTCCTTAATAAAATACACCGTATAGTTCATATAAATCACGCGCGCTGGCCGGAGTCAAGACGAGTGCCTCACAAGCGCGTGTGCAGATCGAGGCGGCGAGGTTTCCGCCTCAGCTAACCACAAGCCTCGAGCAGAGAAAGGGATCTGACATGACGAGATTGATGCCGGCGTTGTTCGCAGCGGCCGTAGTCGCGCTTGGCAGCGCAGCAGGTTTTGCCCAGGAGAACCGGGGGACACCGGAGCAGCGGGCGGCCTGTACGCCTGACGCTTTTCGCCTGTGCAGTGCCTACATTCCCGATCCCACGGGAGTCGAAGCCTGTCTGCGGCTCAGAAAAGCGGATCTGAGCGAAGGCTGTAAAGCGGTGTTCGACCAGGCATCCGCCGGATCAGTCAGGGCCAGATAACGAGTGACGTTGCAGCGTGATGTGACGAGGCGCTGCCTTGAGCCACATCCGCACTGCGACAGGAGACAGGAGCGATCTTATGAGCACGGTGTACATACCGGCCCTGGCCGCCTTCGGCGGCTCTGCGTTCGGCGCGCTCTCGACCATCGTCAGTGGATGGTTTAGCGGACGCCGAAGGCGTCGCGAGCTTCATCATGCCCGCTCGTTCTCGAAGCGCGAACAATTGTACCATAGCTTCATCGAGGAGGCGTCACGGCTCTATGCCGAGGCCCTGGTCAATGATCAGGCCGAAATCCCGCAACTGGTCAGCCTCTATACACTGGTCGGACGCATGCGGATCTTGTCGAGCAGCGAGGTCGTTCGGGCTGCCGAGAGAGCCGGGCACTTGATTATCGAAGCGTATCTTTCGCCAAATCGCACATTCGTCGATCTCCCCAAATTCATCGAGGAGATGGATCCCTTGCGCGATTTCGGAGAGGCTTGCCGCCGCGAGCTGATGAACATTCCGGCGCAGTGAGAGGCGTTATGCGCAGACAGATTGACGACCGAACGAGGAGCGTCCGCCGCGGGATCGTGCAGACCGCCATCCATCTCTACGGCGAGATGGGACACAACAAGACCACCGTCGCCGACATCGCGCAGAGCCTGTCGATGTCCTCAGCCAACGTCTATCGATTCTTTCCCTCGAGGCGGGCGATCGAGGAGGCTGTGGTGCAGGAGGTGCTCGAAGAAACGGTCAGTGCGGCGGCTGAAGCGGCGGGCGGCAGTGGACCGGCGTTACGGCGCCTGGCCGCAATCCTGAAGGCCATCGCCGACTGCAATGAAGCTCGACCGGCGAAGCATCGACGACTGCAAGACCTGATAGCTCTGGCCGTCCGTCAGAACTGGACGGTCGTCCTCACCTATGACGACAGGATCCGAGGGCTGGTGCGACCGATCATCGGCACCGGCCAAGCGCGCGGCGAACTGCAGGGCGGCAGTCCGATGGCGCTGACCTGCTGCCTGCTTGAAGCCATGGATGTCCATCTCAATCCTTCGCGGGTCGGGGCTGCGACGCTGCGGCCAAGCTTCGACGAGATGTTGAGATTTTGTGCGGGCGCTTTGCGTCGCGCGCCATTCCTGCAGCCGGTCGAGATGACAGCTCACGTGCAGCTCAAGGCCGCCGGCTGATGCGAATGCTTCCGAGCCTACCGTCCAAAGAAGACAGCTCCTACGACCAGTCCGTCTCGCAGGCTGCCAGGAAGAAGCCGACGCGCTCGCGCACGAAGCCGGGAAGCTCCTTCTTCAGGTCTTTCGGCGTCTCGCCGACAAGCGACCGGAACAGCATCGGCAGCAGAATCAGGTCGAGGAAAATCTGTGCGGTGGCGCGGCTTCGCTTGGCGCTGAAAGGCCCCCTTGCGGTGCGGGCGAGCTTTTGCGTGGCTTCGTCCAGCAGTTGCGACACCGCATTCAGGGAGCGATCGCGCGCAGCGTCGTGGACGTTGCGGCTCAGTTCGGGAAACCGCTGCGATTCCGCGATCGTCGCGCGTACCATGCCCAGCGATTCCTCGACCACCCTTTCGACGATTGCGGTCCCGAGGCTCATCAGCTTGTCCTCGATGGTGCGGCCTTCGGGCGAGAAGCCCTCGAAGTCCGTCAAGCCGTCGATGGTGCGGGCCACCACCGCCGCGAACAGCGCTTCCTTGCCGGGGAAGTGGGCATAGATCGTCGGCTTGCTCGCGGGTGCGAGCTCGGAAATGTCGTCGATGCTGGCGCTGCGAAAACCCTTCTCCAGAAACAGCTGCTGGGCTGCATCGAGAATGCGCGCCTGCGCGTCGCCGGCAAGATCCTTGGGCGGTCTGCCTCGCTTGGTCTTCTTCATTCTTGCACCTCCGAAATCACGAGTCTGTGCGCATCGCTTTCCCACTTGACACGACGGGTGAAGAAAGGCAAGAAAAAGAAAATATACGGTATAGTTTATTAAATCGTCAGGTCGCAACGCTTCGCAGGCTTGGCGAGTGCTCCCGAAAGATCGGGGTCGCAAAGGTGGGTCGTTCGCCCCCCGATCGTTCGTGTCGAATAGGAGAATGTCATGACTGTTTTGAGCCCAGCCCCGTCCGGCTTGCAGGAAGGCGTGCTGCTGCGCGAGCTGCATCATAGGGTTACCAACGGTGTTGCCTTCGCCATCGACCTGGTCGCTGCCGCGGCCATCCGGGTCGAGGGGACAGAAGCCAAGTGCGCGCTCAGCGATGTCGTCGAGCTGCTGCATGGTTACGCCGATGTGCATCGTGCGTTGTCGATGCCAGCCGGTGAAACGCTGATCCACGCCGCGACCTACCTTCGCAAACTCGGCTGCGGTATGCGCCGCGCGCTGCTCAACCGGATGAACATTGAACTGGCATTTGCGACCCAGTTCCTCGCGCTTCAGCCGGAGCGCTGCTGGCACCTGGGGCTGATCGTCCATGAGCTCGTGATGCACGCGGCAAGACACGCTTGTATCGACGCGCGGGCCGGGGAGATCAAGATCAAGCTGACGCGTACCGGTACGTTGGTGAACTGCGTGATCCTGGACAACGGCTCGCGTCCCGCGCGGGAGACTTCCGACCGCGAATTGCGAATTGCGAGGGATATCGCGCGAGCGCTAGGCGGCCGGATCGAGCAGGGCTTCGGCGCAGAATTCACCTCGATCGTCCTTTCATTCCCGCTGACCGAGCGTGAGCGCGGCCCAAACTGGACCATTGCGACGCGCAAGATGAAGGCACCGCGTCGCAGGAGAGCCATTGCTTCAAACGACGCAGTGCTCACCGCAAGCGCGGCGGCCGATCACCACGGGCCCGCTGTCGAAGCCGATCCCCTTGCGGGACTACTGCGCCAGCAAGACCGCGAATTGGTCGTCCCCCGTCGGTCCGTCGATGCGCTTGGCGGGCTGTTGTCACCCTCCGATCGTGTGGACGCGCCATGACAAATCAACCTTCCAACCCAGTTCGAACGCCACATGTTGGGAAGGCCTTCGCCACGGCGGCCGTGCTTGGCAGCATGGTGCTGACCGGCTGCAACGATCACGCGGCGCAGACGGCCACACGGGCAACGCTGGTCCGGACCACGATCGTGCAGCCGCGCGACCGGCAAGCCTCCATCACATTGACCGGAGAGGTCCAGGCGCGCTTCCGTGCCGATCTTTCGTTCCGCGTCAGCGGGCGGGTGATCGCTCGCACCGTGGACGTTGGTGCTCACGTCAACAAGGGCGATGTCCTCGCCCGGCTCGATCCGGCCGAGCAACAGGCCGATGTCGATGCCGCGACCGCGGCAGTGGCCTCCGCCGAAGCCCAGCTGCGCGTGGCGAAGGCTACGTTCGAGCGGCAGAAAGCGCTGATCGCAAGCGGCTTCACCACCCGGACCGTTTACGACCAGGCCCAGGAAGGTCTGCGAACCGCAGAGAGTGTGCTGGAGGCGGCCAAGGCGCAGCTGGGCACCTCGCGCGATGCGCTCGGCTATACCGTGCTGCGTGCCGAAGCGGACGGCGTCATTACCGCACGAAATCTCGAGGTCGGCCAGGTCGTTCCGGCCGCCCAACCCGTGTTCTCGCTTGCTCAGGACGGCGAGCGCGATGCCGTCTTCGAGGTCTACGAATCAGTTTTCCTTGGCCAGACCGACAGCCGCCGCGTGGCGCTGGCGCTGGTCTCCGATCCCGGCGTGACAGCGACGGGAGAGGTGAGAGAGATTTCACCAGCGATCGACGCGAAGAGCTCCACGATCCGCGTCAAGGTGTCCATCGAGGACCCGCCGGCTGCGATGACGCTGGGCAGCGCCGTCGCGGGAACGGTCAAGGCGAAAGCTCAGAAGGAGATCACCTTGCCCTGGAGCGCGCTGATGGCCGCGGGCAGCAAGCCTGCTGTCTGGACCGTCGACCCGAAAACGCAGACAGCGTCGCTGAAGCCCGTCACGGTCGGCGCCTATGAAGCCGGTCAGGTGCTGATCAAGGCAGGCATCGAGCCCGGCGAGCGCGTCGTCGTCGACGGCGGCAAGCTTTTGAGCGTCGGCCAGTCGGTCACTGAAGTGGGAGGCAGGTCATGACGCGACCGATCATGATGATCGTCGGTACGCTCTCAGCAGCGTCGTTGCTCGCCGGCTGCCAGCAGGAGACGAGCGCGCCGGAGCCGGTGCGCCCGGTGCTCTCGATGCTGGCCAAGCCGAACAGCGGAGACAGCACGGTTGCGGTCGGCGTCGTCGAGGCGCGCTACAAGACCAACCTCGGCTTTCGCGTGCTCGGACGGCTGGCCTCGCGCCCGGTCGACGTTGCCGACATCGTTAGCGAAGGACAAATCATCGGCACGATCGATCCGACCGCGCTCGATCTCGCCGTTCGTGCGGCCAAAGCCCAGCTTGCGAAGGCTGAGGCGCAGCTTGCGACGGCCAAGGCCACGGAGGAGCGGCAACGCACGCTCATCACCAGCGATGCGACCACCAGGCAGACGCTTGATAATGCCGAGCAGGCCCGCGCCGGCGCCGAAGCGAGCGTCGCGCAGGGGCAGGCGAACCTGACCAAGGCGATCGAGCAACTCGGCTATGCCCAGATCAAGGCCGACTTCGGTGGCGTCGTCACCGCCATCGGCGCGGAAGTCGGCCAGGTGGTCTCGCCGGGCCAAACCGTGGTGACTGTCGCGCGGCCCGACATTCGCGAGGCCGTCGTCGATATCGGGGAAGACCTCCCCGTGCCGTTCGAAGTCGGTCTCCCGTTCACTGTCAGCCTGCAACTGCTCCCCACCGTTCAGGTCGAGGGCAGGATTCGCGAAATCGCGCCGCAAGCCGATGCGGTGACGCGGCTGCGACGTGTCCGGATTGCGCTCGACAACCCGCCCGAAAGCTTCCGTCTCGGCGCGACCGTCACGGCAAGGCTCGGCAAGGATCAGGGCGCGGTCTTGCGCCTGCCCGCATCAGCGGTGCTCGCCAGGGACGGCGCCGATTTCGTCTGGGCGGTCGACCCGTCCGCCGGCACGGTGTCGCTGCAGAAGATCGATGGTGTCGCGGAAC
Organism: Bradyrhizobium sp. 18BD; assembly: GCF_054185225.1. Lineage (NCBI taxonomy): Bacteria > Pseudomonadati > Pseudomonadota > Alphaproteobacteria > Hyphomicrobiales > Nitrobacteraceae > Bradyrhizobium > Bradyrhizobium sp. 18BD. Next base: position 230,128 of record NZ_JAVAYL010000006.1, on the reverse strand, counting down.
AGGCGGGCATCCGCGTCACCGGCGGGCTTGCCGCAGGCACCCGCGTCGTCACCGCCGGAATTCACAGCCTCAAGCCTGGACAGCACGTCCGAATCGAACAGGATCAAGAGCCATGAAGTCGTTCAACCTCTCCGACTGGGCGCTCGGCCATCGTTCGCTCGTCTGGTATTTCATGATCGCCTTCATGGCGGCCGGCCTGTTTGCCTATCTCCAGCTGGGACGGCAGGAGGATCCTGACTTCACCATCAAGACCATGGTGATCCAGGCGCAGTGGCCAGGCGCCTCGCCCGAGGAGATGACGCGTCAGGTCACCGACCGGATCGAGAAGAAGCTGGAGGAGCTGGAAACGCTCGACTACACCAAGAGCGTGACGGTCGCGGGCCAGACCACCGTCTTCGTTTACTTGCGCGATTCGACCAAGTCGGCCGACGTCAAGCCGACCTGGGTGCGCGTCCGCAACATGATCGCAGACATCAGGGGCGATTTTCCACAAGGCGTGATCGGACCCGGTTTCAACGACCGCTTTGGTGACGTCTTCGGCAACGTCTATGCCTTCACCAGCGACGGCTTGAGCCAGCGACAGCTCCGCGACCAGGTCGAGGACATCCGCGCCAAGGTGCTCACCGTGCCCGATGTCGGCAAGGTCGACATTCTCGGCGCGCAGGACGAGGTCATTTTTCTCGAATTTTCCACCCGCAAGATCGCAGCGCTCGGCCTCGACGTCCACGCCATCATGAATTCGCTGCAAGGCCAGAACGCGGTGGCACCCTCCGGCGTGTTCCAGGAAGGGCCGGAGCGGATCAGCGTTCGGGTGAATGGCCAGTTCACCTCCGAGGCGAGCCTGAAGGCGGTTAATCTGCGCATCAACGACCGCTTCTTCCCGCTGACCGATGTCGCGACCATCACGCGCGGCTACGCCGATCCGCCGTCAACCCTGTTCCGATACAACGGCCAGCCCGCTATCGCGCTCGCGATCGGCATGAAGTCCGGCGCCAATCTGCTCCAGTTCGGCGAGGCGCTGAAGCAAGAGATGACGAAGATCATCGCCGACCTGCCGATCGGCGTCGGCGTGCACCTCGTTGCCGACCAGCCCGTCGTGGTCGAACATGCCGTTTCGGGCTTCACCGAAGCGCTGTTCGAGGCTGTGATCATCGTGCTCGGCATCAGCTTCCTGAGCCTGGGCTTGCGAGCGGGGCTCGTGGTTGCCATCGCCATTCCGCTCGTGCTTGCGATCACCTTCGTCGTGATGGCCTATTGCGGCATCTCGCTCCAACGCATTTCGCTGGGAGCCCTGATCATCGCGCTTGGCCTGCTGGTCGACGACGCCATGATCGCGGTCGAGATGATGGTGGCGCGGCTCGAGATCGGCGATCCGCTCGAGAAGGCGGCGACCCACGTCTATACCTCGACCGCGTTTCCAATGCTGACGGGAACGCTGGTCACCGTTGCCGGCTTCATCCCGATTGGGCTCAACAGCAGCAACGCCGGCGAGTTCACCTTCACCCTGTTCGTGGTGATCGCGGTTTCACTGATCGTCTCCTGGATCGTCGCCGTCTTGTTCACGCCGCTGCTCGGCGTCACCATCCTGCCGGCGAAGATGAAAGGACACCACGAGCAGAAGGGCCGCGTGGCGCAGATGTTCGCGCGCCTCCTTCTGTTCTGCATGCATCATCGCTGGAGCACCGTCGCCGTGACGGCCGGCGCCTTCCTGCTCGCCCTGTTCGGCTTGCAGTTCGTGCAGCAGCAGTTCTTCCCCTCCTCCGACCGTGCCGAGCTCGTCATCGACTGGAACCTGCCGCAGAATGCCTCGATCACGGAGACCAACACCCAGATGGCGCGCTTCGAGCGCGAGCAGCTGCAAGGCAATGGGTCAGTCGACCACTGGTCCACCTATGTCGGCACCGGCGCCCCGCGCTTCGTGCTGTCGTTCGACCTGCAGACCGCCAACACCTGGTTCGGCCAGCAGGTGATCGTGACCAAGGGTGGCATCGCCGCGCGCGACAAGCTCAAGTCGCAGTTCGAGGATTACTTGCGGAAGACGTTCCCGGGCACCGACACCTACGTCAAGCTGCTCGAGGTCGGCCCCCCCGTGGGACGTCCGGTGCAATACCGCCTGAGCGGCCCCGACATCGCTGAGGTGCGTAACCTCTCGCAGAAGCTTGCAGCCGTCATTCGCAGCAGTCCTGACCTCGGCAATGTGGTGTTCGACTGGATGGAGCCGGCGCGCGTCGTCAAGGTCGACGTGCTCCAGGACAAGGCACGCCAGCTCGGCGTCACCTCGGAAGACATCGCCACCACCCTGAACTCCGTGCTCCAGGGCTCGCCGGTCACGCAGGTGCGCGACAGCATCTATCTCGTCAATGTCACGGGACGTGCGACCGCGCCGGAGCGCGCCTCGATCGATACCCTGCGCGACCTGCAGATGATTGGGCTCGGTGGCCAATCCGTGCCGCTCGGGGCCGTCGCCAATCTGCGCTACGAACTCGAGCAGCCCACGATCTGGCGGCGTGCGCGGATTCCGACGATCACGCTGAAGGCGGCCGTGGTCAGCGACGTTCAGCCGAAGACGGTCGTCGACCAGCTCGCGCCGAAGGTGGCGGAATTTGCGAAGCAGCTGCCCGCGGGCTACTCGATCAAGATCGGCGGCTCGGTGGAGGAGAGTGCCAAGGGCCAGGGGCCGATCATCGCGGTCGTGCCGTTCATGCTGTTCGTCATGGCGACCGTGCTGATGGTGCAGTTGCAGAGCTTTTCGCGCCTGTTCCTGGTGTTCGCGGTCGCGCCCCTCGCGCTGATCGGCGTCGTCATTGCCATGCTGCCCAGTGGCGCGCCGCTAGGTTTCGTCGCGATCCTCGGCGTGCTCGCCCTGATCGGGATCCTGGTCCGAAACTCAGTCATCCTGATCGTGCAGATCGAGGACCTGAAGAAAGAGGGCAGGCCCGCCTGGGACGCCGTGGTGGAAGCAACCGAACACCGCATGCGGCCGATCCTGCTGACAGCCGCCGCCGCAAGTCTCGCGCTCATTCCAATCGCGCGCGAGATTTTCTGGGGCCCAATGGCCTATGCCATGATGGGCGGCATCATCGTCGGCACGCTCCTGACGTTGCTGTTCCTGCCGGCGTTGTATGTCGCTTGGTTCAGAATTCATCCTGACGATGCGGATGAATCACCTTCACATGAGCCCGAATCCGTTGCGAACGAAGCGCCGGCCGAACAGAGGCCCGCTCATCACGCCCCGCAGCCAGCGTTCGAGCCCCAGATCTAGAATGGAGACGATGATGCTCGCGAAGACCCGTTCAACCCTTGCTGTCGCTGTGACGATCGCGGCGAGTTCGCTCGCCCCGTCTATGGCATTTGCGCAGTTTCCGCCGCCGCCGCCGATGGCGCCCGCGGGCCCTCCACCGATGGCTCCAGCGGGGCCCCCGGCTCTCGCAGGTCCCGGTCCCGCCGCACTTGCCTCTGGCGGCCCTCGGCTCGGTACAGCAGCGGGGCCGCGCGTTGATCTTGCCGCGCGAGGTGCCGGCGGCGGGCCCGCTCTGGTGGGCTCCGCGCGGACGACGGCGGTCAACATCGGTGGTGCCGGCTATCGCTACGGCGGGGAGCACGGATACGGATATGGTGCGCGCGCCGCGGCTTATGCGGGCGCATACGCAGCCGGGGCCTACGCTGGATACGCCTACGGGGGAACGCGCTCAAGCGACTATTCGAGTAACGAATGCCGGTACGTTTACAGCCGTCATCGCAGGTATCTCGTCTGCGACTAGCCTTTGCGCAAGTTGCGTCTGAATAGAGCAGTCTCGCTGAGCCTTGTGGCTCTCAGCATCAACAGATTACGGAAGCAAGCATGCACAGGAGTTTCGTCGTCGCCGTGGTTGTCGCGGCGTCGACAGCCGCGACGACCCTGATCCCGGAAGAGCCGGCCGCGGCAAGGGAATATTCGTTCTGCCGGCTCGACTATGACTCAGGCATGCGGAGTTGCGCGTTCGAGACGATCGACCAGTGCGTGGCGGCAATCGCTGGCCGTGGCGGAAGCTGCTCTCGCAGCCCGGACCGCGAGACGAACGCATCAGTTGCCCATGCTCCGAAGATGCATGCTCGCACCGCCACTGACCTGCCGGCCGACGGGGTTTTCGGGCGATAGCGAGGTCATTCAACGCAAGGCGGGCCAGCTGGCATACTGCTGGACGACATTCCTGACTTGAAAACCCGCGATCGAGACATCAATACTTGATCGTGTGCGATGGTAATCGGCGCGATCGTCACGTTGCGCTCGCCGGTTACAAGGGCTCTTTGTTGACGTTCGACTTTCGACGTCGAAAAAAGGCGCAAATCCGCTGGCAGGCCGGCTCGTCTGCCTAACCTCCCTAAACTGGGATGGGCCTGCTGGTTTACGGCGGCGGCCCCTTCTTCTGCCGGATTACACAATGGCATGCCTCGGTCTGTGGCAGCAGGGGTAACGGTTGCTGCAAAACCAGGAACCGCATTGTTCCGGCCGGGCGTTCGTTTCGCTTCCGCTCCCACGGGCCACGATTTCCCACCCCAAACTACGATCTTCTCCGATGTTGCGCACTTGGTCGGGGCGGCGCTGCCAGGCGTCGATTCGGCCGATGGCGAGGGTCGGCAAAAACCATCGGTATCCCAATCGGATACACCCGGCCCATGCGGAGGTGCAGCGGCGAGGTGCCTTGTGGCCCGCCGTCGCCTTCTCGATGCCGGATATGTCCGGGGCGAGGTATCTCGACAAGCCGCGGTAGCACGATTATCTACCGCTATTGGCGAACGGCGGCCCGAGGATTGAATGTGACCAAGACGACTGCGCGCAAACGCTTATCCGCGACAACCTCTTCGCGCGCAACGGCAGTAGAGGCACCGAAGCGCCCTCGGCCGACCGGCAGCGTCACCGAGGCGACCTATCGAAAGCTCCTGGATCTGATTGAATCGCGGCAACTTGGACCGGGCGAGGTCATCGAGGAGCGCCGGCTTGCGCTGCGCCTTAAGGTGTCGCGTACTCCGCTACGTGCCGGAATCAGCCGTCTGCTGGGCGAGGGCAGGTTGGAACAGCTTTCGAATGGTTCGGTAATCGTGCGCAATATCGGTATCGCCGAGTTGCTCGAACTAATTCATCTACGACTCATTCTCGAAAGCGAGGCGGCCTCGCTTGCTGCAACCCGTATCAGCCTCGATGTCCTGCAGCCGATCAAGGCCAGCCTGGAGAAGATCCTGTCCACAGCCGTGATCACCAAGACCAAGCACTGGACGCTGGATGACGAGATTCACGACCAGATCGCCAATCATTGCGGCAACCGCTCTCTTGCCACCCTCATCGGAGAGACCCGCCGCAAGATCAGGATGTGCAATGTGGAGCGGCGTCCCGAACGGCTGTTGCCCGCGTGTCGTGAACACCTCGCAATTGTTGATGCCATCATCAAGCGAGACGCAGCGGTGGCGCGCCACGCGATGATCCAGCATCTCACCAATGTCCGCCAGGGCATGCTGGAAACATTCGGGATATTTTTACCCGAGAGCCACGGCTGATCGCCGTCGCTGAGAGGTTTCCCGAACGGCACCAGGCCTGTTCGGGGCGCGCCGCATTCTGCCTGAATCTTCACTTCCGATTGCTGCTCATGTGGGCAGAGGTCACGGCTCGCGCCCTTGACAAGGCGGTATCTCCAAGCTCCAATGGTATCCCACTGGTATAATGGATTTCGCGCGGTGCTATTTGCATCGTTTCCCGGGCTAGAGCTTTAATGATCGCTTCTCCTTCGTATACGGTTTCGCTCGAGCCGCTGTCCGTCGAGGCCTTTGCTCCTTTCGGTGACGTGGTCTTGCGTCCGACCGGTGAGCGACGGCGTTACCTTCCGACCATGCTGAACTGCGCCGGCGAGGCGCGATCATTCTCGCTTTGGATCAGCGGCGCCGCCGCGCTCGGTCGGCTCCCGCTGCGGGCGACCACACTGGAGCGCCACCCCTATTCGGCGCAGACCTTCGTGCCGCTCGGTTCTGCGCGCTATCTCGCCGTCGTCTGCGCAGCGACGTCGGGCGGTGATCCAGACCTGGCGACGCTGCGCGGATTCATCGCCGGTCCCGACCAGATCGTCACCTACGCGCGCAATGTGTGGCATCATCCGATGACCGTGCTTGACGCCCCGATGGAATTCGCGGTGGCGATGGGGGTGACGGGCCAGCAGAACGATGATGTGTTCTTCGGTCTTGATGCCGTCGTGACCCTCGTTATGCCGCCGGCAGGTTCGTAGAAGGTAATGGTCATGACCGAGCAAACCGACCAGGATCGCGATTTCGTCGGCTATGGACGCAACCCGCCGGATCCGAGGTGGCCCGGCGGCGCTCGCATCGCGCTCAACATCTGCGTCAACTACGAAGAAGGATCGGAGGTTTCGTTCGCCGATGGTGACGGCGTCACTGAGGCGGCGCTGACGGAGGGTGGCGGGGGAGGCTTTGAAGGGCGCGATCTCGCTGCGGAATCGATGTTCGAGTATGGCAGCCGCGTCGGTTTCTGGCGGCTGATCCGGTTACTCTCCGAGCGCGGCATGCCGGCCACCATCATGGGGTGCGCCCTTGCGCTGGAGCGCAATCCGGAAGCGGCAGCGGCCATCCGCGAGCTTGGATACGATGTGTGCGCCCATGGCTGGCGCTGGGAGCGGCATCAACATCTTGGCGAGGATGAGGAGCGCGAGCGGATCAGAAAGACGGTTGCGAGCCTTACGCGGACGACGGGCGAGCGGCCTCTCGGCTGGTATTGCCGCTACGGCGCCGGAGTGAACACACGCCGACTGGTGGTCGAGGAGGGCGGCTTCCTCTACGATTCCGACGCCTACAATGACGAATTGCCGTACTGGACTACGGTGGTCGGCAAGCCGCACCTGGTCGTCCCCTATGGTCTTGTCAACAACGACGCCAAGTTCATCCGCGGCGCGATGACGACCGCCGACGACTTCTTCGTCTATCTGAAGGATGCCTTCGATATGCTCCATGCCGAAGGCGCGACCGCGCCGAAGATGATGTCGGTCGGCCTCCACACCCGGATCGTCGGTCATCCGGGCCGCGCCGCGGGCCTCGCGCGCTTTCTCGACCACGTCGCCACGCATGACGCGGTGTGGGTGTGCCGACGCGTCGACATTGCCCGGCATTGGATTGCCACCCATCCCGCACAACCCCGAAAGTCTTGACTCATGGAAGGACCCGACCGATGACGCTCCGATCGAAGCTTCTTGCAATCGCGCTGGTCCTGGCCGGGGGGCAGGTCGCGGGCTGGATTCAGGCTCATGCCCAGGAGGCCGATCACCCCTCCGACAAGCCGTTGGTGGTCGCGTCCGATTTCGGTGTCGCGCCATGGATGGTGCGAGGCACGAGCGGTCCCGAAGGCTTCGGCGTGGATCTGATCAACGAGATCGGTAAGGAACTCGGCCGTCCGACGGTCGAGATCGTGGATATCAACTTCTCCGGGTTGTTTGCGGCATTGTTTGCCAAGCGGGTCGAATTCCTGGTCAACCCGCTGAATCTGACGGCCGAACGCTCCGAGCGGATGCTCTATACCGAGCCGCTATTCACCACCGGAAACGGCTTTCTGGTCCGCACCGCCGACGAGATGAAGGGCTTTGACGATCTGAAGGGCAAGGCGGTGGCGGTGAACCGCGGCACCATCTCGGACACCTGGGCAACCGCGAATGCCGAGAAGTATGGGTTCGAGGTACAGCGTTATGACACCTTTCCGGACAGCGTGCAGGCCGTGCTGACCCGGCGCGCATTCGCTGCGCTCAACGAAATCCCCACAACCGTGTATGCCGCCAGCCAGAACAAGGCGATCAAGGTCGGCTACAAGGACTTCAACGGGCGCAACTTCGCTTATGCGTTCCGTCTGGAGGACACCGAGTATCGCAACAAGGTCGAGAACGTGATCGAATGCATGAAACTCGACGGGCGGCTGCGCAAGCTGCACGAGAAGTGGTACGGGGCCGCGCCGGACGCCGGTTCGGCCATCGAAACAGTATATTTCGGCTACGGGCCTCCCGGCTTCAAGGGCTTCGAGCCGGCCGCCCATATTCCGGCGTGCAAGAAGTAGCCGGCACCACAGCCGGATCGCAAGGGCGGTCCGGCCGCCACTTGGTGACAGCCGATGGACCGTATTCTCGAGTACTATTTTAATCCGAAGGTCATCGCACTCGCGTTTCCGAACGTGCTGGCGGGCTTTCGCGTGACGGTTGCCGTAGCGCTGCTGATTATCCTGTTCGGCATCGCGACGGGGCTGCTGTTGGCGCTGCTGCGTTGTGCCAATTTGCGGCCGTTGAATGCGTTGATTGTCGTTTACGTGGACGTATTGCGGACGTTGCCGCAACTCGTCATCATCGTGTTCATCTATTTCGGCCTGCCGTATGTAGGGCTTACCCTCTCGCCGTTCGTGACCACGGTGCTGTCGCTGGCGATGGTGCTGTCGGCGTTCAGCACTGAGATATTCTGGTCGGCCATCATGGCGGTGCCCCGCGGGCAGTGGGATGCCGCGAGCGCTCTCGGGTTTGGGCGGGTGCGCACGTTGCTGCAAATCATCTTGCCTCAGGCCTTCCGACTGTCGGTGCCGCTTCTGACCAACCGGGCGATCTCGATCAGCAAGGGCACCGCACTGGGCACCGCGGTGTCGTTGCCGGAGACGCTGGGGCAGGCGCAGAGCGTAACTGCGATGGTTGCGAATCCCTCGCCACTGACGCTCGCCGCGGCTTTCTACGTGCTGTTCTTTCTGCCGCTCGTGATTGCCAGCCGCTGGATCGAGCGGCGATCAGCACTGGGACGATGAGAGAAGACCATGCAAGCGTTGCTGGACAATTTTGCCGACTTCGACGCGCTGGCGCGGGTCTATCCGCTGCTGCTGCAGGGCCTGCTTTACACCGTCACCCTGGCGCTGGTGGCTCTGCCGCTCGGCCTCCTGCTAGGCCTGTCCATCGCTGTGGCGTACAGCTTCCATCATCGCTGGCTGAACGTTGCCCTGCTGGTCTATATCGATGTCTTCCGGGCGTTTCCGGTGGTCGTGCTGTTGATCCTGGTATTCTACGGCCTGCCGTTCCTCGGGTTGACCCTGGGCGGATTTGCTGCCGCCGTTCTTGCGATCGTGCTCAACAATTCCGGCTACTACGGCGAGATCTTTCGCGCCGGCATCGAGTCCGTGCCTCGTGGCCAATACGAGGCGGCACGCGCGCTAGGCTTTAAGCCGTTGCATGTCGTGCTCTACATCGTCCTGCCGCAGGCGGTACGCAATGTGCTGGCGCCGCTGGCGAGCAATTCACTGGAGTTGATCAAGGCCACCTCGATCGGTGCGCTGGTCGCACTGCCTGAGCTTCTGCGCTCGGCGCGTGTCGCTCAAGAGCAGACCTACAATCCGACGCCGCTGATGGCGGCCGCGGTGATTTTCTTCGTCCTGCTGTATCCGATCGCGCGTTGGGTGGCGCGTCTGGAGCGGCAGGCCCTGGCGGCACGCTAAGTCATGGCCACGCTGATCACCGGTGGTGCAGGATTCATCGGACTTGCGCTGGCGGAGCGTTTTCTGGCGGCAGGGCAACGCGTCGTGCTGTTCGACTTGCCGGGGGCTTCGACGGAGTTGCTCGCGCGGCCCGAGCTTGCGAACGCGGTCTATGTCAGCGGCGATGTTACAAGCCGGGCCGATCTCGACGCGGCGCTCGCTGCCGCGCCGATCGACCGGGTGGTTCACGCGGCTGCGGTGACACCGAACGAGCAGCGCGAACGCAAGGACGCTGGCGGGATCGTCGATATCAACATCGGCGGTACCGTCAACCTGATGGAGCGCGCGATCGCGCACGGCGGAATTCGACGTATTGTTGTGGTGAGCTCTGTTGCCGTCTACGGGTTTTCTGCACCTGCCCCCTCAGGCTGTTTTGAGGAGGAGATCAGTCATCCGGCGCCCGCCGCACTCTACGGTATCAGCAAGCTTGCGGCGGAACAGGCGGCGATCAGGATCGCGCATCTTCACGGATGTGACACGCGGATCGTCCGGCTCGGCCCGGTCTATGGTCCCTGGGAATGGCCGACCCAGGTACGCGATGCGCTCAGCCCGCACCACCAGGTCCTGCAGGCGTTCAAGTCCGGTCGAGAGGCGGTGCTGCCGCGCGCGATGCGTGCCGATTGGATCTACTCGCGCGATGCCGCCGCCGGCATCGCTGCAGTCGCCACGAATGAGGCCCTGCGCAATGCGATCTATCACGTCGGTGGCGGTTGCCTGTCAGACCTGCAGGACTGGTGCCGCGCGCTGGCAAACCGCTTTCCGGATTTCCACTGGCGTTGCGCCGAGCCGGGCGAGGCTGCCGGCATCCTCTACAACCTGCCTGTTGATCGCGCGGCGATGAGCATTGCGCGTCTCGTGCGCGACACCGGGTTCAACCCGGCCTATCCCGTGGACGCTGCGGCTGCGGATTATCTGTCCTGGATGGGTCTCGATGGCCCGGCCTCTGGAGGTACGTCATGACGGGGCGACTGCTCGGCAAGTCCATCGTGATCACCGGCGCCTCGTCCGGAATCGGGCGTGCCATCGCGTGCCGGTTTGCGGCCGAAGGCGCGCGGCTGGTTCTCGCCGATGTCACCATCGACGTTCGCGAGGGCGGCGTGCCGACCATCGATCGGCTGCGGGCGGACGGCTACGAGGCGGAGTTCATTCGCACCGACGTCTCCTCCGAGACCGACACAGGGCAGGCGGTGGCGCTCGCCGTGGAGAAGTTTGGCAGGCTCGACGGTCTCGTGAACAATGCGGCCATCGGCATCGGCAAGCCATTGCTCGAGACCAGCCTCGCGGAGTGGAACCGGGCGTTTGCGGTTAATCTCACCGGCGTCTTCCTGATGAGCAAGGCAGCGGTTGCGACGATGCTGAGGCAGGACGCACACAACGGCGTACGCGGACGGATCGTCAATATTTCGTCCCAGCACGGCATGATCGCCTGCCCGGAGGATATTGCCTACGGCACTTCGAAGTCCGGCGTGGTCTACATCACCCGGCAGATCGCGGTGGACTATGCGAAGGATCATATCGTTTGCAATGCCGTTGCGCCTGGCAAAATCGTGACTGGTAAGCCGGGGCGTGCGGCGGAGCCTCGCTGGATGGAGTATTCCAGCAGCAGGACGCCGATGCCGCGCCTGGGCGTGCCCGACGATGTGGCAAACGCGGCGCTGTTTCTGGCTTCCGATGATGCCACCTTCATCACGGGAGAGAACATCCTCGTTGACGGTGGCTGGATGGCCGCATGACAGGCACGGAGACATCGATGACCCGCGATACTGAAACCGCAGCCCCGGTGATCGATCTCCGCGGCGTCAGCAAATGGTACGGCGCGACCCAGGTATTGAAGAGTATCGATTTTTCCGTCGCACGGGGCGAGCGCGTGGTGGTGTGTGGTCCATCCGGCTCCGGCAAGTCGACCATGATCCGTTGCATTAATCGGCTGGAAGAGCATCGGGACGGAAGGATCATCGTCAACGGGGTGGAGCTTGATCACTCGACCAAAAACGTCGACCTGGTACGCCGCGATGTCGGGATGGTGTTCCAGCAGTTCAACCTGTTTCCGCATCTGACTGTGCTGCAGAACCTGATGATCGCGCCGGTCAAGATCCGTAAGATCCCCAAGCCAGAGGCCGAAGCAACGGCGCGGCAGTTTCTGGCACGGGTGCGGATCGCCGAGCATGCGGACAAATATCCGAGCCAGCTGTCCGGCGGACAGCAGCAGCGCGTCGCGATTGCGCGAGCACTTTGCATGAAGCCGAAGGTCATGCTGTTCGACGAACCGACGTCAGCGCTGGATCCGGAAATGGTCCAGGAGGTGCTCGACGTCATGGTCTCGCTCGCGCGTGAGGGAATGACCATGGTATGCGTGACGCACGAGATGGGATTTGCCCGCACCGTTGCGGACCGGGTGGTGTTCATGGACGCCGGCCTCATTGTCGAAGAGGGATTGCCTCAGGAGTTTTTCTCGAATCCCAAGCACCAGCGCACGCGCGCATTCCTGAAGCAGATTATGCATTAGCCGCAAGGCGAGAAGAAGCGCAATGGCTGCTGCCGTTCTGCTATGGAATCGAAGCTTCTTCTTTCGAAGACCTTCTTGGACAGCTGCTTGCTGTAGTCGGCCGCCGCGACCCTCTTGATGTTTTGAGAACTATGGAGGCCAGACTGCCGTCGTTCTCGAAGTCGTCGGCGCAGTAGTGGATGTGGATCCCAGCGCGCTTGCAGATAAACTCGTAGTAGGCGCTTTCGTCGACGTCCTAAAATCGGCCCCAGCGCGTGATGTCGTAAACCAGCAACCAATCGAAATCGGCTCGCCCGAGCTGAACATCGCGGATCAGGTCCTGCAGCCGGTCGCATCCGGCAATCCGAAGTCCGCTCCTGCCCGGATCAGAGTAGGTGCGAACGATCGCAATGTGGCGCCGGGCGGCATAGGCCGCGATCGCAGCCGCCTGGTGCTCGAGGGGATATTTTTTGGGCATCCGTCGACATGCGGACGTACTGCGCAGCGCGCGCCCCGTTCGCACGAGCTTCGTCAGACTCGTTCCTTTGCTCACCATCCGTGAATGAGCCATGGGCGCCGCCGTACGCAGGCTGACCAACTATGCCGCACTCTGCAATTATTTCCAGATGTTTCTGATTGTGGTAGACGGCCGGTACGTATCAAAAAGTGTGCGGGTCCACCCGTTATGAATTTTGTCCAGAGAGTTCGGCGATATGTCCCGGACCCGGTCGAGACCATCGGAGCCCTGTGCTCGGTCCGGTCGAAAACGATGGTCTGGCACCGCGTACCGATTAGCGATTACCTGCGCGACAATGGTCCGGGTCGATCGCTGGCCTCCAAGGAAAAGCTAGTCGCTTACGAGCGGAATTGGATCTCAGAGCAAACGCTTGTCCACGCACACGAGGGCTTTTGCATCACCGATCGAAGCCCCGATCCCATCGAGCGCGGCACGCAGCAATTCAAGTTTGCGCGGATCTAGTTCCTCCTTTTCAGTTTCGGATGACCTCTTGTTCGATGCTTTCTCAGACTGGTTGCGTCGCACCGCAATTTTCTCGATTGCCATCGACATCGCTCGCCGGACGCTGCCAGCGCCAGCATTGACTTGGTTGCGTACACAGATGGTGCGGAATCTGCGCGGCACGCCCAGCGAGGTGTTTGGCGAAATCTATCGGCGGAACATCTGGGGCTATAAGGAGACCGCGTCTGGTGGCGGATCGACACTGCACAACACTCAAAGGGTGCGAGAAAGTCTTCCTGAACTGCTTGGCGAACTCGGGATCGACACCCTGCTTGATCTCCCGTGCGGCGATCTCCATTGGCTGTCGAAGATCGACCTTCCAGTGTCGCGCTACATCGGAGGCGACATCGTTCCGGAGTTGATTGAGCGCACCCGTGAGAAATATGGGCGTCCAGATCGTTCATTCATCTCAATCGACATCTGCAATGATCCGCTTCCGCAAGCCGACATGCTGCTTTGCCGCGACTGCTTCATTCATCTGTCTGAGGACATGATCTTTCGAGCGATCGACAATATCCTGCGATCCAACATCAAGTACCTGTTGACCACGACCTGTCCTGGCGGCTTCAATCGCGCGATCAGCACAGGCGACTTCTTCACCATCGACCTGTGCGCGCCGCCCTACAATTTCCCTGCACCGATTCGAGTGCTTGAAGACTGGGTGCCGCCATTTGACCGGCGGCAGCTTGCGCTGTGGGAGGTCGAGACGCTGCGCAAGTTCCGGCGAGATAGTCCGCCCATCTGACGGCTTGGGCTTCGATGGCGCACGGGAGTTTCGAGAACGTAACGGGCCGGCGATTGAAGCGAAGGATTGCGCGCCGCGCGTGGCCACTAATAACCTCAACTCGAGATGCACGATGAAGCGAGACGAGCGATTGGCCAACTGGATCGAACATGCCGTGTTCTGGCACATCTACCCACTCGGCTTCGTCGGCGCCGAGCGCGTGGCTGCGAGTTGCCCCGAGGTTCAGCACCGGCTCGGGCGCCTCAATGCCTGGCTCGACTATGCGGTCGATCTTGGTGTTTCCGGCCTCTTGCTCGCGCCGATCTTTGCCTCATCCACCCACGGCTACGACACCACGGATCATTTCGCGATCGACAGGCGGCTCGGCGATGCCGCCGATTTCGATGCGCTGGCAAACGAACTGCATCGCCGCGGGCTGCGCCTCGTCCTCGACGGCGTCTTCAATCATGTCGGCCGCGACTTTCCGCGCTTCCAGCGCGCCATCGCCGGCGGCCCGCAGGCGAGGGAGGCGGCGTGGTTTCACCTGATCTGGAAGGAGCAGGGCGGCGAGCCCGACTACGCCACCTTCGAGGGCCATCGCCAGCTCGTCACGCTGAACCATGCCGAGTCCGCGGTCGCCGACTATGTGACGGGCGTGATGACCCACTGGCTCGACCGCGGCGCCGACGGCTGGCGGCTCGATGCCGCCTATGGCGTGCCGCGGCCGTTCTGGCGCGAGGTGCTGCCGAGGGTCCGCGAGAAGCATCCCGACGCGTATATCTTCGGCGAGGTGATCCATGGCGACTACACCGCCTTCGTCCACGAGACTGGCGTCGATGCGGTCACGCAATATGAACTGTGGAAGGCGATCTGGAGTGCGCTGAACGCCGGCAATTTCTTCGAGCTCGCCTGGGCGCTGAAGCGCCACAACACCTTCCTCGACGCTTTCGTGCCGCAGACCTTCGTCGGCAACCACGACGTCACGCGCATCGCAAGCCGCCTCACCGACGAGCGGCATCTGCCGCACGCGCTCGCCATTCTCGTGACGGTCGGCGGCATGCCCTCGATCTACTATGGCGACGAGCAGGCTTTCCGCGGCCTCAAGGAAAATCGCGCCGGCGGCGATGACGCCATCCGCCCGACATTTCCGGACTCTCCCGCCCAGCTTGCGCCCTATGGCTGGGGCGTCTATCGCCTGCACCAGGAGCTGATCGGCCTGCGCCGCCGGCATTCCTGGCTCCATCGCGCGCAGAGCCGCGTCGTCGAGATCCGCAACACCGATCTTCTGCTGGAGGCCTTCGATGGAGAGCAGCGGCTCTGGGTCGCCCTGAACGTCGCGGATGCATCCCTCACACGCCGCATCGCCGCCGATGCGGACCGGCTGGCCGGCAATGCGTTGGCCACGAAAAAGGGGAGCAGCACGGAGATCGTACTGCCGCCCCATGGCTGGGGGATTTTTGGCAGTCCTGCCTTCCCCTGAAGGCCGTCCTCCCGGGTCCGGGTCGCCCACGGGAGCAAAACGTCCAAGGAGGGTCCAAACCGACCTCAGCAAGCGCTCTATTACGACGGCAGATCGCGCGGCCTTCGTTTCCTCGGCCGACTGGAACGATGTAGACCCCGCACTTCCTGCTGTTGAAAGAGCTCCGCGCATGCGTCACGCAACCATTGGCATGCCGGGTCGTGGTGGAAGCGGGCGTGCCAATATTGCTTCACCGTAAAGCCGGCGATCGCCAGCGGGCAGTCGAGCACGCGCAATCCGTAATAGTGGGCCAGCGTTTCGCCAATGTGCCTTGGCAGGGTGGCGATCAGGTCGGTCGTCCCGATAATTGCGGGTAGGCCCAAAAAGCCGGGGAGTTCGAGCGCAACGTCAAGGACCATCTGCTGCTCCTTTAGCGCGTCCGCGAGCAATTGATGTCCGGTGCCGGAGCGAATGAGGACATGCGCCTCGCGCCTGAAATCCTTCACCGTGATGCGGTCGCGGATCCGGGCGTGTCTTGCGCTCGCCAAGCAGACCCAATCCTGCGGAAACAGTGCCTGTTGGAAGTGGCCAGCATCGAGGTCCGAGATGTAGCCGAGCGCCAGATCGGCCTCGCCGGATTGCAGCATTCGTGGGGTATCGCCGCCGATCTGCGCCGCCTCAACGCGGATGCCCGCCGCAACACGACGAACGTAGGCGAGGATGGCGGGAAGCAGCGTGATGTGGCTCGCATCCGTCATGCAGATGACGAAGCGGCGCTTGGCAGTCGCCGGATCAAACTCGGAACGAAGCTCCGCCAGCCGTCGCAGCATCTCCAAGGCCTGTCTGGCCGTGCCGATGAGAGCCTCCGCGCGGGGGGTCGGCAGCATTCCCTCGGCTGAGCGAATGAAGAGTGGGTCGTCCAATTCTTTTCGCAAGCGCGCCAGCCAGATCGAAATGGTCGGCTGACTTTGACCGAGCCTCTCGGCTACCTTGGTGACGCTGCCCGTGGTGAACAATGCGTCGAAAAGCCGGAGCAGGCGCGGCTCCAGCAGGTTCGTCTCGGAGGGGTCCCGATGTTTCATTGCGATCCACAATAATGAGTATAAGGAGCATAGCATATCCAAATACAGGGCAGCCTGCTACCACGCTTCCGACGCCGAGAAAGGCGCGGGAGAAACGTTCGGATGAGGATCTGCTTTACCGGAGCAGGTGCCCTGGGCTCGACCATTGGCGGCACGCTGGCGCGTGGTGGTGCCGAGGTCTGGTTGATCGATCCGTTCCAGGCTCATGTCGACGCGATCAATGCCCGTGGTCTGCGGATGCTCGAAGGTGACGCCGAGACCGTCGTGAAGGTCTCTGCCTGCACCTCCGCGGACCAAGTCGGCATCGTGGCGGACCTCGTCATAGTCCTCGTCAAATCCTACCACACGCGGGATGCGATCCGGGCGGCGGCGCCGATCATCGGGCCGCAGACGGTCGTGATGTCGCTTCAAAACGGTCTTGGTCACGAGGACATCCTTGCGGAGGAAGTCGGTCGTGATCGGGTCATGGCGGGCAAAACCTACGTTGGTGGCGTGCTGCTTGGCCCTGGTCATGTTCGCTCCGGGGTCATCGGCAAGGAAACCATCATCGGCGAACTTGACGGACGCTTGACGGAACGCGCACAGCGAATTTCCGAGACTTTCAATCGTGCCGGCATCCTCACGCTGCTCAGCGACAACATCCTGGGCACGATGTGGGACAAGCTGTTCATCAACGTCGCCGGAGGGGGAATTACCGCCGTTACCGGGCTGACTTATGGCGGCCTCTATTCGCTACCGATCCTGGAAGATTGTGCGCTGGCCGCAATCTCAGAGAGCATCGCAGTCGCGCAAGCTGCTGGCGTCAAGATCTCGATTACCGACCCGCGGCGCGCTTGGACGATGGCATCCGCTGGACTACCGCCCGAGTTCAAGACGTCGATGTTGCAGAGCTTGCAGTCCGGTAATCTGACCGAGGTTGATTACATTCACGGCTCGGTCGTGCGTTGGGGCGCCAAGCTCGACGTGCCGACCCCCGTCAACTCCACGCTCGTCGCGCTGGTCAAAGGGCTCGAGTACGCCCGCAGCGATTATCCGGGAAAGGCCTGAGACGATGTCGTTGCCGCGCGCCTACGTCGAACACGTCGCGATCCGCGTGCCGGATGTCGATCATCACGTCGGCTTCTTTCGCGAGGTGCTTGGTCTTGCCATTCGCGACGAGCAGCCCGCCGATGGTGCGCGCCCACGTCAAGTGTGGGTGCTCGGAAGCGTGCAACTCATCGAGGATCCGGATTTTCTCGGACCGGAGGGGCGTCTGGCCCATCTCGGCATCATGGTCGACGATTACGCAGGCGTGCTCGCGCGTGCTGCCGCCTGGGGCGCCAAGGCGTTACCTGCAGGGCCGAACTGGCTCGAGCTGCCGGGCGGCCTGAACGTCGAAATCTTGCAAGCCAGCGCAGGCGCCGTCGAGGCCGCCCTGGCGATCAATCCCCGAGCCTAGAGTCAGAGGAAGACGTGACATGACCGATGAGCGCTATTGGGACGATGCCAAGGTCGGGGACGAATGCATCACCCCCTCAGTGACGGTCACCGAAGCGATGGTGAATGCCTATGCCGAACTGACGGGGGATTTTACGCCTGTTCATGTCGACGAGGAATACGCCAAGACCACACCATTCGGCACGCGCGTCGCGCACGGGCTGTTTGGTCTGTCGCTGGCCGACGGTTTGAAGACCCGTGCCGACTACCGCTTCCTTCCGGGAATGTCGCTGGGCTGGACCTGGGATTTCAAGCTGCCGATCAAGCTCGGCGACACCGTGCACGTGAAGTTTCGCGTCGGCTCGATGCGCACCATCAAGCGTGATGGGTGGGGCATCGTGGTGCTGCCCTCGGAGTTGATCAATCAGCGCGGCGAAGTGGTGCAGTTCGGTGAACATCGGCTGATGATTCCGATGCGCCCAAAGAGCAACGCCGCAGGAGAGCAGGCATGACCGCGCAAGATCTGCCGCTCCAAGATCTGCCGCTCAAAGGCATTCGCGTCATCGACTACAGCCATTTTCTCGCAGGTCCGTTCATGGGCCGTTGCCTCGCCGCGATGGGCGCCGAAGTCATCAAGGTGGAGCGCCCCAGGGCAGGCGATGCGGGCCGGGCGCACGGCTATTTCAAGGACGGCCAGTCCGGCTACTTCCTGCAGCAGAACATGGGAAAGCAGGGGTTGTGCATCGACCTGCGCGACGCGCGCGGCCTCGACATGATGATGAAACTGGTCGACACGGCCGATGTGTTCATCGAGAACTACCGCCCTGGTGCACTCGATCGCCTTGGGCTCGGCTACAAGGCTCTGTCGACACGGAATCCCAGACTGATCTACTGCTCGGTCTCCGCCTATGGCCACACCGGTCCCTATGCCGATCGTCCGGGCTTCGGCCTGATCGCAGAGGCGATGTCGGGCGCTTTGGCGCAACTGGGCTCCCCCGGCGAAGCGCCGCCGTTGCTACGGATGCCGCTGGCCGATATGTACACCGGCATTCACGGCGTAGCTGCCGTCAATGCAGCGCTGGTCGGCTGCGCGTCGTCCGGGCGTGGCCAGCACATCGATCTGGCGCTGTACGACTGCATGGTGTCGATGCACGACTATGCGGTTCAGCGTTACTTTCTCTCCGGTGGTACCGACCTGCCGAAGCAGACCGGGAGCGGTCAGCCGGACTCGACTGTCTACGGCGTTTTTCCGGCCAAAGACGGCAATCTTGTTATCGCCGCCCAGGTCGATGATGCGTGGCGGCGATTGGCGAGCCTGATCGGAGGCGACAGGTTGGCGTCCGACGAACGTTTCGCCATGCCTGCTGCGCGGAACGCCCATTATGCCGAAGCCATGGAGATTGTACGCGACTGGACAATGTCGCAGCCGTCTCGGAATGCCTGTCTTGCCGCACTTGAGGAGGCCGGTGTGCCGTCGGCTCCCGTGCAGACCATCGAAGAGGTCGTGAAGGATCCGCAGATCCACGCGCGCGGCATGCTGGTCGAGCAGGAGCATCCGGTGCTCGGCAAGGTAACCCTGCCGAACCTGCCTTTCCGCTTCTCCGATTGCGACACCACCGTACGCACTCCGGCGCCACTGCTCGGCCAGGACAATCGCCGCATTGCCGCCTCGCTCGGACTGTCAGCCGAAGCCGTCGATGCGATGGTACGCGATGGCGTGCTGTACAACGAAGCTGCAGTACAGGAGTAGGCCATGAGCGACCGTTATGCGGTGATCGGCAATCCGATCGGCTTCAGCAAATCACCCCTCATCCATGGCACATTCGCCAAAATGACGGGACAGGACCTCGTCTATGAGGCGATCGAAGGGCCCCTCAATGGCTTCAGCGAACGGGTCGATCAGTTCCGGACAGCGGGCGCCAAGGGGCTGAACATCACCGCCCCGTTCAAGCTCGATGCCTTCGCTTACGCAAACGAGCTTTCCGAGCGCGCCGAACGTGCTGGCGCGGTAAACTGCCTGAAGTTCCAGGGCGATCGGATCATTGGCGAGAATTTCGACGGGATTGGCCTCGTGCGTGACATCACCGTCAATCTCGGCGTCAAGATGGCCGGCCGTCGCGTTCTGATGCTTGGTGCTGGGGGCGCAGCGCGTGGTGCGCTGCTGCCGTTCCTGCGCCAGGAGCCGTCCGAGCTGGTTCTCGTCAACCGGACGCTGTCGAAAGCGGTGGCCTTGGCCGAGGAGTTTGCCGGCTGTGGTCCCCTGATCGTCAGCGGCTATGCTGAACTGGCCGATCTTGCTGAGGGTTATGACGTCGTCGTCAACGCGACATCGGCGAGCCTGCGAGGCGAAATGCCGCCGCTTCCAGGCAATGTCTTCCGCGGCGCGGAGCTGGCGTACGAACTCGCTTATGGAAAAGGGCTGACTCCCTTTCTGCAGGCAGCCCGCGCCGAAGGCGTAGCCAAGCTGGCCGATGGTGTCGGCATGCTGGTCGAGCAGGCGGCGGAAGCGTTTTCCTGGTGGCGCGGCGTTCGACCGAGCACGGCTCAGGTCATCGCCGAGCTGACTGTCCCGTTGAGCTGAGGCGACGCCGAGCATGCATCCGAAGCCCAGCTTTCTCGTCGGCCTGATCGGCAGCGGCATCGCCGCCTCCCGCACGCCGCCCATGCACGAAGCGGCCGCTGACGCCGCCGGCATCCGCTATCTCTACAAGAAGATCGATCTCGCAGAATTGAAGCTCGGCGTGGAGGCGTTGCCGGAATTGCTCACCGCGGCCAAGCGGATGGGCTTTGACGGGTTGAATGTGACCCATCCCTGCAAGCAGGCGATTCTCCCACTGTTGGACGAGCTCTCGCCGGATGCAGAGGCGCTTGGTGCGGTGAACACGGTGGTCATCAGGAACGGTCGAATGACCGGCCACAACACCGACTGGTTCGGCTTCGCCGAGAACTTTCGCCGCAATATGCAAGGTGCATCGCTGGGTCGCGTCGTCCAATTCGGCGCGGGCGGCGCAGGCTCGGCCGTGGCTTTCGCGCTGATGAAGCTCGGCGTGCAGGAATTGACCATTATCGACGTGGATTTCGCCAAGGCGCAGAGTTTGGTGGATAGCTTGTCCCCTCGATTTGCAGAAGGACGCCTGAGGGCTGGCCATGATGTCGCAGTTGCCGTGGCTGCCGCGGACGGAATCGTAAACGCGACGCCGATTGGCATGGACAAATATCCAGGCACAGCGCTGCCGATGGCCCTGCTGCGTCCGGATCTGTGGGTCGCCGAGATCGTCTACTTCCCGCTGGAAACCGCACTGCTGCGCGCAGCGCGTGCCCTCGGCTGCCGCACCGTCGATGGTGGTGGCATGGCGATCTTCCAGGGCACCGAAGCATTCCGCCTGTTCACCGGCGTCTCACCTGATCCAGACGTCTTCTTCGCGACATTTGCGTCCCTGGGAGGGTGACACCCGGCCGATGGGCGAGCGGCACGAACAACGCCCGAGAGGAAACGCAAGATGGGCTACACGCTCGATTTCTCCGTGGTTTGGCATGCCATGCCCGCGCTGCTGTGGGGGTGCGTGGGCACGTTGGGCCTGGCGCTTGCCGGGATGACGCTCGCGATGGCGATCGGTGTCGCCGGCGTGGCGGCACGTGAATCGAAGGCGGCCTGGTCGCGGGCCATCGTGATCGGCTTCGTCGAGATCGTACGCAATACGCCTTTCCTGGTGCAGATTTTCTTTCTGTTCTTCGCCCTGCCGCTCGTCGGGTTGAAGCTCAATCCAACCGCTACCGCCATTATCGCACTCGGCGTCAATGGCGGCGCCTACGCCATCGAGATCATCCGCGGCGGGGTCCAGTCTATCCACAAAGGACAGATAGAGGCCGGCTACGCGCTCGGACTGCACAAGGGGCAGGTATTCCGGTTCATCGTGCTCAAGCCCGCGCTCCGCGCGATCTACCCTTCGCTCACGGGGCAGTTCATCATGCTGACGCTGACCTCATCGATCTGTTCGGCGGTATCGGCCTACGAATTGACGTCGGTTGCCCAGCGCATCGAAAGCGACACATTCCGCAGCTTCGAGGTCTACTTCTTCGTCACCTTCCTCTACCTTGCGATCTCCTGGCTGTTGATGCTGGGCTTCGCGCTCGTCTCTCACCGCTTCTTCTCCTATCCGACACGCTGAGGGAGGCGAGCATGACACCGCATTTTGGTCTTCCGGAGTTCGGCTTCCTGCTGCGTGGTCTGCAATGGACCGTGCTGCTGACTCTCGTCGCATTCGTAGGCGGCTGCACGGCGGGGTTGGCCGTCGCGTTGTTGCGCACCAGTGGTCATAAAGGCGTGGAATGGGTCACCCGCATCTACATCGGGATATTCCAGGGCACTCCGCTGCTGCTGCAGCTTTTTGTCGTGTATTACGGATTGGCGCTAACCGGGCTGAAGCTCGACGCCTTCGTCGCGGTGGCGATCGGCTTCACCGTGAATGCCTCTGCCTTCCTTGGTGAGATTTGGCGCGGAGCGATACAGGCCGTGCCGCGCGGGCAGACCGAGGCGGCGATGGCGCTTGGACTGCACTATTCGTCCCGTATGCGCGACATCGTGCTGCCGCAGGCGATCCGCATCTCGCTGCCGGCGACCATCGGCTATCTCGTGCAGCTCCTCAAGGGCACCTCGCTCGCCGCGATCGTCGGTTTCATCGAACTTGCCCGCGCCGGTCAAATCGTATCGAACCAGACCTTCCAGCCGTTGCTCGTCTTCGGCGTGGTCGGCGCGATGTATTTCATCCTCTGCTGGCCGCTGTCGTGGTGGGGCAGCCGGATGGAGGTCAGGCTCGCCCTGGCCAGTCAAAGGTAGGAACGGCGCACCTGCCCAATCAATACAGTCATCACCAGGAGGAGGAATTTCATGTTGCTTTCATTCAATCGTCGCCAATTCGGCATTGCGCTGCTGGCGCTGGGGGCCATCGCCGTTGCAGGCAAATCGCAGGCCGGCACGTTGGAAGATGTGAAGAAGAAGGGCGTCGTCGTTATCGGTATCCAAGGCGACAATCCTCCCTGGGGCTATGTCGATAGTTCAGGAAAGCAGGATGGCATCGATGCCGACATGGGGCGAGCCTTCGCTGAATTTCTCGGCGTGAAGGCCGAGTTCGTCCCGCTGGCTGTGGCCAATCGTATTCCGGCGCTGACCACAGGCCGCGTAGATATCTTGTTTGCAACCATGGCCATGCTGCCGGAGCGCGCGAAGGCGGTGCAGTATTCCAAGCCCTACGTCGCCAACGAGATCACGCTGGTCGCAGCCCAGGCAACGCCGATCAACAGCAATGCCGACATGAGCAAATTCGTCATCGGCGTTCCGCGGTCCTCTACGCAGGATACTCAGGTGACCAACAACGCCCCGTCCGGGACCGAGATTCGCAGATTCGACGATGACGCCGCCACCATCCAGGCGCTGCTCTCTGGCCAAGTCCAGGCAGTCGGCGCGAATCTGTTTTATCCGCAGCGCCTCAACGCCGCAAAGCCGGAACTGGGGTTCGAGCCCAAGCTTCACTTCACCGCCCTTTATAACGGCGCTTGCACGCGACCGGGTGACAAGGAGTGGAATGAGACGGCCAACAAGTTCATCGACGAGATTAAGTCGAACGGCAAGTTGGCCACTTTCTACGCCAAATGGATGAAGGTCCCGGTCCCTGTCTTCCCGGACTCCGTCCCCGGCGTTCCCTTCACCGTCCAGTAACCACCGCGAGCGGCCGACGCGATCCGCGTCGGCCGCCGCCCAACGGCGGAGACGAGCATGCAGGACCAGATCCTGATCGAAATGAAGGGCGTGCAGAAGTGGTACGGCGGGTACCAAGCTCTCCGCAACGTCGATCTCACTGTGCGCAGAGGTGAAAAGATCGTGCTCTGCGGTCCGTCCGGGTCGGGAAAATCGACGCTCATTCGTTGTATCAACCGCCTCGAGCCTATCCAGCAGGGCGGCATCGTGGTGAACGGTCATCGGCTGGACGACAGCGTCAAGGCGATCGATGTCGTACGCCAGGACGTCGGCATGGTCTTCCAGAGCTTCAACCTTTTTCCGCATATGACGGTCCTGCAGAACTGTACTCTCGCGCCGATTCGCGCGCGCCGCATCGGCAAGATCGAGGCGGAAGCGACCGCGCGGAAATACCTCGAGCGCGTGCGCATCGGTGACCAGGCAGAGAAGTATCCGGCTCAACTTTCCGGCGGCCAGCAACAGCGCGTCGCGATCGCGCGCGCTCTCTGCATGCAGCCCAAGGTCATGCTGTTTGACGAGCCGACCTCGGCTCTCGACCCTGAGATGGTCAAGGAGGTGCTCGACACGATGATAGGCCTTGCCAACGACGGCATGACCATGATTTGCGTCACCCACGAGATGGGCTTTGCCCGCCAGGTTGCCGACCGGGTCATCTTCATGGCTGAAGGCCAGATCATCGAGGAAGGCGCGCCCGACGCGTTCTTCCGCAGTCCCCAGCACGCCCGCACCAGGCAGTTCCTAGGCGAGATCCTCGCCCATCACTGAACGGAGTTTTCTTGATGAATCGTCTTGTCTACGTCCTCAACGGACCAAATCTCAATTTGCTTGGCAAGCGCCAGCCCCACATCTACGGGTACGAGACGCTTGCCGATGTGGAGCGGGATTGTCGAGCGCTGGCCAGGGAGCTTGGCCTGGAGATTCGCTTCCATCAGTCCAACAGAGAATACGAGCTGATCGATTGGATCCACGAGGCGCGCGAGACGGCCGCCGGTATCGTGATGAACCCCGCGGCGTTCACCCACACGTCGGTCGCCATCCTGGATGCTCTGAACACGTTCGAGGGGACAGTGATCGAAGTGCATATTTCCAACGTGCACAAACGCGAGGAATTCCGCCACCACTCGTTTGTCTCCAAACGAGCAGATGGGGTCATCGCAGGCTTCGGCACTCAGGGTTATCTGCTCGGCTTGCGTCGTGTGGCCAAGCTGCTTGACGAGAAGAAGGGATAGCATCGTATGACTGCACCGGTTCGCTTGTCGGTGATGGGAGCGGGGCTCATCGGCAAGCGACACATTGAACACATTCTCGCGCGGCCGGAGGCGGTCCTGTCGTCGATCGTCGATCCGATGCCGGCGGCACGAGAGTTGGCGGTGTCGCTGAAGGTGGACTGGTTTTCGTCCTTTCAGGACATGCTCCGCGAAAATCGGCCGGAGGGGGTGGTTGTCGCCACCCCCAATCAGATGCACGTTGCCAACGGCATGGACTGCATCGCAGCTCGCATCCCGGCGCTCATTGAGAAGCCGTTGGCGGATGACGTCGTCGCCGCACGAGCCCTGGTCGAAGCCTCCGAGCGTGCCGGCGTACCGCTGCTCACCGGTCATCATCGCCGCCACAACCCGATGATCCAGCGCGCCAAGGCGGTGATCGACAGCGGCCGGCTCGGCCAGATCGTGTCGGTGCATGGCATGTTCTGGCTGATCAAGCCGGACGATTATTTCGAGATAGCCTGGCGCCGCGAAAAAGGGGCGGGGCCTGTTTTGCTGAATCTCATCCACGATGTCGACCTGCTTCGCTACCTGTGTGGGGATATCGTGGCGGTGCAGGCTGCCCAATCCAATCGGCTGCGTGGAAATGAGGTTGAAGAGACCGCGGTGATTATCCTGCACCTCGCCTCCGGCGCGCTGGGAACGGTCAATGTCTCCGATACCATCCAGTCGCCTTGGAGCTGGGAGTTCACTACTGGTGAGAACCCGGCCTACAGTCATACGCAGGAGACGTGTTACCAGATCGGCGGCACGAGCGGATCGCTGGCCATTCCGCAACTCGAGCTTTGGCATCACCCCAGCAAGGCCAGCTGGTGGGCGCCAATCGAGCGTGAGCGGCTGAACTACAAGAAGGAAGATCCGCTTGGCTTGCAGATCACAAATTTCTGCGAGGTTGTCCGCGGTACGGCCGAGCCTGTGGTGAGCGGGCGCGAAGGGCTGAAAACCCTCGAGGTGATCAACGCAATCAAGCGCGCAGCGGAAACCGGAACTCTCGTGTCGGTTTGATACCAGGCAAGTACGGGCGTCCACGCCGGAGTATCGCGCAAGAAATGCGACGATCAAGGCGCCGCGAACGGGAAGAGAAACTAAGCACTATGATCGTGCGACGAACGCCTATCTTCTGCCGAATAAGCCCAGTGGTGCGACCAGCAAGTCATTGATTGTTCGTAAACGCACCGCTGTCTCTTAATCAGCGGGTCCCAGGTTCGAGCCCTGGTGCGCCCACCATTCTAAGAGAACGGCCCGCAAGGGCTTTTTTCATTTCTCCCGCAGAACAAGCCGGGTCTCGTGCGACGCTTGTCGTGGTCTCGGCACGGTCTGGAACCCGATCTGATCCGGCCCATCCAGGCATGGGCCGGACAACGGCGCGCGCTTAATGAGCGCTTAATGCTTTTGCGCAACAGATAGATCACCAGCGCGGAATTAGTCCTAGTTACGAGTGCGAGCCGAGCTCCCGAGGAGGGGAATCGGATGGGACTGCTTTTTGTCGGAGTGCTGGCGGGAGTCCTGATCGGCTTTGGCTGGTTTGCGCCTTCCCGAGGGTATTTCCTCGGATGCGCGTCACGCCCCTGTTTCGCTGTCGCCCAACCCGCGCAGCCAATGCCGACGGCGTTGGCGCAAGAGCCTGCGGTTGTCAGATCGAGTTCCGCAACGCCGGCAAGGCCCGGCAAGACATCCTCTCCGAAGAAACGCGGATCAAGCGACCTTGCCAAAACGGCGTCCCCGCGGACGAGGATCAGCGTCCCGGCATCCGAACGGCCCGCGGAAATGCCGGATCCTGTTCTGGACAAGGCGAAGATTGCGATCGCGACGCAGATGGCGGATCTGGAAACGGTCGAATTCAGCGACGTGAAGCGCGCAATGCGAAAGAACGTGCGTGGACGGCGCGTGGATACGATTTGCGGGCTCGTGAAAGGAAGAAGCGCGTCAGGCGGCGAGACTGGAGAGAGGGCGTTTCTGTATCTCGTGAAGGAGGATGAAGCATATGTCGTCGACGGAAATTCAGGGTCGGCGGCGTCAACCGCGTATCGAAATATCTGCAATTGAGGGAATGCGTCGACTGCGCCACGGCGTGGTGCGCGCCCAGATGATTTGAGCGGAAAGAATTTCCCCCGGTGCCAAGTGATCTCGCAGTGGATACGGCACTAACGGCGGCACTGCGCCGCTCTCGTGTTGATGCATTCAGGATGAATGCAGCAGCAGGGGAGACGCAATACGGAATGGGAATATCGCGGAAGTTCTTTTCATCTCGAGGACATCATGCACGACATAACCAACACTTCAAAACGGCTCAACGAATCGCTTCACTTGCCGGTTCTGGTGATCATCGAGCCGCTCCTGTTGCCTCGTACATGTATTCTGCACGTCCTCAGGAGCGAGTTGGACGAACTTGAGATCCTTGACATGGCAACGGTCCAAGGCCTGGACTGCACGTCAGCCCGCGATGTTCGTCTGGTGATGCTGAGTATCGCCGACAAGCCCATCGGCGATCCCTCGGTTGAGGACGATCTCGCCTTCGTTGCGGAGTGTTGTCCCAACGCCGCCACTGTGGTCCTGTCAAACCATGACGACGAGCCGACCGTGCAGGCCGCGATGCAGCGGGGCGTGCGCGGCTTTCTTTCCACCTCGCTACCAATCGAGATCGCGATAGCTGGCCTGCGCCTTGTTCTTGTCGGCGGCGCCTACAGGCCGTTGCCCGTGGCCGGGATCAACAGGATACCGGATTTCGAGTCACCGGATGCGCGCGGGCCCGCTTATCTGATGAACGAGGGAGCCAGAGCGGCTATCGCGAGGAGCGTGACCGACCTTACGCCTCGTGAGCAACAGGTTCTGGCGGAACTGGAGCTCGGCCTGCCTAACAAGCTGATCGCCGCCAAATTGAACCTCTCGGAAAGCACTGTCAAAATGCACATCCAGCATATTATGAGGAAATGTGCTGCGCACAATCGGACGGAAGCCGTCCTCCGCTGGCGCGGCCGGTTGCCCGCGCAGAGTCGCGATCACGACCCCGGCGCAGCTCATGAGACTTAGTCTTCTCTGAATGCACCTCGGAAGCTGTCGAGCAGGGGCCTGAGCGCGTAGAGAGCCACGGTGCCGCGCCCCGTCGTGATGAACACTTGAACCGGCATGCCGGGGACGATCTGGATGTCGTTCGCGACGATCTGCCCGTCGTCGATCCGGATCTTGGTCGCGTAGTATGGCTGGTCGGTGCGCTTGTCGAGGAGCCGGTCTGCGGACACGCGCACGACGGTTCCCCTCAGGCGAGGCACGCGACGCTGATTGTACGGTACGAGGTGAACCTCGGCATTGAGGCCGGGATGAACCACATCGATGTCCTCGGGCCTCAGGCGCGCGGTCACGATGAGGCGGTCTTGCCGGGGCACCAGGTCCATGAGTGGAGCGCCCGCTCCGATGACGCCGCCGGCCGTATGAATCCGCAGATCGGTTATCACGCCGTCCTCGGGCGCCTTGATCTCCGTTCGCGATAGCTGATCCCTGGCCGCAAGCAACCGCTCGCGGAGCTGGAATATCTGGTTCTGTGCTTCACGAAGCGACTGTGCGATCTCGTTCTGCCTCTCGCTCTCGAGCTTGAACAGTGTGGCCTGCTGTTCGCTGATGACCTGTCCGGCGCGGGAAATCTGCGCGGCGATCTCGCCGCGGCGGCCCTCGACGTCGGCCAGCTCCCGCTGCAGGTTCAGAAGCCGCGGCCTCCGTTCGAGTCCCTTGTTGACGAGGGTCGCGACCATATCCAGCTCCTCCCGAACGATGTCGACCCGCTGCCCGGTGGCGGTTTCCTGAGCCTTGAGACCTTCGATCTCCTTCTCGACTTGACGCCTTCGTTCGCGAATGACCGCAAGCTGCGACTCGTGAACCTGCAGGCGCGCCTGGAAAATGAATTGCTGCGCCGACACTGCAGCGGCGGCCACTCCGCTCTGCCTGCTGTCCTGTTCCAGCGCGTCCGGGATTGCGATCCTCTCGAATCTCTGCTGCTCGGCCTGAAGCCGTGCGGCACGAGCAGCTGCATCCCAAAATTGGCCTTGAAGACTTTGCACCTCCGAGCTCGCCCGGGTGTCCTCCAGCGCGACCAGCGTTTGGCCGCTTCGCACGATGTCGCCATCCGACACCAGGATCTTGCTGACGATGCCACCTTCCAGATGCTGGATCGTCTTGCGGCTCGATTCCGATTCCACGACGCCGGAGGCGATCGCGGCGCTCTCGAGCGGCGCGAGGCTCGCCCATGTACCAAGCCCCAGCATGAAGCAGAGCACCAGCAGATTGCCCGCGACGGTGACACCGCGAAGCCTTCCGCGCGGAGAGGTCGGCGTGGGCGTCGAGCACCATGGAAATTCCAGAGGCTCGAAATCGTCGATCGCGGTCACCACGACGCCGGATCGCCGGGCGGGCGGGGGGCTCGCCGGCGCTCGCATGAGCTGGTCCCAGATCATGGGAAGTCTCGAGACGGCGGGATGCTTCCATATGGTGAAAGAGTTCCAGATCATGGCGCAATCTGCGAAGTAACCTGGGGGCGGCTCAGGTGCCGTTCAAAGATGTCCTCGCTGTCGCCGAACGCGGCGACCGCACCGCCCTCCATGATGGCAATCTTGTCCGTGGCGGCGAGGAGACCCATCCGGTGAGTGACGACGACAAGGATGACGCCTGCGAGCTTCATGTGCTCGATGGCATCCAGGAGCATTCGCTCGCCCCCGTAGTCGAGGCTGGCGTTGGGTTCGTCGAGAACGACGAGGCGTGGACTGCCGAAAAAGGCGCGGGCAAGACCGAGGCGCTGCCGATACCCGCGCGAGAAGGTTGCTTCACTCTGAACCACCGTGTCATAACCCAGCGGCAGGCGCATGATCGCCCCATGGATACCGACGAGCTTGGCCGCTTCGACGACCTTCCGCCGGTCGGCATCTTCAAGGCGTGCGATGATGTCGTTGATCGTGTCGCCGAGCAGGTTGATGTCCTGGGGGAGATATCCGAGGCGGTCGCCGTTTCGGCCCTCGCGAAGCAGCGAGACGTCGGTATTGTCGAGGACGACACGGCCATGCGTTGGCATCGACAGCCCGGCGATCACCTGGCCGAGCAAGGACTTGCCTGACCCGGACGGACCGATAATGCCAAGGCATTCTCCGGGCATGAGGCTGAACGAGACACCGTTCAGCAGAAGATGGTTGGTCCCCGCAAGCCTGACGCCGACATTGTCGACGACGAGGCCGCTTGGCGCCTGCAGCGGAGAAACCTCCGCGCTCTGCTGCCGGGCGACGGGGAACGCGGCGAGAAGTGCGCCGAGCCGCTGACAGGCGCTCACGGCCGTCATGAGTGATTTCCAGCCTGCGACCGCACTTTCGACCGGCGCGAGCGCACGGCTGAACATCAGCGTGGCAGCAAAGATGATGGCCGGACTCTTCCCGTGATCGAGGACGAGCCACGCGGCAGCCCCCATGATCAAGACCTGTGACAGCGCGCGAACCGGCTTGGTGGCCAGCGAGACGATCTCGCCTCGCCGGAGTGCCACATCGCGCTCCCTGCGGGCGTGCTGCGCGTCACGATGGATCATACGCGCAGCGCTATCGAGCATTCCCATGGCGCGGATCATGTGGATGTTGCTCGCTGTAGTCTGGAGGCGGCCGCAGCTTCTGGACAGCGCGGCGCCGGATCTGAGCAGAACGTCTTCGGTGACCAGCTCTCCGGCAACCGTGAGTGCGAACAGGAAGGCGACGCAGCAGGCGCCCACCACGCCAAGCAGGGGATGGATCAGAAAGAGGACAAGGAGGAACAAGGGCGCCCAGAGCGCGTCGAACAGCATCGTACATACGCCGGACTCGACGAACTGCCGCAGCACGGTGAGATCCCGATACGCGCCCGATGCTTGCGTCCAATCGCTGCGAAGCGCCGATTCGAGACCGGCCGAAAGCACGCAAGGACGAAGGCGATCGTCGAGCCAGGCGCCAAGGCGTCCCAGGACGGCGCGCCGCAATGCATCGAACACGCCGCCGACGACCACAGTGATCGCGACGATTAGCGTGAGCAGGAGTAAGGTGTCGCCACTCCGGCTCGACAACACCCGGTCATAGATCTGAAGAAGATAGATGGAGGGCGCAAACAGGAGCAGATTGTAGCTGCAGCTATACGCGAATACGAGACCGAGCGGTCCCGCGCAGGACCGGAGGGCCGCGTGCAGTGGCGTCCCGATCTGCGGCAGGATAGGCAACCGAATGGGCGGCATCAGCATGATCGTCACCGCCTGAAATCGAGGTCCGGCGCACTTGACCGATGGCCAATTTCATCTGCCAACGGGTTCGGCGGGGTATTGGCTCGAACTTCAGGACCGGTGGCGGCGGCCACCGGTCCTGCCCGTCGGACGAGCCGGGTGGTCAGAACGTATCGAGGTGGAAGCTCACTTCTCCGCCCAGCGCGGCGTTGCCGTCTCCGCCATTGCCGCCGAGGCCGGCAACGACCTCCTGATGCTGGTCCACCGCGACCTTGTTGATCTGGCTCGCATCCGTATTGGCGTAGACCTTGGAGGTGTCGTAACCGCTGTAGGATTTCTGGCTTCCGTTCGACTCGGCGTCTCCGCCATGGGCCTTCGAAAAATACGAGGCCTTCGCGTTGGCGCCGCCGGCATCCCAATCTGCCGTCTGTTTGACGTGATCGCCGGTGCTCACGTGAACGTCGGCACCGACCGCCTTGTTGGATGGATCGAAGTTGAGCGTCGGCTTGCTGATGATGGCTCCCTTGAAGGTGCCGTCGCCGCCATTTCCGACGTTCTGGCCACCCGTGCTGATCGATTTGAATTCGATCGAGTCCGAGATGTGGATCGCTTTGGGCATCATGTGTGCCTCCCTCGTTGTGTTGGCTTTCGTGCATCATCCATCCCGATCAGGCGGACGCGCGCGGCAAGTCTGGTCCGCCCACGCGCGATGGCGATAGATGTCAAATCGGACAGCATTCGGTTGGTCGGCCTATGTACGAAAGGATGACGTTCATCGCGCAGCATCGGGGAAGCGTCCGGGAGGGCGCGCAGGGCGAGCTTGCGTCGCGTCGACGCAGCTCGCGATCGGGCTTGTGCGAGCGGCGCGATGTTTCGCTATCCCATCAGGTGAATATCTGACAGAAGATGGGCAGAAAGATCGCCACCCAGTGCGAGATTGCCATGGCCGCCGTCCCCGCCAACACCAGCGATCTGGACCGCACTCTGGTCGATGTGCACGTTGTTGACCTGATCGGCCACGGCCGTCGAATGGGGACCCGCGATTGCGATATTGATGGGTGCATAGATTGCGACGCTGACATCGATCAGGCTGCCGGAAAAATATCCGTTGCCGCCATTGCCTGCGCCGTTCGAACCGGTCGCGATCGTGTCGGAGCCTCCCCACAGGCCATGGGAAGGAAGGCTTGCATGGCCGCCCGCCGCGGCGTTGCCGTTGCCGCCGTGCCCGCCAATGCCGGCCATCTGCATGATGGATTGATCGACGTAGGCGTCATTTGTCTGGACCGAATGAACGTTGGAGCCATAGCCCGCGACTGCGATGTTGATCGGGTCGTACAGGACGAAGGAGGTATGGACGAGCCCGCCGTAGAACGCGCCGTCGCCGCCATTGCCAACCTGGCTTCCGCCCGTTTGAACGTCCGGGACGCCCCCTCCGTTGCTTGATCCCCAGCTGGGGTCGAGCGTCATGACGCTGCCGCCGGCGGCCAAACTGCCATTTCCGCCACTTCCGCCGACGCCCGCGATCTGGGTGGCCGACTGATCGATGTCCACCGTGTTCGATTGACTTGCATGCGCAGTGCCGCCCGAGGCCGCCACCGCAATATTGATCGGATGATAGATCACCACGGGAGCGTCCAGGATTGCGCCCGAGAAATAGCCGCTGCCGCCGTTTCCGGCGTTGTTGTCGCCGCTCGCGATCACGCCGGCGCCTAAGGACGTACTGACGCTGCCTCCCGATGCAATGTTGTCATTGCCGCCATGGCCGCCGACGCCGGCGATCTGAAAGGCGGATTGATCGACATTCAAATTGTTGGACTGGTCGGCCAGGGCGACCGAGCCATATCCCAGACTCACCGAGATGTTGATCGGTTGATAGATCAACAGGGACGCGTGAATGATACTTCCGTAAAAGTAGCCATCTCCGCCATTCCCGGCCGTGTTCGCTCCGCTCTCGACCGTAGCAATACCCATCCCGGGATGTGATGCGCCGGAAGCGGGCGTGGTGGACGAAGCATCCAGGCCCGCCGCAGCGTGGTTGCCGGCGTGGCCGCCCGTGTCGACCCCCGATG
This sequence comes from Bradyrhizobium sp. 18BD, assembly GCF_054185225.1. NCBI lineage: Bacteria > Pseudomonadati > Pseudomonadota > Alphaproteobacteria > Hyphomicrobiales > Nitrobacteraceae > Bradyrhizobium > Bradyrhizobium sp. 18BD. The sequence continues at coordinate 197,121 of NZ_JAVAYL010000006.1, read as the reverse complement.
TGGAATGTTTGGATTGAACAGGGGCGGAGTCATGATGCTGGGTATTCGCGCTCGGGGGGGGCGCTCCAGAATCCGCAAATTGACCTGCAAACGGGCCGGGACCATGGGCCGGGGCGCCACCGCCGGCCGCGTGAGCCAGGAACGGTGCGCTCGGTGCCGGGCCCGCTTCGTCGTCATCATCGTACCCATCGTGGCGATGGGAGGCGAGATGCAGCCGGATTCCATCCGACATCCGCGAAAAATCCATCGTAGCCTCCCTCATCGCAATCGCTCCGCGCGATCGGACGGGTTCTGCACTCCGGACAGAATGTCATCCCGGGAAGGTCGAATGCCCAGTCGTCAGTTCGGATATAGCGCTTCGTCTGGCACCCGTAACATCGGCTACATCCGTTCGGGTAAAGTTACAGCCTTTGCAACTTTGCGTGGGCCGATGCTTGAAAATGCGACCTTGAGGGGATGGCGAAAATGGACAATCGAGCTGACGGCCAGGTCGCCGGCATCTCGCCTGCGGCCAAAATGAATCCACCGCGTTGCCGGATTTAAGTCGCATTGCGACCCAGGTCACGGCCAAAGCTCCAGTCCGGGCGGGGGCGCAACACCGGGGTTTTCCATGTCCGGTCATTTGCGAGTTTGTTACGCCGCTTTTGCACTTTTTGCAGGTCTTTCGACATCATCCGCGTTTTCGACGCCTCTTTCCGAACTCTTCAATGCCGGTCCCGCCACAGCCCCTGCGCCCGCTTCCGCGGAAGCGGAGTGCTTGACGCGGCCCGGCAAGTCGACCGCCGATGGCCAGCACTGGGTCTATCGGGTGGAAGGCCAGCGCAGATGCTGGTTCCAGATAGCCGAAGGAACAGAGCCGGCGAAGAAGCTGGTTCAGCAACGCGCCACCAAACATCGTGCCGCCACGGCCGAAGAGAACCAGACCGCGGCGCGCAAGCGGAAGGCGGTGGTGGATGCGCGCGCGGAGCTGCCGCGCGCCGCACCTGCGGATACGTCCCGGCCTAGCCCGTCCGTGCCCGCGCAGGTGGTTGATGCCAGTCCCGTCCTCGCCACCGGGATCGCAACCCGCGCGTCGCCGGCCCCCCTTTCCAAACGCGACCGGCTCACGGCTGACGAGATCACGCCGCGCCAGGTCGACGTGGAGGCACTCCTGGCGGCGGCGCCGGCCGCCAGTGACGTGGTTGTCGCCTCGGCCGCGCCGCTCGCCTTTTCCGCCGCAGAGGCGGGCGATGACGGACGGGTCTGGACCTGGCTTGGCATGCTGCTGATGGCTTTGGGGCTTGCCTCCGTCTTGAGCGCGAGTCCAACCATTCGGTGGGCCGTGCTGCTGCCCCAGTTACTATCCGCTTGCCAGCGGCTGCTGCTGGTCAAGACGCGACTACGCGGGGAGGCGACGCAAAGCGGCCATTCGGCCTGAACCGCATGTCTCGGGTCGGCTCCGGCGGCGACCTGAACAGCTGAGACGGTCTTTGGTTCAGGTCGGACTTTCCGAACAGGCGTCAGGGCCCGATCCTGGGTCGGCGACGGCGATCCATTGTTGTGCTCACGCACCGAGGCCTGCTTCTACTTCCGCCCGAACAGCGTCAGCATCCGCAGGTCTTCGCCATCCAGCGTTACATATTACAGAGACGGTGCACTTAGTTCATGAGCCTTCGAATCCGCGAAAGCGGCCAGAGTCATTGAGTGCACTGTCGCCGCAATCCAGCAATGGTCGGTGGGGGTATTTCGGAAGCTGCAACAGACACTTTCACACCACGGCGCGATCGCGGTGTGAGATAAGTCGCGGCGGGCAGATCCGGACAGTCGATCGAGTTCGCGATGGAGTTGACCTGTCAGCGGAAAACGCGCCATGGCATCGCACGGTTCGAACCGAACGTGCGGGGTGTTCAGTTCGCGGCGTATGTCAATGCAGCGAGCGTCAGCACGAGCAGGAGCAGGCAAATGCCCGCCGTCGACCATTGACGAAGGACGCCGTCGCCTCTTTCGACAAGGCTGCCCAGTCCAACGCAGGTGCGCCGCAACGGGCCGATCAAGCTTGTCAGCCGTTTCCAGGCTGCCGAAGAAGCCGGCGGATGTGCCCAGGGACTGAACAGGATTGCGAGCGCCGAACCTCCCAGTACGGACAGGAGCAGGTCGGCGAGCGCATCGATGCCGAATGATTTCGCTGTCGCGTGAGGGGGAATCGGCAGGCATGGCTCCCACGGTACCAGGCCAAGCAACAGCGAGCAGATCGCCAGGGCGAGCGCTGCCAGATCCCGGCTCGGCGGCGCTGTTCGGACGAGCAAGATTCGCTGATCGGAGGGCGCGAGTGCATGGGCCAGAACCAGCGCAACATAAGCCGTCGTGAACATCGCGCCGGCCTGGAGCGCGACGACCCACCACCATTGTCCGGTCCTCGTCGCCTCTTGAAGCCATAACTCCTTCGCGAGGGCCGCGCCGCCGGGTTGGACACCCATCAGTGCGAGGCCGCCGATTGCGAAGGCCAGGACGCTGAAGGGCAGGGCTCGTGCGACGCCGCTTAGCCCGGTGATGCGATCATGGCCCAGCCCGGCATAGATCGATCCGACGGCCAGGAACATGGCTGCCTTTGCGGTGGCGTGAGAGATCGCCTGCAGCACGCCGGCCGCAAGCGCCGGTCCGCTCTCGAGGCGACCCGAGGCATTGGCGGCGAGCGGAAACATCAGGAAGAGGTACCCGATCTGGGCCAATGTCGAATATGCGATGAGCAATTTGAGGCGCTCTTGCCGCAGGGCGACCACGCTTCCGACCACGATTGCACCCGCCCCCAGGACTGCCAGCAATTGTGCGGCGGCAAAGCCGGACAGGCCCGGCAGGACGTTGAACCAAAGCCGCAGGAGGATGAAGAACGAGCCCTTCACGACCAGGCCGGACAGGATCGCACTCGCCGCAGCAGGTGCGCCCGCGTGAGCGGGCGGTAGCCAGAGGTGCAAGGGAAAGAGCGCGGTCTTGGCGAGGAGACCGGTCGTCATCAAGGCCGCCGCAATGTAGACGCCGGGCTCTGCACGGACGCGATGCGACAAGAGCATGATGTCGAGCGTGCCGTAGAGGCCATAAAGCAGGGCGGTGCCCAGCAGGTAGAGAACCGAACCGAGCAACGCGAAGAGAAGATAGCGAAGCGCAGCTTGAATCGTTTCCGCACGTCCTTCGAGAGAGGCCATCGGCACCGCGGCGAATGTCAGCAACTCCAGGGCGACATAGAGGGTGAAGAGATCGCCGCCGACGAAGATGATGTTCAGCGCCGCCCAGATCGCGAGCAACAGGATCCAGAATGCGAAGGATGTGCGTCGCGCATCCGCTGCTGCCGGGCGGAAGATCGGTGCGGCAAAGACAGCAACCGCACAGATTACGATAGCGGTCATCGCGAGCATGACCGCCGACAGTCCGTCCGCGCGCAGGGCCACTCCCAACGGAGGCGGCCAGGCACCGAGCAGATAGACCAGGGGGTCGGTCTGCGCCGAGGCCACGACAACGGCGCCGGCGATCATGAGCCCCAGCGGTATCGCCGCGAAGGCAATCAGCCGGACGAGGCGGTCGCCGAGAACAAATGCCAGCAGGACGCCTGCGACCGGCACGACGATCGACAGCACGAGCAGGAGACCGGACGCGGTCGTCGCCAGCGCGGGGGCAGAGGATGGCATCAGCCACCGGACGGATCAGAGCGCAGATTCTCCGGCGCGCGGCCGTCGGCCGTCGTGGCGGCCATGTTGAACCACCGGAGCAGCAAGGCGATCGCCAACGCCGTTGCGGAAAAGGCAACCACTATTCCCGTGATTACCAGGGCCTGTGGCACTGGATCGTTACCAAAGCCCGCCGCAGCACCTCTCCGTCCGACGACGCCGAACAGGAGAAACACGCCGCTCCCGAGCACATTGAACGCGACGATCTTGCGAAGCGGTTGCGGGTGGGTGATCAGACCGTAGAGTCCAAGTCCGACCGCTGCGGCCGCGCACAAGCCGAATACCGTAACGGCGCTCATTGCGACGCTCCCCTTTCCGGTACGCCGGCGAGAAGGAGGGCGAGAGTCGTGGCGATCGTCAGGATCATCGCGACCTCGATGCCCAGGATCAGAGGCTTGGCAAGCGCAACCGGATAGGCAAGGAACGCCGGCGCGAAGCAAAGCCCACCGATGCCCACGACAAGAAACAAGCCGGGCCCGGCGACCAGGACGAGCCGCAGCCGTCGGCTGCTCACAGGTGCCGTATCCGCCAGCCCGGCCATCATGACCAGCAGCCACATGGATGCCAGAACTGCGCCACCCTGGAACGCTCCGCCGGGTTCATCGGCGCCTGCCCAAAGGATGTAAATCCCGACGACGATCCCGGCGGGAGGCAATAGCCGGGCAAGGAACACGAGGACGCCGTTTGGATCGGCCTCGTGCCGCGGTCCGGGACGGCCGCCCCAGGCTTGTTCCGATGAGAGGGACCAAACACCGACAATCGCCATCAGCAGCACGACCTTCTCGAGCATCGTGTCTAATCCGCGAAAGGCCATCAGCACGTTGGTGACCGGGTTGGCCATTCCGGTCGCTCCGGCATTCGCGACGACAGCCGGCGCAAGTGTCGGTGCCGGATCAGGCAGAAGCAGGATCGCGAGGGCCAGTGTCACCGTGATCGAAGCAGACAATATCGCCGCGCCCAGATGCACGATCCGGCCGGCTCGCTCGCTCGCCATCGCCTCGCCATCGCGCAACCGCGCGGTCGCGCTCAACAGGAGGACACCTCCCAGGCCTCCACCAATGGCCGCCTCGGTCAGGGCGACGTCGACCGCATCGAGATGAACCCATATCAGTGCAACCAGAAGACCATAGGCGACGAATCCGACCGTTGCAGAATAGGTTTCGGGCACGGCGATGGTCCAAACAGCAAGGCCCAGCACCACGGCGGCGAGACCGATCTCGAAGACCGTTGCGATGCTCATCTGCCTGATCCGCCTTGACGTGCCGCGCGTGCAATCAGTTGGGAGACCGTGGCACCTGCAAGGAGTGCGAACATCCAGATGCTGATCAACTTCAACCCGTCGCGGAGGCTTGCTGCCTGCGGGAGCAATCCGAGCACCACGAAGCCGAGACCGAGATTGTCGGCCTTGGTCAGCGCGTGCAAACGGGTCAGCGTATCGGGGAAGCGAAGCAGGCCGACAGTGCCGGCGAAAAAGAAGAACGCGCCCGCCGACACGCCGACAATCGTCAAGATATCGCCGGCGATGTTCATCGATCCTCCGGTGAACTGGCATAATCGGCCTCGAGGCGGGAAAGCCCTTTCTTGACGAACGCGATGGAGGCGAAAGTGGAGAGCAATGCGAGGATCAACGCCACGTCGATGGCCGCCGGAACGCCGGTTATGGTGCCGAGCAGAAGCAACACGGCGATGCCCGCAGTCCCGATCAATTGCGTCGCCATCATCCGGTCGGCATCGCCCGGGCCGCGCAAGATCGACACCAGCCCAAGCCCGAGAAGCGCGAGGATCAGGCCGACTGCAGCGGTCAGGAATTCAGTCATTGTAGAGCGCCCGAACCAGCGCCGCTTCCTCTGCGGCAAGATCGGCAACGACGGCCTGCGTCACGTCGAGGCAATGATATATGATCTGTCCATCCTCCTCGCCGGCAGGCACCGTGCCCGGCAACAGGCTGGTGAGTGTGGTGAACACGTTCCGGCGCACGCCGCGTGAAAGACCGGTGGGATAGGCGATCAATCCCGGATGGAGCGGCAGCCGCGGATTCAGCGCGCGTCCCGCAACGTCGATTCCGGCGACGACGGAGTGATACAGGAAAAGCAATGCCAGGCGAGCGAGGGCCAGGAGCGACCGCCGCGAGTTGTTCGGTTCGAGGAGGCGCAGGCTTGTCCATGTTGCCGCCGCGACTGCGGCCGCTGCGGCCGGTAGATCGCCAGCATGGGCGCCGGATAGTATGAGCCAGAGGCAGAGGAATAATACCGCTCGGAACGTCGCGATCGGCCACAATCGTCCGTCTGCGACGGCCGCACGCCCGTCTCCACCAACTGAAGCTCTTGTCATGTCGGCTTCCTCGTTCGCACCCGATCTGCATTGTCGGGCCTTACGATGCCTCGACAACGCGCGTTTGCCGGGGGCAGACATATGGTCCGGCGGCGCTGCCGCATATGCCGCGCTGCTCCGCTGGTCACTCGATGCACCGAGCCGCAAGCCGGCATGGCGATACATCGTCATCCAGAAGGGTTCCGATGGCACCCACGAGCGGATCGTCCGGCGCCATCGCCTTGGATAGGATCTTGCGGCCCTGCCGTGCAACTAGCGCGACGCCTGCCGGGGGAAACACGTGCCGCCTCTTCCGCTCCTGGAGGCGCGGCACTGGTCTTCAGTGGAGTATTTGCAATTGGTCATGCCCTTGAACTTGGAACACCATTGGTTCTGCTGAGCCATTGCCGGTGATGCCAAGGGTGTCATCGCCAGCGTTCCCAGGATGGCGACTGCGGCTAAGATAAGGGTACGCATTTGGATCCTCCTGATCCCTTTTCTCGGTTGAAGCCACGTTCGAGCGTTGCCTGCGGCGCCGGCCCCGGTGACTTGCCAGGCGTGCCAGATGCCGTTTTGGCGGCAGCGAGCCAGATCGGAGCCGCGTTAGCCGCGACACCTGGGATCGATGACGCCGATCATGCGAAGCGCAGTCGCGCGCTGGCGACATTGCTGCGCGCGGTGTGCTTCACCTGATGGTTGGATCATCGGTTCTTGGCGTGGGCGGCGATATCGGGTGATTGCCTGATCAGGTCTTGGGAATCTCCCAAGATGCAGACATCGGCGGAGCACAATTTTCATCCGGTTGCATCGAGTAGATTTACCGATGTCGGCAGCGGGCCCGTTTGGCAAGAATCGTAACGGCGACATTGGGACACCGCAACCAGGAAGGACGATCTGCCCGGCAATGTCTCACTCCCGGAACGGAAGAGATCATGTTCATGCGCAGCCGCCGCACGCCCCGATACATTGCTACGTTGGTGACTTTGACGTTTGCGACGGCATCGCTGCCGATGCTGGCAGGCTGCGGAAGGGAGGAAGCAACGAATGATCCGCCGGCACCGCGAATTGTGCGGACGACAACCGTGGAAAAGCGAAAGATCGAGACCCCGTTAACGTTCTCAGGACGCATCGAAGCTGAAGACGAAGTGAACGCGTCCTTCCGGATATCCGGGCGGCTGTTGAACAACGACGCCAAGGTTGGCGACCGAGTCACGGCAGGCCAGCTGCTGGCGCGATTGGAGTCCCAGAACGAATTGAATACGCTTCGGCAGGCGCAGGCGGCTCTCGCGGCGGCACAGGGGCAACTGACCCAGGCGCGCAATCATTTCGACCGTCAGGAGACGCTGCTGGCGCAGGGGTGGACAACACGCGCCAATTTCGACGCCGCGACCCAGGCGCAACAAACAGCGCAATCCCAGGTCGAGGCGGCTGAAGCGCAGCTGAGCGCCGCACATGATCTCGTCGGCTTCACCGAACTGAAGGCCGATGCCCCCGGCGTGATCACCGCGACAGGGCCCGGGGCTGGCGAAGTGGTTCAGGTCGGGCAGATGATCGCAAGGATCGCGCGCCAGGACGGCCGCGATGCCGTCTTCGATGTCCCCTCTCAATTGATCAGATCGGCGTCTGCCGATCCGGACGTCGAGGTCAGTCTCGCGGATGATCGGGCGATAAGCGCGAAGGGGCGCATTCGGGAAGTTGCTGCGCAGGCCAGCGCCGTGACCCGGACATTTGAGGTCAGGGTCGGTCTGACCGATCCTCCGCCAGCGATGCGCCTTGGCGCAACGGTCGTCGGGCGAGTGAGCACGCGAGCAGGCCCGATGATCGATGTTCCGTCCTCCGCCCTGACCAGGATGAACCAACGCCCCGCTGTTTGGATCGTCGATCCGGCCACCAGTACGGTCGCCGTGCGCAATGTGGACGTTCTGCGCTTCGACGAAGCCCAGGCAGTGATTTCGCAGGGCCTCGATACCGGCGAAGTGGTGGTCACCGCGGGCGTCCAGGCGCTGCATCCGGGGCAGAAGGTGCGGGTTCTCGGATCAGTGCAATGAGTGGATTCAACCTTTCCGACTGGGCGCTCAGACACCGGTCGCTGGTCGTCTATATGATGATCATCGCGGTGGTCGCGGGTGTACTCTCTTACTTCCGGCTGGGTCGCAACGAAGATCCAGCCTTCATCATCAAAACCATGGTTGTTCAGGCCGCCTGGCCCGGCGCAACTGTGGAAGAGACGATGAAGCAGGTGACAGAGCGCCTCGAGCGGCACCTGCAGGAAACGCCGCATCTCGATTTCCTGCGCAGTTTCACGAGGGCAGGCGTCTCGACTGTCTTCGTGAATCTAAAGGGGAGTGCCAACGCGAAGGAAGTCGCCGACACCTGGTACCATGTGCGCAAGTCAATTGGCGACATGCGGCATACGCTGCCCGCCGGCGTGATCGGACCGGGGTTCAACGACGAATTCGGAGACACGTTCGGCATCATATACGGCTTCACTAGCGATGGCTTCAGCCAGCGGGAGCTGCGCGATCGGGTTGAGGATATTCGCTCGAGGCTGCTTCTCGTATCCGACGTGTCGAAGATCGAACTTCTGGGTGAGCAGGACGAGGTGATCTTCGTCGAGTTCTCCACGAAGGAGCTTGCGGCCCTCGGAATCGACAGGTCGGCACTCATTGCCGCGCTCCAATCCCAAAATGTCGTGCGTCCGGCGGGCGCAATCCAGACGAGTTCCGAAAGCATTTCGATTCGCGTGTCGGGCAGCTTTCAGTCCGAGCAGGACATTGCCAACATCAATTTCTCGGCGGGCGGCCGGATGCTTCGCCTCAGCGATATCGCGCAGGTGCGGCGCGGCTACACCGACCCGCCCAAGCCGATGTTTCGCGTTAACGGCCATCCCGCAATCGGACTTGCAATCGCCATGCGGGATGGCGGCGATATTTTGGCGCTTGGGGCCAATATCAGAAAGGCGATGAACCGGATCACCGCGGAGCTGCCGATCGGAATCGAACCGATCCTGGTTGCCGACCAGCCTGTTGTGGTCGACTACGCCATCCGTGAATTCATGGTTTCGCTGATCCAGGCGATCGCGATCATCATGGCAGTCAGCTTCATCAGCCTCGGCGTGCGGCCGGGCCTGATCATCGCGCTTGCCATACCGCTCACGCTGGCGATCGTCTTTCCTGTCATGGCGCTTCTCGGCATCGACATGCAACGCATATCGCTTGGGGCGCTGATCATCGCGCTTGCGCTGCTGGTTGACGATGCGATGACGACGACGGATGCAACGCTGGCCAAGCTGGCGGAGGGGGCGAGCAAGATCGAAGCGGCAACCTTCGCCTATCGAACTCACGCGATGGCGATGCTCGCGGGCACGCTGGTGACGATCGCGGGTTTCATCCCGGTTGGTTTTGCGGCGAGTGCGGCTGGCGAATACACGTTCTCGCTTTTTGCCGTGGTCGCGATTGCCCTGCTGGTGTCGTGGCTCGTTGCGGTGATTTTCACACCGCTGCTCGGCGCTGCGATCCTCGTTCCGCCCACGCAGACCAGCACCACGGATCCAGGACGGATCTTCGGCATCTACCGGAAGCTTCTGATATCGGCGATGCGGGTCAGGTGGCTGACGATAGCGCTCTCGGCGGCGCTCTTCGTCGCTTCGGTCCTTGTGATGCCGCTGATCCCGCGTCAGTTCTTTCCGTCGTCGGATCGTCCGGAACTGGTGGTGGATATCAGCCTGCCGCAAAACGCGTCGATCTACGCGAGCGAGACCGTTGCGAAGCGCCTGGATGCGGTCCTCTCGTCCGATCCTGACTTGGCAAAATGGAGCACCTATGTCGGCCGTGGCGCCATCCGCTTCTACCTGCCGCTCAACGTGCAGCTCCCGAACGATTTCTTCACGCAGATCGTGCTGGTCGCCAAGGATGTTGCGGCACGAGAGCGTCTGCATTCCAGGCTTGAAAAGCTGCTGGCGCAGGAATTCCCGAAGGCGATTGCCTTCGTTTCTCCGCTCGAGCTTGGACCGCCGGTTGGATGGCCAGTGCAGTATCGGGTCAGCGGGCCCGACGTGGAGGGGGTGAGGGAGATCGCGCTCAAGGTCGGACAAATCGTTGCATCCGGTCCTGATATCAAGCAGGTCAATTTTGACTGGATGGAGCCCGATCGACAGGTGCGCATTCGCGTCGATCAGAACGAGGCGCGTCTTCTCGGCCTCAGCTCGCAGGCGATTGCATCCGTCCTGAACACGGTGATCACGGGAACGCCGGTCACCCAGGTTCGCGACGATATTTACCTCGTCAACGTCGTGGCGCGCGCGACCGAGGAGCAAAGGGGCTCGCTGGACGGTCTGCGTAATCTGCAAGTGGCGCTGCCGGGCGGGAAAACCGTTTCTCTCGGCCAGTTCGCCTCCTTTGAATATGACCAGGAGTTCCCGCTGATCTGGCGGCGCGATCGCGTCCCGACCTTGACTGTCCAGGCCGCCATCGCCGGCAGCAAGTTGCCGGAGGGCGTGGTCACGTCACTGTCGGCGGGGATCGAAAACCTTAGAAAGACGCTTCCGCCTTCGTACAACGTGGTCGTGGGCGGGACGGTGGAGGAGAGTCAGAAGTCCCAGGCGTCGGTGCTCGCCGTTGTGCCCGTAATGCTGTTCGCAATGTTCACGATCCTCATGGTGCAGCTGCAAAGCTTTCCGAGGCTGTTTATGGTCCTTAGCGTCGCGCCGCTCGGGTTGATCGGAGTCGTCGCGGCATTGATGCTGTCCGGGAGGCCGCTTGGCTTCGTCGCCATTCTCGGCGTGCTTGCTCTCCTCGGCATGATCAGCAAGAACGCGGTCATCCTGATCTGTCAGATTGACGCCGAACGCGCCTTGGGCAAGTCGCCCTGGGAGGCGGCGGTGGACGCCAGCAGTTCCCGGTTCCGGCCGATCATGTTGACCGCCATATCGACTGTCCTTGGAATGATCCCGATCGCGCCGACAGTGTTTTGGGGGCCGATGGCTTTCGCGATCATGGGGGGATTGCTCGCCGCGACCCTTCTGACCCTGATCTTCCTCCCGACACTGTATGTGACCTGGTTTGGTCGCGACGAAAAATGGCGGCCTCCAACGGAATCGCCTTCCGCCTAGCTGCAGGACGCGGGGAATTCCTCACGACGGGCTCGGTAATCCACCCGATGTCGCGGTTTCTGTTCGGGGCGCATGGTGTCGAAGAACGCTGCTCGGCCGGGATGCCGGTCGGCCGCGGTTCGAGGTTTTCTCATGACCGGGACGCCATCCATTCAGAAACTGTCGCTGTTCGCCCTGACTGCGATGGTGGTCGGCTCAATGGTCGGCTCGGGCATCTTCTCGCTGCCCAGAACGTTCGGCATCGCCACCGGCCCGTTTGGCGCCATCTTCGCCTGGTGCATCGCCGGCGGGGGCATGTACACAATGGCCCGGGTCTTCCAGTCGTTGGCCGAGCGCAAGCCCGATCTCGACGCCGGTGTTTATGCCTATGCGAAGGCAGGATTCGGCGACTATCCCGGTTTCCTGTCCGCGCTTGGCTACTGGACGGGAAGCTGCATAGGCAACGTATCCTACTGGGTCCTGATCAAGTCGACGCTGGGCGCCTTCTTTCCCGTGTTCGGTGACGGCAATACGGTCATCGCGATCATTGTTGCGTCGGTCGGGATCTGGCTATTCCACTTCATGATCCTGCGCGGCGTGCAGCAGGCTGCAGCGATCAACACGATCGTCACCATCGCCAAGATCGTACCGATCCTGATCTTCATCATCATTCTGATCTTTGCATTCAAGGCCGACATGTTCCGCGCCAATTTCTGGGGCGGCGAGGGCATGCCGGACACGAGTCTGTTCGATCAGATCCGCGCGACCATGCTGGTCACCGTCTTCGTCTTTCTCGGGATCGAGGGTGCCAGCGTGTATTCGCGCTACGCGCGGGAGCGATCCCATGTTGGCGTTGCGACGATCATGGGCTTTGTCATCGTGACCAGTCTCATGGTGCTCGTCACGATGCTGCCGTATGCAGTGCTTCCCCGTGCCGAAATCGCCGACATGCGGCAACCATCCATGGCAACGGTGCTTGAAGCGGTGGTCGGCCATTGGGGCGCCGTCTTCGTCAGCATCGGACTTCTGGTTTCAGTGCTCGGTGCATATCTTGCCTGGTCGCTGATCTGTGCCGAGGTGCTTTCGGCGGCCGGCCGGACCAGGGACATGCCGGCCATTTTCGGCACCGAGAATGCGAACAAGGTTCCCGCGCCGGCGCTGTGGCTGACGAATGTGGTCGTTCAGCTCTTCGTCATCAGCACTTATTGGTCGCGGGATGCCTTTGCGCTGATGCTCAATCTGACGAGCGTCATGAACCTCATTCCGTTCTTCCTGGTTGCCGCCTACGGGCTCCTGCTGGTCAGGCGCGGCGACACCTATGAGAAGCAGCCGGACCAACGCAGTCGCGACCTGATCTTCACGGGCATCGCCGTCGTCTACACCCTTTTTCTGATCTATGCGGCCGGAATGAAATACCTGCTGTTGGCCTCCATTCTCTACGCGCCCGGCACGGCGCTGTATCTGTGGGCCCGCCTCGAACAGAAGGCCAAGGTCTTCACCTCGATCGAGTGGGGCATCTTCATCGCAGTCGCCATCGCCGCTGCAGTTGGAATCCACGGATTGGCAACGGGTTACATCACCATCTGAGCGGATGACCTCCTGGAGAACTGTCATGACAAATCACGCCTCGGACTCCTCGGCCCCGTTCGGGGTCCACTCGGAGGTCGGCCAGCTGAGGAAGGTGATGGTCTGCTCGCCGGGGCGCGCCCATCAGCGCCTCACGCCCTCCAACTGCGACACGCTGCTGTTCGACGACGTGTTATGGGTCGAAAATGCCAAGCGCGATCACTTCGACTTCGTGCAGAAGATGCGCGATCGCGGCATCGATGTCGTCGAGATGCACAATCTGCTCGCAGAGACCGTCGCGATTCCTGAGGCGAGGAAATGGATCCTCGACAACCAGGTCGTTCCCGATCAGGTCGGTCTGGGTCTGGTCGACGAGTTGCGCTCCTATCTCGAGAGTCTCAAGCCTCGCGATTTGGCGGAAACGCTGATCGGCGGGGTATCGACCTACGACTTCCCCGACGCCCATGGCGGGGAAGCGCTCAAGCTGGTTCGCGAGGCGGCCGGCATGACCGAATACCTGCTGCCGCCGCTTCCCAATACGCTGTATACGCGGGACACGACCTGCTGGATCTACGGCGGGGTCACGCTGAATTCATTGTATTGGCCGGCACGACACGAAGAGCCGATCCTGGCTGCGGCCATCTACAAATTCCATCCGGATTTCGCTGGCAAGGTCAATGTCTGGTGGGGCGATCCGACCAAGGACCACGGCCTTGCAACGTTCGAAGGCGGCGACGTGATGCCGATCGGGAAGGGCAACGTCCTGATCGGCTTGAGCGAACGCACCTCACGGCAGGCCATCAGCCAGGTTGCGGCGGCGCTGTTCGAGAAGAAGGCGGCCGAGCGTGTCATCGTCGCCGCGATGCCGAAGCTGCGTGCGGCGATGCATCTCGATACCGTGTTCACCTTTGCCGACCGCGATTGCGTCCTGCTCTATCCGGACATCGTCAACGGCATCACGGCGTTCTCCTATCGGCCGGCGAACAACTCCGCAGGGGTCGAGCTCCGCAAGGACGACAAGCCGTTCGTGGATGTCGTCGGGGAAGCGCTGGGTCTGAAGAAGCTGCGTGTCGTCGAGACGGGCGGCAACGCCTATATGCGCGAACGCACCCAATGGGACAGCGGTGCCAATCTCGTGTGCGCTTCGCCCGGAGTCGTCTTCGCCTACGACCGCAACACCTACACCAACACGTTGCTGCGCAAGGAGGGGATCGAGGTCATTACCATCGTGGGGGCGGAGCTGGGGCGTGGTCGCGGCGGCGGTCATTGCATGACGTGCCCGATCATCAGGGACGCGGTGGATTATTAGACTGACCGGCCAGTTCGCACTCTCGTTCCGACACGGGCGAAACAGCTTCGTTCTGTGAGTGCAACCAGGGATGTAATATCGGAACATTAACACGCCACAATTACCGCCCAATTTGGACGAGTCGTGGTGTTCGCAAAGCGATGGGGATGGCCATGCGACGCTCATTTTCCGTGCTGCCGGCGATCGCGATGTTCAGCGCGGGCAGCGCGTGGGCGGCTGAACTTGACCGCGCCGAGATGAGGGAAAGCAGCGTCCCGTTGCCATCCTGGAGCGTCGTTGGCTCGGTATCTCCAACGTTTACCGATAATGCGTTGTTCAGCCGCGACAACCGCAGGTCCGACGCCTACTATGAGCCTGACGTCAGCGTCAGATTGGACGGCTATTTGACAGGGGACCTGTCATATCGGCTCTATGCGCGTTCGCAGTACGAAGCGTTCGCGCAGGAGAAGGACGGAAACTTCGCTGTCGCCCGCCTCGGGGGGCGACTGACCGAGAACTGGAACGGCTGGCGGTTCTCGGCCATCTACGAAAACCGCTACGATTTCGACGGCGTCTATCGTGATCTCGCCTTCACCTCCCACGACGTGATGGGGTCCGTGGCTCACGACTTCCAGCTCAATAATGTGACCTTGTCCCCCCTGTTGCTGTTGACCTATCGGTTCTCGGATCTGGCGGAGGCGCGTCGCTGGCGCTTCGATGCTGTCCTCGGCATCGAGGTCAAACTCGATTCCAGATGGTCGATCGTGAGCGCGCCGCTGTTCGAAGCCTATTGGTTCACCGACGGATTGAACTCCGGGCGGCAAGACCAGCTCTATTCTGCCGATGTCGGGCTGAAGTACAATTTCGCCAGCAATGTTTCGCTCACCACCAGCGTATTGTACGAGGTGCGAACGTCGAATGTTCCGCTTCGGCATTACAGGGATCTTCGGATCGGTCCCCGACTGGACTTCGCCTTTTGAGAGAGCCCAGGAATTAAGAGAATCCAAGGATTGAGAGAGCCCAGGAATGCCGGTGAGACACCTGATCGTGCTGTCGGGAATGATTTTCGGAGTGATTGCGCCGACTGTTGGGGTCGCCGATCCTCGTGATTCCGTCGAACGAAGTCAGAGCCTGGATACCGATGCGCTCAGAGACGACATTAGGACAAATCGCCTTCGAGTGCCGTCTCATCCGCTCGTGATCGCGCCGGAGCCCCAGCCCGCTCCGATTTCCAAAGGAAAGAAGAAGAAAAAGAGTGCGAGCGGCAGTAGCAGCTGACAGCGGCCATTGCCCGTTTGCCCCGAGCTCGCTCGGCAATCTGCTGATTGCTTCAAGACCGTTGGATCTGAAGCGCTGCTTGTCGAGAGTTTTAGTCGTTATTGTCGAGCTTCACGACGGTCCGGCCATCAGCTGGCACGAATTGCATATGCATATGCTGAAATTCATGTCAGCTATGCATGGTTTTGGCGCGCATAGAATATAACCCAGTGGTTGTGGAAAGAGTACGGAGGTATACTCTGGGGCAATCCCCTAAGGGTGGCTCTTGCGGACGTTCGTCGCTGCGAGGCCCACCGGGAGGGTAGTTCTCGTAATCGACGCCGAGAGCCGATTCCGGGAATGGCCCGGAAAGTTGGGTGCGTACCGTGAAATACAGTTCTGCTGCGAGCCCCCCGGTGCGGCCCAGCATCACGGAGCGGCTGATTGTCCCGGAGGGCCTCGACGAGGCCGCCGATCCCGGTGATAGTGTCAACTTGGCTGACATTCAGGAAGACATCCAGCAGCGGATCGCGGCCGAGCTTCATGATTCGACGTGCCAACATCTGGTCGCGGCGAGCCTTGGCATGATGCGAATCCGTAGCTGTCTTGGTGCGAACGACGGGCTCGAGCACATTTGCGACGACGTCGATGCGTCGATCGATCAGGCCCTTAAAGAGATACGCTCTCTTACCTATGTTCTACATCCCCAGAATGCTATGCTGCAGGGATTGAAAGCGACGATCGAGTCTTACGCCGAAGGTTTTGCAACACGAACGGCGTTGCGCGTCTGCACCGATATCGATGCGACTGTTGATCGGCTGTCCTATGATAGCCAGTGTTCGTTGCTACGGGTTGTGCAGGAGGGGCTCGCGAACATCTTCCGCCACGCCAAGGCGACCGAGGTGAAAATTGTTGCCGTCGCGACTGACGGACAGTTCCGCCTGACGATCAGCGACAATGGCCGCGGCTTTCCGGCCGTCCGAGTCAAGGACAGCAATCGGGCGACATCCATGGGAGTTGGCATTCCAGCCATGCGGGCGAGACTGAAGCAGCTCGGTGGCTCGCTCGAGATTCACTCCAATCCGGAAGCGGGGCGCGGCGGCACAACATTGTGCGCAGCGTTCCCATATCACGATGAAGCAAGAAGACGCAGGCGGCGAGCTTCCTTGCAATCGTGAGTACCGACGCGGGCGCCCGACAGAGGGATAGTGATGCGACGCCGAAGCTGCGTCTGACCACGGCTCCATACTCGAAACATGGGTGCCAGAGGCTAGGAGTTCCTTCCATGAAGCGAATCCTTATCGCCGATGATCACGAAGCGGTCCGTTCGGGCCTCAGAGCGGTGCTTGCGCAACGTGCCGACTGGGAGGTCGTGGCGGAGGCGAGCGACGGCAGCAAGGCCGTCGCTGCCGCGATCGAGAGCCAGCCGCATGTCGCGATCGTCGACTTTTCGATGCCGCGCATGACCGGCGTCGAAGTCGCCCGACGAATCAAGGATTATCCGCTGCTGACCGAAGTCCTGATCTTCACGGTTCACAATTCCAGCCTGCTGGCTCAGCAGGCCTACCAGGCCGGCGCGCGGGCGTTTCTGATGAAGTCCGATGCCAACAAGCTGCTGCTCGCCGCCGTGGACTCGCTTCTGGCGCACCGGCCGTTTCATGGCAGGAACGGGGAGCACGAACTGGACCGGCGAATGTCCGAGGACACGACCGATTATCGGGGCCTTACACCGCGCGAGCGGCTCGTGGTCAAGCTGGTCGCTGACGGCTACAGCAACAAGGGCATTAGCGCCATACTGAACCTCAGCGTGAAGACGACGGAGGCTCACAGGGCCGCTGCGATGCGAAAGCTCGATGTGAGTTCGACGGCCGGTCTGGTCCGATATGCCGTTCGGGCGAGACTGGTTGACGCGTGATCGAGAGCCTACCGTTGGTAAACTCGCCGGGAAGGATCAGGGTTTTGTAGGATAACTCTTGGATGGATGATCGATATGTTCAGCCGACTTGGCTGCTGGTCATCACCGTTGATTGCCCGATCAGTTCCGGGTCGACATGCGGGAACGACGCCGTGAAGCGCATCGTGATAGCCGATGATCATGAAGTCGTGCGGTCCGGGCTTCGCGCAATCGTCGACACGCGCTCCGACTGGATTGTCAGCGGAGAAGCGACCAACGGCGAGCAGGCCGTGGCGCTGACGCTGGAAACGCTCCCCGACATCGTGATCGTCGACTACTCGATGCCGCTGATGAACGGCATCGAGGTCAGTCGCCGTCTCAGGCTGATGCATCTGCGCACCGAGGTGCTGATTCTCACGATGCACGAGAGCGAGGAGCTCCTGACCGAGGCAATCCTGGCCGGCGTGCGTGGCTTCCTGTTCAAGTCGGACGCCAGGACGCACTTGATTTCTGCAATAGAGGCCTTGCTTGACGGCAGGCCTTACTTCACCAGCGTCCTCCTGGAAAAGCTGTTGCACGATTACCGGGCAAACAAGCAGAACAAGTCCGACGTACCGCTCACGTCGCGCGAGCAGAGCGTGGTCCAGCTCATCGCCGAGGGCCACACGAACAGGTCGATCGGCGCCATCTTGAAGCTCAGCGTGAAGACTGTCGAAACTCATCGGGCCGCGGCCATGCGCAAGCTTGGGGTGTCATCGACCGCGGAGCTTGTGCGTTATGCCATTCGCAAGAAGTTAGTGTCGCCTTGACGTCCGGAACATTCTTGCGGCGGTCGAGGGTTTTCCCGGATGCCGGGGGCACCGATGTCCCCTTAGTCTCGATCCGCACATGTCGCGGCACTGGTCTGCCCGCAGGCGACTGCTCTCGAGAAAACTATCAGGAGATCTCCCATGTCTGATCTGGTCGCGATCGTGTACCCGAGCGAGGCGAAGGCCGAGGAGGTTCGTCAACAATTACTCAAGCTGCAACGGGAGTACTTGATCACCATCAGTGACGCCGTCATCGCGGTGAAGACCGAGAGCGGCAACATCAAACTCAATCAGCTTGTCAATACGACAGCGACCGGCGCCATCACCGGCAGCTTCTGGGGACTTCTGGTCGGCGTACTCTTCCTCAATCCAATCATCGGGGTCGCGGTCGGCGCCGCATCCGGGGCGATCGGAGGTGCGCTGTCGGACTTCGGCATCAACGATTCCTTCGTGAAGGAATTGTCCGCATCGCTCCATCCGGGCAACGCAGCCCTTTTCGTCCTGATCAAGAACATGACAGCCGACAAGGTGCTCAAGGAGATCAAGGGTGCCGGCGGGATCGTGCTCAAGACGTCCCTGGACGAGAGCAAGGAAAAGATCCTGCGCCACGCGCTGGCCAGCGCGGCCCAGCAGGCGCCGGCCGAGCCGCCTATCGCCGACCGCCCATCAGGCGCAGCAGCATCATGAACAGGTTGATGAAGTTGAGATAGAGCGACAGCGCCGCAAGTGCCGACTTGCGGCCTGTCGCAGTCTCATCATCCCTGCTGTCATACATTGCCTTGATCCGCTGCGTGTCGTACGCCGTCAGGCCCGCAAAGACGCCAACGCCGACGATCGAGATCAGCCAGTCGAGCCCTGTCGACCTCAGGAAGATGTTGACCAGGCTCGCGATGATGACGCCGATCAGCCCCATGAACAGGAAGCTGCCGATTCCGGAGAGATCGCGCCGCGTGGAGTAGCCAAAGATACTGAGTGCTCCGAACATTGCGGCTGCGATGAAGAACACGCGCGTGATCGAGGAGCTGGTATAGATGTGCAGCAGGATCGAAAGCGAGATTCCGACCAACGCGGCATAGACGAAGAACAACAGCCGGGCCGTACCCGCCGACAGCGTATTGATGCGCGCGCCGATGAAAAACACCAGCCCGATCGGCGCCAGGATGAAAACCCACATCAGTGGGCTCTGAAGCAGGGCGGGACCCGTGAGCTGATAAGTCATCCACGCCACGAGGGCGGTCAGGCCGACGCCGGCGGCCATATAGTTGTAGATGCGCAGCATGTAGGCGCGCAATCCGGGATCAATCGCGAGCGAACTGTCAACAGGGGCCGAGACCGTCGCGTTCGGATCGTAATTTGTCATTGCCCGCCTCCTCATATTCTCCGCAGGAAGAAGCGAGGCTACGGGCCTGCTCCCGGCGAGAAAATCGGATGATCACCCGAGTAAGGTGAGATACATCACCTTACCATGGAGGCTGCGCAGCTTCTAAACTTGCCGGAGGTAACGCGATAATCGGGAAGCGCTCTTCACCTTTTTGCTGAGACTTTCTTTCCGAGTTGTCACTGGAAGCGGGGACCGCGCCGGCCTAATCCGTGTGCATGCGCTACTTCTTTCATATCGTCGACAAGTATGGGCTGTCCCGGGACGGGACAGGCCATGAATGCGCGAACCACGAAGCCGCTGCGTTGCACGCCAGGCATATCGCGATGGAACTCTCCAAGGCGGGCGAGTTCTTCCGGTCCAGCTTCGTGTTGGTCGCCAGTGCCGGAGCGCCTGGCTCGACCAGGCGGCACTAGCGCACGACGGCTGATTTCCGGCCGTGCCCTCTACAGAGATTCCCTGATGTCCGGCGCCGGAGGTCGCCTCTAAGGTTGCAAAAGGGTGGCCGGCCCATCCCGCTCGCGCGATCGTTGCGCCACCGCTTTTGCCGGCCGGAAAGCCAGTGTCGTCATGGCTCCTTCGACGAACCAGGTCGACCAGAAGCTTTCGCGCAGCGCACTCGTCGCGCTCGTGATCGGGTCGATGGTTGGTTCCGGCATTTTTGCGCTGCCGGCGTCGTTCGGACGCTTCACCGGTGTGCTGGGAACGCTGATCGCCTGGGTCATTGCCGGCACCGGCATGCTCATGCTCGCCTTGGTTTTCCAAACGCTCTCTCGCCGCAGGCCGGATCTGGACGCAGGCATCTACGCCTACGCCAAGGCCGGGTTCGGGGAGTACGTCGGATTTGCTTCAGCGGCTGGCTACTGGATCGGATGTTGCCTCGCCGACGTGGCCTGTCTCATCCTGATCAAGGCGACGATCGGACAGTTCTTTCCCGTCTTCGGCGATGGCACGACGCCGACGGCCATCGCGTCGGCATCGGTGTTGCTATGGGCCGTCCATTTCCTGGTGCTGCGAGGTATCAAGGGCGCCGCGACCCTCAACACGGTTGCGACCTACGCCAAGATCATTCCGATCCTGATTTTCATCGTCGTCGCCTTCATCGTCCTTGATCCCAGCCTAATCGCAGAGAATTTCTGGGCAACGGAGCAGCCGAGCGCGGCAGCGGTGTTCGGACAGGTCCGGAGCACCATGCTGCTCACCGTATTCGTCTTCGTCGGAATTGAGGGCGCAAGCGTGTACTCGCGCTACGCCAGGGATCGCTCCGACATCGGGTTTGCGACGGTCGCCGGCTTCCTGTCGGTTCTCTGCCTTCTCGTTCTCGTGACGCTATTGTCCTATGGCGTCCTTCCGCGCCAGGAGCTGATGGGCCTGCCGACACCGTCAATGGCCGGCGTGATGGAAGCGATGGTCGGGCGTTGGGGCGCAGTCTTCATCAGTGTCGCGCTGCTCATCTCCATTCTGGGGAACTACCTGTCATGGTCACTGCTTGCGGCGGAGGTTCTGCACTCCGCCGCCATCAACCGCACGATGCCTTCCTTTCTCGCAAGCGTTAACACCCACCAGGTTCCCTCGGGCGCGCTCTGGCTCACCAATTGTGTCATCCAGGCATTTCTTCTCGTGACCTGGTTCGCCGAATATGCGTTTACGCTCGCCTTGAAGATGACGAGCGCGATGACGCTGGTCCCTTATTTCCTGGTCGCGGCGTACGGCCTCAAGCTGGCGTGTGTCGGCAAGTCCTATCATGCGGGCGAACGTGCCCGTACCGTCGACGGAATCCGCTCGGCGATCGCAACGCTCTACACCATCGGCATGATCTACGCGGGCGGCGCGACGTTTCTGCTGTTGTCGTCAATACTGTATGCGCCCGGAACGTTTCTGTTTGTCCTCGCCAAGCGCGAGCGCAGGGAGGTCGTCTTCCAGCCGTTCGAGATCGTCATCTTTGCCGTACTCGCGTTCGCGGCTTGTGCGGGCGTCTATGCACTTGCCGTGGGCTTTATCTCGATCTGACGTCGTGTGTTCGAATGGAGGCCAACATGAATGTCCGGACCGTTTGCGGCACTCTGATCCTTGCCGGGTCAATCGCGGCCGCGCAGCCGCCGAGCTCCCAGGCGCAGACAGCCGATCCGGCCGCCGCCGCGCCAAAGCAGGTCACGACGCCCGCGCCGAGTGCGCCAAATATGAATACGAACCCCACAAAGCATCGTTACTGGCGCCATCGCGGCGGCCGGCATCCCCATTATGGCAGCCGCCGCGTTCGCACCTGAGCCCGGCACGACGGTTCGTCATCGTAACCCGCCGAGACATCCACTGATGAGCGACGAGAGGACAGAGCAAGAGCAGCCGCGCGAGGTCGTGGTCCGCGAGCCCTCGAGTCGGCCCGCGATCGGCAAGCGGCGCGGCGCGCTCGCAACGGGGCTCGCCTTGCTCGCCATCTGCGTTGCTCTCTTCCTGGTATGGCAGACGCTGTCGAGCCTGCTCATCATCTTCGCAGGCGTGCTGTTTGCGGCCTTTCTGGACGCCGCCGCGCGGGCGCTGGCGCCGGTCATTCGGTTCAATCGCGTCTGGCGGCTGACATTGGTGCTGCTGCTGTTCACCGCCGTGATCGGACTCGGCCTCGTCTGGGGCGGTGGCAAGTTGCCGGAGCAAACGCGCATCTTGCTAAAGGTCATGGACGCCCAGTTCGACGTCTTGCAGGAACGTCTTCTGACCTACGGCGTCGATCTTCTCGGTCCGGAATGGGGCCGAGACCTTGCGCAGTGGCTCTTGTCCGATCAGGGGCGGTTTTTCAGCCACGCCCAACTCGTCCTTGGCAGAGCGTCAAGCTTTCTGACCGGCGTGCTCGTGATCGTGTTTCTCGGAATCCTCTTTGCGTTCGATCCCACCAGCCATCGCGAAAGCCTCGTGATACTGGCAAAGCCGTCCAGCCGTGCTCGAATGCGCGCCGTGATGAACGAGATGGGAGGCGTGCTGCGGTTGTGGTTCGTCGGACAGTTGATCCGCATCATCCTGATGACGCTGTGCGTATGGATTGCACTCTATCTCATCGGACTTCCCGGTCCGTTCGTGCTTGGGCTGCAGGCAGGCCTGTCCAACTTCGTTCCGTATCTGGGACCCATCCTTGCCGCGATACCGATCGCGCTCGTCGCGATGCCGCTGGGCGCCTCGCTGCTCTTCTGGGCTCTCGTCGTCTATACGGTCATTCAATCGATCGAGGGCTACGTCATCGGTCCGTTGATCCAGCGCCACGCGGTCGAAACTCCGCCCGCATGGACACTGGTTGCGATCGTGCTGCTGGGCGCAACGCTGGGGGTGATGGGTATCGCACTCGCCATGCCGCTCGTCGCCGTCGGCCGGGTCGCAATCATCAGATTCTACGTTGAGGATTACCTCGGCGATGACTGCGGAGGGATCTTCAACAGGGAACCATCGCAAGTGGGTGCGCTATGAGCGAGTCCGAAGCCGAAAGGGACAGTGGAGTGGAGCCATCCGCGAAGCATTCGGGGATGACGCATTTTCTGTGGCAGCAACTGCCCTACATCATTGCACTGGTGCTCGCCGTCGCGGGCGTCGCCTATACCAACGCCTCGCACCAGCCGCTCGTCGGCTACTGGGAATTTCTCGCCCTCGCCATCGGCGTCGTGTGCGTCATCAACAAGTGGCCGGAGCTCGATAGCAAAGTGGACCGGTGGCGGCTGATCTGGACCCAGGCAATGCACTGGGTTGCCGTCCTGGTCGCGATGAACATCGTGCTGATGTCCGGCGTCCAGCAATTGCTGCCGACACCGGCTACCAGCCTCGTTCTTCTCACATTGCTTGCACTCGGCACCTTCCTCGCGGGCGTCAGTCTTCTGTCGCCGCAGATTGCCTTCCTCGGCCTGGCGATGGGCGTCACGGTTCCTGCGATCTCCTGGTTGCAGCAATCCATCATCTTCTTCCTGTTGGGCGCCGTCCTGCTGATCGGCCTCGGCATCACGTTCTGGCTTAGTCAGGATCGCAGCCCAGGGAGCTCGCCTGCCAACACGGGAAGCCAAACGGAGGCCTGAATGCGCATCAACCTGTTTCTCACGATCGTCTGCGGATCCGCCTTGATATGCATCGATGCGCTGCCTGCGCACGCCGCGACGTTCAGGGTCGGCCGGCTCATATGTGCCAGCACCCCGCGCGTCGGGTTGGTGCTCGGCTCTGCACAGGAGCTTCGCTGCGTCTTCACCACGACGCGCCCCACCCGGCAATACGTCTACGAGGGGCGGATCAGGCGGGTTGGTATCGACATAGGCGTGACCAGCGCAGGGACTCTCTCGTGGGCGGTCTTCGCCAAGAACTCGCGCGTCGGCCCCGGCACGTTGCGGGGGAATTACGTTGGAGCGAGCGGCAACTTTGCGCTCGGCCCCGGGCTTGGCGCGAATGTTCTGATCGGGGGCTCGCGCCGGACGATTGCACTCCAGCCCCTGTCGATCGAACGGTCGATTGGATTGAACCTAGCGGCGGGCGTGACGAATCTGACTCTCGGCGCGCGCGGAAGGCGATAACGGCTCCACTCGAAACTGGAGGCTCGAGCGACAATGGACCTTGCGAAAGTCTCAGTCACGGTGTTGGCGGCGGGTTTCCTGACATTCGCCGCCGGCGGCGCGGCCTGGCCACAGGCGCCTCCCGGCGCTCCGCCCGCTGTCGGCGTGGTGGACGCGATCAGGCGACCGATCACCGAAAGCAGTGAGTTTCTTGGCCGCATCGAGGCGGTCAACCGTGTCAACGTCGTGGCTCGCGTCACCGCGTTTCTGGACCGGCGATTGTTCATTGACGGTGCCGAGCTTAGGAAAGGCGACCCGCTCTACAGGCTCGAGCGTGGCCCGTTCGAGGCCGACCTCGCGTCCAAACAGGCGCAGGTCGCCCAGCTCCAGGCGATGCTCGAGAACGCCAGGCTGACGACTGAGCGCGCGCGGACGCTGCTCGGCGGGCCGGCCGGCCAGCAATCGACATACGATGCGGCGATCGCCAACCAACACAGCCTGGAGGCACAGGTTCAGGCCGCGCAGGCACAGGTCGATGCCTCCCGGATCAACCTCGACTACACCATGATCAGCGCGCCGATCGACGGCAAGATCGGGCGGTCGGCCGTGACCGAAGGCAATGTCGTCGGCCCGAATTCCGGCGTGCTGACCACGATTGTCAGCCAGGATCCGATGTATGTCACCTTCCCGGTGCCGTTGCGCCAGGGGCTCGAACTGCGCGAACGCTACGGTCCGCAAGGAGGCCTGGAGGCCGTGGTCATCCGGCTGCGGCTGCCCGACGGCCGCATGTACGGCAAATCAGGCAAGCTGAACTTCGTGGACAACACGATCGCCCAGAATACCGACACGATAACCGTGCGCGGCGAGATCGCAAACCCGATCCTGCGTGCGCCGTCCGCCGCAGGCGTCACCGTTCACGAACTGACCGACGGCGAATTCGTCACGGTCGTGCTGGAAGGTATTCAGCCGATCGAGGTGTTGGCGATCCCTCGTTCGGCGGTGCTGTCCGATCAGAGAGGTGACTATGTCCTCATCGTTGGTGCCGACGACAAGGCGGAACAGCGCCGTATCCAGCTTGGACAATCGACGCCCACCATCGCCGCCGTCATCAGCGGTCTCGCGGCCGGCGACAAGGTCATTGTCGAAGGCATTCAAAGGGTCCGTCCGGGTCAAGCGGTTTCGCCCGGACCGGCAAGCGCACTGATCCTGTCGAGCATGAAGGCCGGGGAGGGCGATGCGCCGCGGCAGGACCATGGCGGCCCGACCGCCCCACGGCCGGATGACAACAAACGATGATGTCCGCTGTATTCATTGACCGCCCTCGACTTGCGATGGTCGTCGCCATCGTCATCACGATCGCGGGTGCCCTCGCGCTGACGCGAATCCCGGTCGCGCAGTTTCCGGACATCGTGCCGCCACAGGTCACGGTTGCCGGAACCTTTCCCGGTGCGTCTGCCGAAGTCGTGGAGACAAGCGTCGCTCAACCGCTCGAAGCGCAAGTGATCGGAGTGGACCGCGCGCTCTACATGAAGTCGACCAGCGGCAATGACGGCAGCTACACTCTGACAGTATCGTTTGCGCTCGACACCGATCCAGACATCAACACCGTCAATGTCAACAACCGGGTACAGAGCGCCCTGTCGCAGTTGCCGACGGAAGTGCAGCAGCAGGGCGTGACGGTGCAGAAGAAATCGTCCGCGATCCTGCAGTTCCTGGTGCTCTACAGCGCCGACGGCCAGCAGGATCCGCTGTTCATCACGAACTATGCCATCATCAACGTGCTCGACGCGATTTCCAGCACGCCCGGCGTTGGCCAGGCGCATCTGTTCGCCAAGATGAACTACTCGATGCGGATCTGGTTCGATACCCAACGGCTGACCAGCCTCAATCTCGCGCCATCGGACGTGATCGCGGCAATCCGAACGCAAAGCGTCCAGGCTCCGGTCGGCCGCATCGGCGCGCGTCCCATCAGCGACGACCAGCAATTCCAGTTCAACGTGCAGACGCTCGGGCGGCTCGAAACGGTCGACCAGTTCGCCAATATCGTGCTGCGCGCCAACCCAGATGGTTCGACACTGCTGGTCAAGGACGTTGCCCGGGTCGAGATGGGAGCGCAAAACCTTGACAGCGAGGCGAGGATCGACGGGCGCGCCGCGGTGCCGCTCGCGATCTATCTGGCGCCCGGCGCCAATGCGGTAACGACCGCTCAGGCCGTCGCCGCCACGATGCAGCGCTTGTCAAAGCGGTTCCCGGCGGGATTGACCTATCTCGTGCAATACGATTCCACGAGCTTTGTGCGCGATACGATCGCGGAGGTTCTGCGGACTCTGGGCGAGGCCTTCGTCCTCGTCGTGGTCGTGGTTTATCTGTTCCTCGGCAATCTTCGCGCCACGGTGATACCGGCGGTTGCCGTACCGGTCAGCCTGATCGGCACCTTCGCCGTACTGCTGATGCTTGGTTACTCCGCGAATACCGTGTCGCTGCTCGCCATGGTGCTCGCCATCGGCATCGTGGTCGATGATGCCATCGTCGTCGTGGAGAACGTTGAGCGCGTCATGGAAGAGGAGCCGGATCTTTCGCCGGCCGAGGCGAGCAAAAAGGCCATGACGCAGATCACGGCGCCGATCATCGCGATTACGCTCGTGCTGCTCTCCGTCTTCGTTCCTGTCGCTTTCATTCCCGGGATTTCCGGGACGCTGTTTCGACAGTTTGCGGTGACGATCAGCGCCGCCATGATGATCTCGGCGCTGAACGCGCTGACCCTGTCGCCCGCCCTGTGCGCGCTGTTCCTGCGGCATACCGGCCCCCGGCGCGGCGTGATCGGGCGCGTTCTCGGCGGCATCGACTGGCTCCGCAACCGCTATAGCGACGGCGTGCGCCGGCTGGTTCGCGTGGCCAGCTTCTCGCTCATACTGGTCGCCGTGTCCGCGGTCGGCATTTTCGGGATGTCGCACCTGACGCCGACCGGATTCCTTCCCGAGGAAGACCAGGGTGCCTTCTTCACCTCAGTGCAATTGCCGGACGGCGCGTCCGTCGCGCGCACGAGCGAAGTCACCCGACAGATCGAGAGCATGCTGAAACAGATACCCGCCGTCGATCACGTTCTGGCCATCATCGGCTTCTCCCTGCTCGATGGCGCGTCGGAGCCCAACAGCGCCCTGGTGGTCACGCGCCTCAAGCCGTTTGCCGACCGCAAGGCGGTCGCGGATTCAGCGCAGGCGCTGATCCGGCAGACTTACGCCGCCGGCGCGCAAATCCGGCAGGCCAACGTGCTGCCGTTCAACATGCCGCCGATCATCGGACTCTCGACCTCGGGCGGGTTCGAGTACCAGCTCCAGGCACTCGAAGGACAGAGTCCCAGTGCGATCTCCAGCGTTACGGCCGCGCTGATCGGGGCGGCCAATGCAGACCCGCGACTGACGCGCGTGTTCTCGACCTTCACCGCGACCAATCCTTCGATCTTTCTCGACATCGATCGGCGCAAGGCGCAGGCGCTCGGCGTGAACGTCAGCGACATATTCACCGCCCTGCAGGCGACGCTGGGCGGCATCTATGTCAACAACTTCAACCTCTATGGACGCACCTGGCAGGTCAACGTGCAGGGCGAGGCGCTCGATCGCTCGGACCTGTCCGATATCTGGAGCATCTATGTGCGCAACAGTACCGATCAGATGGTTCCAATGCGGTCGCTCGCCGGCATCAAGATCGTCACCGGCCCCCAGGTCATTACCCGCTACAACAATTATCGCTCAGTGACGGTGAACGGCAGCCCCGCGCCGGGCGTGTCGTCCGGCAACGCGATCGCGGCGATGACGGAGATCTCGAACGCCGTGCTGCCTTCGGGATACAGTTTCGAGTGGACCGGCACCGCTTATCAGGAGCAACAGGCAGCAGGACGGACCGGAGTGGTGCTCGCGCTTGCCGTGCTGTTCGCCTATCTGTTCCTGGTCGCGCTCTATGAGAGCACGGTCATCCCCATCCCGGTGCTGCTGTCCGTCGTTGTCGGCGTGCTGGGCTCCTATATCGGCATCAAGATCGCCGGTCTCGACCTCAATCTGTATGGTCAGATCGGTCTCGTGGTGCTGATCGCGCTGGCTGCCAAGAACGGCATCCTGATCGTGGAATTCGCGAAGGAACGGCGGGAAGAGGGGACAGAGCTCACGGAGGCCGCGATCCAGGGCTCGCACATGCGGTTCCGCGCGGTAATGATGACGTCGGTTGCTTTCATTCTCGGCCTGCTGCCGCTGGTGCTCGCAACTGGCGCCGCAGAACTGAGCCGCAGGGCGGTCGGGACCGCCGTCTTTGCCGGAATGCTCGGCGCAAGCTCGATTGGAATCTTCCTGGTTCCGATGCTCTATGTGACGTTTCAGCGCCTGCGCGAGCGCGCAAAGAGGCGCCTGTCACGGCGCAAAGCACCTGACCCGCTTGTCCAGGAGGAGAAAGGATAATGCCGGGAATGCTACGCGGGGTTTCGTTGGACGTCGGCGTCGCCGTGCACCGTCTCGCCATCGTCACCGCGAATATTCCGCCGAAGCATTCAGGGTTTTGTCTGATGTCGGTGTTGGGCGGCGGCGATTAGTGTTGCAGGGGCGCTGACTGAACTCGTCGCCGGAATGCGGGAGAGTAGCGTGGCCACCTACGATGGAAGCTCCCACCTAGAGACCTTGATCCCTCCGTCCCGGTGGGCATGTGCGCTCCTTGGCGTCGCGTTGATTGCGGCCGGCATCCTGGCGCTGGGTGACATCGCGTTCGCAACGATCATCAGCGTCAAGCTGATCGGGCTCACCGCGATCGCCGCAGGTGCATTCGAGATCATCCACGCGTTCTGGACCAAGGGATGGGGCGGCTTCCTGTGGCAGATTCTGCTCGGGGCCCTCTATCTCGTCTTCGGGTTGCTGCTGCTGAGTCAGCCGGAGCCCGGTGCTCTCATCCTGACCTACCTCCTCGGCGCGGTTCTGGTTGCGTCCGGCATCATCCGATGCCTGCTGAGCTTTGCGCATTGGCAGCAGGGTGGCTGGATGATGCTGATATCAGGCCTCGTTGGACTGGTCGCGGGCGCGCTGATCCTGGTCAACTTTTCGACCGTCAGCGCATGGGCGCTTGGATTCCTGCTTGGAGTCGATCTGATCTCGCACGGGATCGCCTGGCTGATCTACGCCCTCCAATCCGCGCGGAGAGTCGCATAATGAGAAGAGGAGTCAAAAATGAACGCTCCCACCCGGCGTGACTTTCTTGGGCTTGCCCAGAACGCCGTTGTCGCGACGGCGGTCGGCGCGATCGCTGTTCGCTTCCTTGACGTCGCGGAGGCGATGCCGGTCCCCCCTGCTCCCGGACCTGTCGAAAAGCGCTCCGATCTTGTGACGGAGGTGCAGTGGGGCCCGGGTTGGGGGCCAGGCCCAGGACCAGGTTGGGGGCCGGGACCGGGGTGGGGACGACCGCCGCCGCCGCGCCGGAGGCGCCGGCGGGTTTGTTGGTGGCGTCGTGGTCGCCGCGTGTGCGAGTGGCGATGGGTTTAGCCTTTCCGCGTGAGATCTGCGGATCGCCAATGAATCCCTTGCCTGGAGCAGACGGTGCGCAACAAGAATCAGTGGTTCCTGATCGCAGTCCTCGCCGTGCTGCTTATCCTCGTATTTTGGTACGGCATAGCAGTCTGGCAAGCGACACCCTCGATGCCACTCTACGGCAATATCATTGTCGGCGTGGCTACGATCATGGCAGTGATTGCAGGTTGCGGCCTAACGGCGTTGATGTACTACAGTCGGCGCAAGGGATATGACGAGCCTGCGCGGCGGAAGGCCGAAGACGACCCACCCCGATGAGCCAACGTCGACGCCGTCGAAGATGAACGTGGCGCGTGGTGCATTGCCTGGTCGAGCACGACGTCGATGTTGTTTCGCAAATCCCAGAGGGCCATCCCTTGGGCAGGGTCGGGAATAACCCTGAATGCCGAAGCGGATGATGCTCCAGTCCAGAAACCAACGGGGTCCAGGAGGGTTTTGCCGACGTGTCTTCAGCCAAGGAAGGTCGTCGTCATGTTGAGGAAAACAGTGATTGCATTGGTCGTCGCAACTCTAAGCACGGCGCTCGTTTCCACCGACGCCTCTGCGCGGGCCGGGTTCCGCGGCGGCGGTTTTCATCGCGTCGGCGTCGTTGGAGGCGGGTGGGGCGGCGCCGGCTGGCGCGGTGCTGGCTGGCACGGCGGTGGCGCGAGAGTAGCCTGGCGACGAGGTGGTTGGGGCTGGCGCGGTCCGGCTGTCGCGGCTGCGGGCGTCGGTTTGGGTCTTGCCAGCGCAGCTGCGTGGAATGCCAACGCAGCTTGGGGCTCAAATACTTGGGGCCCAAATTGGGGCTGGAACAGTGGTTGGGGCGATAGTTGGGACGATGGTTGGGGCAATAGCGGCTGGGGCGGTGGGTGCACGCGCTGGCGCCAGGTTTGGACCGGTTGGGGTTGGCGGACTGTTGCTGTCAACGTTTGCCGGTGAGGCACGTCCGACGCTCGCTTCTCTTCGGCGTTCTCGCCGATTGTGTCCATGGCGCGAGCGGATCTGCGGCTCGCACATGGCAGCCGTTGCTTGCTATCGCAAGAAGGTTCTGAAGCGCCGAAGAGACAGGAAAAACAGGATGGCGCCGATCACCAGCAGCGCGGCGAGCTGCGGCCAGACGATGGCGGGTCCGGCGCCACGGAACAGCACGGCCTGCGCAAGAATGACAAAGTGGGTGTTCGGCGCCGCGAGCATGATGTTCTGGATGATCTCCGGCATGCTTTCCCGCGGTGTCGTGGCTCCCGACAACATCTGAAGGGGCATCAGGATGAGCATCAACAGGAGGCCGAACTGCGGCATGCTCCCGCCAACCGTCGCCAGGAAGATGCCCATGCTGGTCATGGCGAAAAGATAGAGCGTCGTGCCGAACAGGAACAGCGGAACCGAGCCTCCGATCGGCACCGACAGAAGCCCCTGCACGATGAATACCAGCGATATGCTGGCGGCCAGGAGAACCACGACACCCATCGACCAGATCTTGCTGGCCATGATCTCAAACGGCGTCACCGGCATGACCAGGAGATGTTCGATGGTTCCATGCTCGCGCTCGCGAATGAGCGCCGCTCCGGTCAGAATGATCGACAGCATCGTGACCGAAGAGATGACGTTGTTGATGGCGCCAAACCAGCCCTTGTTGAGCTCGGGGTTGAAGCGTGCCCGCAGCGCCAGATCGATCGGAAGTGCTGCGGCCGAACGGTAACGGGCCAGGAACTCGCCGACCTCGTCGGTCACGATGGTCTGGATATAGCCGGCGCCGGTGAAGGCCTGCGACATGCGGGTGGCATCGACGTTGAGCTGGATGGTCGGCGATCGCTGGGCCAACATGTCGCGCTGGAAGTTCGGCGGGATGTTGATCGCGAAAGTATCGAGACCGGCGTCCATGCGGCTGTCCATTTCCGCCCGCGAGATCAGCCGCGGTATGGTGAAGTAGGGCGGATTGAACGCGGTGATGATGCGCGTCGCCACCGGCGACTTGTCCTCGTCGACGATCGCAAGCGCAGCCTGGTTCAGGGTCTCCGGCTGCGCCTTCGATGCGGTGTAGATCGAAACCGTGAAGGCATAGACGATCAGTATCAGCATCATTGGATCACGCAAAAGACCCCATAGTTCCTTGATGCCGAGTTGAATGATGTTGGCAGTCCGCATCTCTAGCCCGCCTGTTTCTTGAGGAGCGCTGTTGCAAGACCGAGCAAGATCGGAATGGTCACGAGCAGGGCGATGAACGGGCCGGGCAGATCGGCAAGATCGAGCCCTTTCGAGAAGGTGCCGCGCGTAATGGTGACAAAATGTGCCGTCGGGTAGATCCGCCCGATGATCGCACCGGCCCCCTGTAGCGACGAGACCGGATCAATGAGGCCTGAATACTGGGTGGCCGGGATCATGGTGAGCAGCGCGGTCGCGAAGATCGCGGCGATCTGGCTGTTCATGAACGCCGATATCAGAAGCCCCATCGCGGTGGTGATGATGACGTAGAGAAACGCTGCGCCGGTGAACGCGGGAAAGCTGCCAGTGAACGGGACGCGGAAGATGAATACCGCAAAGGCCGTCAACAGGAAGAAATTGAGCATGGCGAGCAGAATGTAAGGGATCTGCTTTCCGAACAGGAATTCCAGGCGCGTCACCGGCGTCACATAGAAATTGATGATCGATCCCAGCTCCTTTTCGCGCACGACACTCAGCGCCGCCAATATCGCCGGTATGATCAGGAGCAGGATCGGAATCACGGCGGGCGCCATGGCGACAATGCTCTTGATGTCCGGATTGTAGCGGTAGCGCACTGCGATCTCGAAATCGCCGATGGTCGCGGCGCTGCCGTAAAGCAGCCTTGACCGCTCGGTCAGCCACTGCGCGTGCATCGCCTGCACATAGCCTCTCACCGTCTCCGCTCGCGAGGGCATGGCCCCGTCCACCCACGCGCCAATCTGAACATTGCGGCCGTGCGCCACGTCGCGCCCGAAGCCCGGCGGAATTTCGATCGCAAGGCTCACCTCGCCGTTGCGCATGCGGCGATCAAGATCCTCGTAGTCGGTAATCGGAGGCATCTCCGTGAAGTACCGCGATCCGGAGATTTGCAGGATGTAATCGCGGCTTATTGTCGTCCCGTCGCGGTCCATGGTCGCGAAGGTCAGATTCTCGACGTCCATGTTGATGCCGTAGCCCATCACGAACATCAGGATGAGGCTGCCGAGAATGGCGAGTGTAGCCCGGATTGGATCGCGCCGCAGTTCGAGCGCTTCGCGCCGGGTATAGGCGAAGACGCGCCGCCAGTCGAAGAACCGTCCGAGTGAGCTGTGTGCAACGCCGTGCTGGCCAGCCCCTGCGGCCTCGGTCGCGGGTACGGCGTTCAGCGACTTGACGTTCGGCGACTTTACGTTGGACGACTTGGCGCCGGTCGCGTCGATGGCGTCCTGCAGATAGGCGACGAAGGCCTCTTCGAGATTGCCGCCGCCGCGTTGCCCGGCAAGTCTTTGCGGCGTATCGCTGACGAGCACTTTGCCCGCATGCATGAGCGAGATCCGGTCGCAGCGCTCCGCCTCGTTCATGAAGTGAGTCGAGACGAAGATCGTGACATTGTCCTGGCGGGAGAGGTCGGAAAGAGTCTGCCAGAAGTCGTCGCGCGCAACCGGATCGACGCCGGATGTGGGCTCGTCAAGAATCAGGATGTCCGGCGCATGGATCAAGGCGACCGCAAGCGATAGGCGCTGGCGGACGCCGAGCGGCAGCGCATCGGGCAACGCATCCATGATACCCTCGAGACCGAACCGCTGTGCCATCTGCTGGACGCGATCGGCGATCGCGTCGGAAGCCATCCGGAACAGGCGGGCGTGCAGCTCGAGATTCTGCCGGACCGTCAACTCGGAATAAAGCGAGAAGGCCTGCGACATGTAGCCGACGTGACGGCGGACTTCCATGTCGTTGGGGTCGACCTCACGACCAAATAACCTGGCTATGCCGTCGCTCGCCGGCAGCAGTCCGGTCAGCATCTTCATGGTCGTGGTCTTGCCGCAACCGTTCGACCCGAGAAAGCCGAAGATCTCGCCACGGGGAATGCGAAAGCTCACATTGTCGACCGCGGTAAAATCGCCGAACCTCATGGTGAGGTGCTCGGCCTCGATGGCGATGTCGCTGTCGTCCCGGATCGCTCGCGGCGGAATCACCACCTCCTTGTGACCCCGCCGCTGCTCTTCCGGCAGCAGCACAATGAACGCGGCATCGAGGTTGGCTGCACCGGTCTGCTGCAGCAGCTCCGTGGGCGTTCCGGTGGCGAGCACACGCCCTTCGTCCATCGCAACCAGCCAGTCAAACCGCGCAGCCTCCTCCATATAGGCGGTCGCGACGATGACACTCATGCCGGAACGGCTGCCGCGGATCTCCTCGATCAGGTCCCAGAACTGACGGCGCGACAGCGGGTCGACGCCGGTGGTGGGCTCGTCGAGGATAAGGAGATCGGGATCATGGATCAGCGCGCCGCAGAGGCTCAGCTTCTGCTTCATGCCGCCCGAGAGCTTGCCGGCCGGCCGGCCGGCGAAAGGCGCAAGTCCTGTGCTCTCGAGAAGCTGGCCGATCCTGTGTTCGCGCTCGCGCCTGTCGTGGCCGAACAGCCGGCCGAAGAAATCGACATTTTCGAAAACAGATAACGTCGGATAGAGATTCTTGCCGAGACCCTGCGGCATATAGGCGATCCGCGGACAGATAAGCCTGCGGTGGACGGCATCAGCCATATCGCCGCCGAGCACATGGACGCGCCCATCCTGAATGGCGCGGGCGCCGGCGATGAGGGACAAGAGGCTCGACTTGCCGACGCCGTCAGGTCCGATCAATCCGACCATGCGCCCGCCCGGAATGTCGAGGGTGATGGCATCGAGCGCACGTGTCTTGCCGTAAGACAAGCTAACCGCTTCCAGCCGTACCACGGGGGCTGCGCGGCCAGAATGATCCGCGATCGATGGCCCGGTCATTTGACCAGCTTCTCGGTCAGAAACGCCGGCCACTCCGTGTTCGAGTCAATCCGGACAAAGGCCACGCCGGGGAGACCGGTTTTGACTTGTTCGATATATCTTTGCAGCAAATCCGGCGAGATATGCGCCCTGATCCGGAACATCAGCTTCTGACGCTCTTCTTCCGTTTCCACTGTCTTCGGGGTGAATTGCGCAACGTTGGCAACGAAGCTTGCCTTGGCGGGAAGGACCCATTGCGGCGCGGCATCCAGGATGATGCGAACATCCGCGCCGATCGCAACGCGGCCCGCCTGCACCGTCGGCAGGAAGAAGGTCATGAAGACGTCTCCGAGATCAACCATGTTGAGCACGCGTCCGCCGGCGGCGAGCACTTCGCCGGGCTGCGCCACGCGGAACTGCACGCGCCCGTCGCGCGGTGCCCTCAATATGCTGTCGTTGATGTCGGCGTTGATGCTGTCGATGGTGGCTTTGGCCGCGTCGACTGCAGCTTCGGCGTCGACGACCTGCGCCTGGGCGGAGGCGATGGCCGCCTCCGACCCGGCCAGCTGAGCTTCTGCCGCGGCTACCGCTGCCTTCGCTCCCTCGGAGGCGGCCCGGTCGTCGTCGTATGTCTGCTGGGAAACCGCATTTGTCCTGATCAGTTGCGACGAACGCTGGAATTTCCGCTCCGCCGTATCCAACTCGGCGTTGCGCTGCGCAATCACGGCCACGGCCGTCTTCTTCTCGGCCTCGCGCTGCGTCACGACGCTCTTGGCTGTATCGATGCCGATGCTTGCGCGACGCAACTGCGCCTTGGCCTGCCGGAGCTGGGCTTCCATCTGCGTCGTATCCATGCGCGCCAGGACTTGCCCTGCCGTAACGAAGTCACCCTCTCGAACGAGGATCTCCTGGATGCGTCCCGCCGTCTTGCTCGCGATATCGATTTCAGTTGCTTCGATACGCCCGTTGCCGCTGGCAATTCCCGGCGGGAGACTACCTCGGCCGAGTTTCTGCCAGGCGAAGTAACCACCTGCCGCAAGAACCAGCACAAGGAGGGCGGTCAGCCAGCGTTTTCTGGTCGGTGTCATCGTTGGACCGGGTTGTCGACGTGCGGCTGGCTGTCCGGCCGTGTGGAGCGCGCCTTCAAGCACCTATTCAAATGCTAGCTAACGGTCCTAGCTGCGCTATCCGGCGAAACCCCGAGCAAAAGGGAGGTATGTTCCGGTGCTCGTCCGATCTGCCCGCCTTGGATCCCCAGTCGGGTTGAGTACACTCTGGCGGGCAGATCCGGCGCGGCGTCACACTTGGAAAACCTGCCGCGGAGAGCGCGTCAGGCATTCGTGCCCGGTCTCCGTGACCAGCACCGTCTCGCTGATCGCGATCCCGTCGGCGGACACATACATGTGAAACACCATGCCTTGCTCCAGTATCCATTCCGCCGTGGGCAAGAAAACGCGCGAGAAGTCGCTGGTGCGCGGGCTATGAAGCGGGTAGCAACCGAGTGAATAGCCGGTGATATTCGGATAGTCCGGCCGCAATCCGTCGGCCAGCATGGCCTTCCGCGCCAGCGCGTCGACATCGGCAGCCCTGGCGCCGGGCTTGATTGCGTCGAATTGCCGGTCCTGGATCTCTATCAGGCGTCGGGCGAGTTGCGCGCGGCGTGGCTCGATTTCGCCGATCACCGCCGAGCGCATCAATCGGGCGCTGTAGCCCTCGATATAGGGCAGCAGTTCCATATGCAGGATATCGCCCTCGGCGAACGGCTGGTTGGTCAGCCCGCCGTGCAGGAAGGCGTTGCCGACGCCAGCCGTGATGATACCCGGGCGCCCGGCGTCCGCGCCCTCCTGCATGAAAACCTGGTAGACGGCTGCCGCGGCATCCCGCGCCGACTTGCCGGCGCCGGCGGACCGGAGCGCGGCCGCGATGCCGAGATCGCCGATCTCGGCGGCACGCCTGAGCACGGCGATCTCCCTGTCGCTTTTTCGCGCGCGGAGTGTCGCCATGACACCCGAGAAGTCCACGAAACTGGTGTCCGGCAGCCTGCTCGCGAGCTGCTTGAAGCGGCGCAGCGGCATGCAATAGGAGTCTTCGTCGATGCCCACACGCGCGCTCGCGTAACCCCGGCGGGCGATCGTGTCGGCGAGGACCTCGACCGGATCCTCCCAATCAGAAAATGCGACGGTCTCCGTCACCCACGAGCTTTCGGCGAATGGCCCGAGGTCGACGGCGCGCAGGATCATGATCGGCTCGCCCTCGCGCGGCAGAACGCAGGCCCGGTACATGTTCTCCGAGATGAGAAAGCCGGTGAGATAGGCGAGCAATTCACTCTGGTCGATGATCAGGACATCGATGTCCCGCGCCGCCATGTGCTGGCGTGCGCGCGCCACTCGCGCCTGATATTCGTCGACCGGAAACAGCATCGAGAATGTCACCCTGTTGCGTGATCGATATGCGCCCGGAGCGCTAGCCGCAAACGTCCAATATGGCGAGCATGTAGATGCGGATCATGTCGACGAAATCGACGATGTCGACGCGTTCGTCGGGCATCGTGTTGTAGCGGCCGCCCGGTCCACAAACGACGCCCTCCATGCCACCGAAATAATGCAGGTGCCCGGCGTCGGTCCCATAGAAGCAGCTCGGCGCGACCGGCCCGGTCGGCTGGTCTTCGCCGCGCACCGTGCGATAGGCGCGGTTGACCGCAGCCGCGATCGGGCTCGTGCGCGCCACCTCGAACGGCGGCATGGTCGGCACGCCGGCGCGGTCCTCCGACATGATCTCGGCCTTGAGGCCGGGAAAGCGCGCCTCCAGAGCGTCGAGCTCGCGGCGCATGTCGGCGAGTGCTCCGGCTTCGGTCTGGCCCGGCGCATAGCGGCCGGAGCCCTTGATGCGCACATAGTCGGCGACCTGTGGCGCGCGCCATTCGTGCAGCTCGCGGCCGAGCGCGCCATGGACGACACCGACATGGACGCGGTTGATACCTTCATGGTCCGGCGAAAGCGCGCCGGAGAATTTCATCGCGTTGAGACGCGGAATGAGGTCGCACGCGGCAGCGATCGCGTCGACTGCCTCCTCACGCTTGGACAGGTGACGGGTGTTGCCGGTCAGCTCGATGATGAACATGAAGGCGGCCGCATGCATGGTCATCGCCTTCAGATCGGTCGGCTCCGAGTTGATGAAGTAGTCCGCGCGCAGCCCCTGTTCGACCAGCGAGTAGGTGCCGACGCCGCCCTGCAGCTCGCCGACCACATAGGTCAGGATGACGTCACCCTTGAGCTTGATGCCGGCATCGACCAGCGTCTTGACGGCACAGAAATAGGCGGCATCGCCAGCCTTCATGTTGGAGACGCCGATGCCGTAGATGAAGTCGTCGTCGACCTTGCCGGCCCAGGGATCGACGGTCCAGCCCTCGGTCACCGGGTTGGTGTCGACGTGGCCGTTGAACAGCAGGCTCTTGCCGCCGCCAGCGCCTTTCCAGCGTCCGACGGCATTGACCCGCCCTTCATTGCCGAAGGAGGTGAGCTCCGTCTCGAGGCCGATTTCGCGCATGCGGCCGGCCATGAAGGCGGCGAGCTGCTTCTCTCCATCCGACTTCGAATAGCTCTTGTGCTGGACCATGCGGGACAAGAGATCGAGGGCGGCGGGAACGTCGATCCGGGCGAGCAGTTCGTTGTGATCCATCGAAGCAAATCCTTCTCGTCAGCCGACCGGAACGGGGGAGGCGGCCATCAGTTCGCGGGTGTAGGGATGAATGTGATCCGCATCGAACTCGTCGATGGGAAGCAGGTCGACCATCTCCCCCCGGCGCATCACCGCAATGCGGTGAGCGATCTGGCGGATCAGGTTGAGATCGTGGGTGATGAAGAGGAAGGCGGTGCCAGTCTGCGCGCGCAGTGCGAGCAACAATTCGATGATCTGGGCCTGCACGGAAACGTCCAGCGGCGCGGTGATCTCGTCGCAGATCACGAGCTTTGGCCGCGCCGCGAAGGCCCGTGCGATGGCGATGCGCTGCTTCTCGCCGCCCGAAAGCTGGTGCGGCCAGCGACCGGCATAGGATGCGGGCAGGCGCACCTGGTCGAGCAGGCGCGGAATATCGGCTGGATTGCCGCCATAGAGCTTGAGGGGACGTGACAGGATCTCGTCGATCCTGTGACGCGGATTGAGCGAGGAATCCGGATGCTGGAACACGATCTGCACGTCGCGGCGATAGGCGGCGTTCATGTCACGCGCAGACTGGATCAGCTGATTGTCGAAGGAGATCCTGCCGGAGAAGCGGGCAAGCCCGGTGAGCGCGCGCGCCATCGACGATTTGCCCGAGCCGGATTCGCCGACGAGGCCGAGGATTTCGCTGGCGCGGACATCCAGCCCGATCTTCTTCGTCGCTGGCGGCGACGCTTTGCGAAACAGCCCGGCGCTGCCGTAGTAAACCTCGATGTCCGAGGCCGCGAGCAGGATATCGCCGTGCGGCCTGTCATGGACCATGCGGTGGTCGGGCCTCGGAACGGCGTTGACGAGGGCGCGCGTCTCGGCGTGACGCGGGGCGCGAAAAATCTCGCCGGCTGCCGCCTGTTCGACCAGGTGGCCGCGCTTCAGGACCGCGATCCGGTTGGCGACCCGCGTCACGAGTGCGAGGTCGTGGGAGATGTAGAGCGCGGCAACGCCGGTCTCCTGTCGCAACCTTGCAAACAATTCGAGGATGCGCGCGCCGGTGATGACGTCGAGTGCCGTGGTCGGCTCGTCGAACAGGATCACGTCGGGCCGGCAGCCAAAGGCGGTGGCAATGACGACGCGCTGCTTTTCTCCGCCGGAGATTTCGTGCGGATAGCGCCGCATCACCGCGGCCGGATTGTGGAGGTCGACACGACCGAGCAGGTCGATGGCGAGCGCGGAGGCCTCGCGCGGCTTGAGGCCGCGATGCCGGACCAGCGCTTCGGTGATCTGCGCGCCGATGGTGAGCGTCGGGTTGAGAGCGGTCGAAGGGTCCTGGAACACCATCCCGATCCGGCGTCCCCGGATTCCGGTCAGCTCGCGCGGTCCGAGACGCTGAAGATCGACATTGCCCAGCCGCAGGGAGCCTGCGACTTCCCGGGCATTGGCGGGCAAATAGCGCATCAGCGCCCAGGCAAGCGAGCTCTTGCCGGATCCGGATTCGCCGACGAGCCCGAGCACCTCCCCCGGCGCGATCTCGAGCGAGATGTCGTCCAGCACACGCACCGGCCCGGCGGACGTGATGTAATCGAGCGTGTAGTTCCGGATCGAAAGCGCCGGGGTCATCTCTCGTCCTTCGGATTGAGGGCATCGCGAAGGCCGTCGCCGACCAGGTTGAAAGCAATAGCGGTGAGCGCGATCGCGACCGATGGCGCGATCAGCCCCCACGGCGCCTGGTGCATGTATTGGCGTGCATCCGCCACCATAAGCCCCCATTCGGATGCTGGTGGCTGGGCGCCGACGCCGAGGAAGCTCAGCGTCGCGAACAGCATCACGGCGAAGGATACGCGGATGGTGGATTCAATCACGATCGGCGCCATGACGTTCGGCAGCATCTCGCGGAAGACGATCCACAGCGCGCCTTCGCCGCGCGCGATTGCGGCTTTCACGTAGTCCTGATTTCGTATGTTGAGCGCAACCGAGCGCGTCACCCGCGCCATGCCGGGCGCAAAGGCAATCGCGATGGCAATGACCGCGTTGCCTGTGCCGTTGCCGAGGGTGGAGACCAGCAGCAGGGCCATCAGGAGGCCCGGGATCGCCATCACGGCATCGTTGGTGCGCATGATCGTCTCGTCGGC
This sequence comes from Bradyrhizobium sp. 18BD, assembly GCF_054185225.1. NCBI lineage: Bacteria > Pseudomonadati > Pseudomonadota > Alphaproteobacteria > Hyphomicrobiales > Nitrobacteraceae > Bradyrhizobium > Bradyrhizobium sp. 18BD. Next base: position 157,058 of record NZ_JAVAYL010000006.1, on the reverse strand, counting down.
GCGGCCGCCGAGATAGGCAGAGCCGACGCCAATGACCGCACCGGCCGCGCTGCCGACCAAGGTGGCGAGGAGGGCCATCGGCACGGTCGACCGTGCTCCGATCATCAACCGGCTCAGGATGTCGCGGCCGAACTGATCCGCGCCGAGCCAGTTCTGCCAGCCGGGTGCGCGGAACCTGCCGAGAAAATCGATCTTCTCCGGCGCATAGGGCGTCAATGCGGGCCCGAACAGGCAGGTGAACGCGATGAGCGCGAGCAGCGCGACGCCGACAAAACCCTGCGGCTTCCGGATCAGGCGGCGGAACAGCTCAGTCATAGCGGATCCGCCGGTCGAGAAGCGCATAGGCCATGTCGGCCAGCGTGTTGGTGAGGGCATAGGTCGTTGCCATGATCAACGCGCCGGCCTGGATCGACGGCAGGTCGCGCGTGGTTATGGCGACCATCAGCGCACGGCCGATGCCGGGAATGGCGAAGATCTCCTCGATCACGATGATGCCACCAAGCAAATAGCCGACATCGAGCGCAATGATGGTGATGACCGGTAGCAGCGCATTGCGCAAGGCGTGGCGAAACAGCACGGTTCGTTCCGGCAGCCCTTTCAATCGTGCGGCGCGGATATAGTCGGATTTCAGCACGTCGAGCGTCTCGGAGCGCATCATGCGCATGACGTGGGCGATCAGGATCGCCGAGACGGTCAGCACCGGCAGCGCCAGATGACGAATGCCGCCGCCGAAATCCTCCAGTGGCGACACATAACCGGTCGCCGGCAGCCATTGCAGCGTGTCGGCGAGCAGGAGGGCAAGGAGTGTTGCGGTGACGAACTCCGGCAGCGAGACGCCGAGATAGGCGATCAGGCTGACGCCGGTGTCGGCGATCCGGCCCTGGCGCAGCGCTGCCACGACGCCGAGCGGCACGGCGATCGCAAGCGTGACCAGGATGGCGGAGGCGGCAAGCAGCAGCGAGCGCGACAGCGCGGCGAGCATTTCCGGGCCGACCGGCTGGCTCGTGCGCATCGAGACGCCGAAATCCCCGGTGAAAACGTGGCCGGCCCAGCGCGCATATTGCTGCCAGGCGGGATCACCGAGCCCGAGCTTGGTCCGGAGTGCAGTCAACACCTCGGGCGTCGCGTTTTCCCCGAGCAGCGACTGGGCCGCATCCGCCGGCAGGACCTGCGTGATGGCGAACACCAGCATCGAGACCACGATGATGGTGTAGCCCATCAGCAGAAGGCGGCGTGCAAACCAGGCCAGCGACACCAGATAACTCCGGCCTCAGGCGCGCTTCGGCGCGCCGGCACCGAGCGAGACCAGGTCGAGGCGGAACACCGATCCGCGCGGATGGAGGACGTAGCCGTCGACGTAGGAGCGCTGCGCAGCGAGCAGGTCGAAGAACGCTGAAATCACCGTCGGGACTTCGGCGTTCATCATGTCTTGCGCCTTGGCATAGAGCGCGGTGCGCTTGGTCTCGTCGTTCTCGACGCGCGCGGCATTGATGACGGCGTCGAATTCGCTGTTGTTCCAGCGCGTCTCGTTCCAGGCCGCGTTCGACGTGTAGAGCAGGTTGAAGATGGCGTCTGCCGTCGGCTGCATGTTGTAGAAGCCGACGTAGAAATTGCCCTTCTTCCAGACCTGGTCGAGATAGGTGGCGTGCGGCATGGTCTGCACGTTGATGCGGAAGCCGGCGGCCGCCGCCATCTCGCGGACGGCAACACCGAGCTGGGTGCGGGTTGCCGGCCGGTCGGAGGCGACCAGCGTCAGGTCGATGCCGTTGGGGTAACCTGCATCGGCCAGAAGCTGCTTCGCCTTGGCGATATCGGGCTTCTTCAGCGGAATGTTCTTGTAGAAGTGATAGGCGGAGCTGAGCGGCGTGTCGTTGCCCGGCGTGCCGTAACCGCCCGCAACGAAGCCCACCGTCGCCTCGCGATCCACGGCCAGGGCCAGCGCCTGACGGACGCGCACGTCGTTGAACGGTTTCTGGTCGCAGCCGAGGTTGACGTTGAGGAACTGGCCGGAGGGCGTGCGCAGCGCCTTGACGCCATTTGCCTTGACGAGGCGCTCATACTCACCCGGCGTCGTCGTGAGCAGCAAGTCGATCTCGCCGGAGATCATCGCGGAGGCTTCGGCGGTACGATCCGGATAGACCAGCAGCTCGATGCGGTCGAGATAGGGGCGTACCGGATCGTAGTAGGCGGGGTTGCGTTCGACGATGATGCGCCGATCGGGTTCGTAGGAGGTGAGCTTGAACGGGCCGGTGCCGTTGGCGGTGGTCGAGAGACTGGCGAGGTCGCCGGTGACGACCTTGGCCGGGACGATGCGTGCGTTGAGGTAGGTGAGAGCCACAGGCAGGTCGGCATAGGCGCCGGAGAGCGTGAACTTGACCGTCAAGGGATCGACTGCTGTGACCTCCTTGATAGGGCCGACATTGGTGCGGCCGGGCGAGGCGGTCTTCGGATCGAGGATGGCGTTGATGGTGGCGACGACGTCGTCGGCGGTCAGCGGCGAGCCGTCGTGAAACGTCACGCCCGGGCGCAGCTTGAAGGTCCACTCGGTCAATGCCGCGTTCGGCTCCCATGACAGAGCGAGGTCCGGCTCGACGGTCATGTCCGGCTTCAGCCGGGTGAGGTTGGAGTAGAGCAGTTCGGTGACGAGGTATTCCGGATTGACGCGTGCCTGCATCGGATGGATGACCGATGCCGCCTGGTCGATGGACATCCGCAGAACACCGCCGCGCTTGGGGGCCTCAGCGATGGCGATCCTCGGCAGGACGGCGAGGCCGATTGCGGTTCCGGCGAGGAAGTGACGGCGTGTGACGGACAGCATGGGGGCGTGCTCCCTAAAATGAGTGGACGACGGCTGTCTCGGGAGACAGCTCGGGACGGAATTCGGCGGACAGATAGGCAAGGACCGATTTCGCCAGTGCGACGATGTCGGCGCGCGTGGTGAACTCGCCGGGGGCGTGAACCTGGTTGTCGGGCCGGCCGAGCCCGGTCAGCAGAATCTCCTGCATGCCGGTCTGCTGCACCCAGCCGAAATCGGAACAACTCGTCGCGCCCCATTTTGCGAACTCGTCCGGCGCGTAGCCGAACCCGGCTGACATCGCCTGCTGCCAGCGCGGCCAGTGCGGGCCCGTTGGGTCGGAGGTCGGCATCAGGTGACCGGTGAGGAGTACCTCGACGTCGGCTCCAGGCGCAGCCGCGGCGATGGCGTTCTCGATCTCGACGCACGCTGCTTGAAAATCTTCCTCCGGCGCATAGCGCCGGCAGACGAGGATTTCGAACAGCGACGGAATCTGGCCGCCGCATTGGCCGCCATGGGCGGCGGAAATATCGAGCTGGGCCGCGAGCGGATGCGTCGCTTGCGGTGGTGCGGGCAGAGTGGACGTTCGCGCTGCGATTTTGGGCTTCAGTGCCGCAAGCGCATTGAGAATTGGCAGCGCGGCCTCGATGGCGTTGGCGCTCGCGCCTGCGGTCCCCGCTGTGCTAGCGTGAACGGTCTTGCCGGGGACGCGCAGCAGAAGGGTGAAGAGGCCAAAGCATCCGGCCCAGATGCGCGGTGCCGCTGCGCCATTGAAATTGAGAATGTGTCCTTCGAGCAAGCCCTGCTCGGCGAGATAGCGCACGCCCGGGTAAAGTCCGCCTTCCTCGTCGGTGCAGAGCAGCAGCATCGGGTCGTAACCGAGCGGAAGGCCGATCGTGTCGGCCGTGCGCAGCGCCAGCAGCACGGCTGCGATGGTGCCCTTCATGTCGGCGGCGCCAAGGCCGATCAGGCGATCGCCGTCGCGGATCAACTGGAACGGGTTGGTGGTCCAGCCGGGTGCTGCCGGCACGGTGTCGACATGGAAATAGAGCCCGAGCACCGGCTTGCCGGAGCGGCGGCGCGCGATGAGATTGGTTCTGCGTCCATGCGCCGGGCCACCGGCCACGCGCCACAAATGCTCGGGCACATCGACGCGCTGCCAGTCGAGACCGAGCGCCGCAACGGTGCTCTGCATCAGTCCCGCGAAGGCCTCATATCCCACACCCGGCGGGAAGGTGGTGTCGACCGCCACCATCCGTGCGAGATCGTCGACCGCATGTTCGGCGGTGCGCTCGATTTCGGCGAAACCATCGGCGAGTGTCGGGTTCGCTTGCCCTGGACTTGGCGGCGGAGAAACCATTTGCGCTGGCTCATTTCTATATTCTATATAGAAATAGGCGAAGCCGATGGCTGTCAATTCCAAAGAATGAGGCAGGCGTGACCGGTAAACAGGCAAAAGCGGCGATGAGCGAGCCATCGAGCCTGCCAGTTCCGTTGTACGAGCACGTCAAGCGGCAGATCGCCGAGGCAATCCTGGTCGGTGAAATGTCTCCCGGCACGGTGCTGCCCGGTGAAGTCGCGCTCGCCGCGCGATATGGCGTTGCGGTCGGGACCATCCGCCGCGCATTGGCGGACTTGACGGCCGACGGCATGCTGGTGCGCCGGCGCAAGACCGGGACGGTGGTGACGGGCCGCGCGCCGCAACACAGTCTGCGCTTTTTCTTCCAGTATTTCCGGTTGCATGGCGAGAACGGAAGCCTCCAGCGTTCCGTTCCTGAAGTCCTGTCCGTGCTGCTACGGCCTGCCAGCGCGGAGGAGGCGGTGCTGTTCACCGAAGCCGTCGGCGAGCCGCTGCTCTGTCTTCATCGCGTGCGACGCGTCGGCCGCGTGCCGGTGATGCATTCGCGGATACAGCTTGTTGCGCGCCGCGTGCCCGAGTTTCCACGCAAGGCGGCGAGCGTGCCCGCGCTGCTCTATCTCCATTTGCTCGATGCCTACGGCATTCGCATTGCTGCGGTGCGAGAGAAGCTCTCGGCGGAGCTCGCTGACAAAGAGGATCGGCGTCTGCTTGGTCTGCCTTCTCCGAGCGCCGTTCTGGTGATCCGCGAGGAGGCGTACGATCAGGCTGGTGCGCTCGCGCTTCTGAGCGAGCATCGGGCCACGACTGAGCACCATCATTACGTGAACGAGATCCGCTGAGGCGCTTGCCTCGCGGTCCCGATCCTTGCTGCTGACCGACGATCGCGTTGATCGAGCCGGGCCGCGTATGCCGCTCGCTTGCACAGATTTGCTACAGGGCGATAAGAATTGCGGCAATCTCCGCTGCAACAACGCGCTTGACATCGCAATCGATCTCAACGACCGTAATGCACGAGCGTCGGGCAAGCCAGCCCGTCAACGCGACGAGTTCAAACCATTTCCAACGCCACGCGTAAGCGTGTCTGGTTGGCGGCGAGGGCGCCCTCGGCTTTACAGCCGGCGGGCGCTTTTTTGTTTTTGGATCGAGTGATGACGCGGAAGCATTATCGGATCGGCGTGATGTTCTCGACGACGGGCTCTTACAGCGTCGTCGCGCGGTCGATCCTCAATGGCGCATTGCTCGCGTTTCAGGAGGTCAATGCAAACAGTCACGATGTCGAGCTGGAGCCGGTCGTGGTCAATCCCTCCGGCGACCTCGCGCGCTATCGTTCACTGAGCCTCGAGCTGCTTGGCTCCGGCATCCGACAGGTGGTCGGCTGTTACACCTCGTCGAGCCGCAAGGAGGTGATTCCTTGCTTCGAGAAATTCGACGGGCTGTTGTGGTATCCCTCGCACTACGAGGGTTTCGAGAGCTCCGATAACGTCATCTACACCGGCGCTGCACCCAACCAGCACGTGCTGCCGCTCGTCGATTATCTGGCGTCCCGGGTCGGCACGCGCGCCTTCTGCATCGGATCCAACTACATCTGGGCCTGGGAGAACAACCGCATCTTTCGCGAGGCGCTGATTGCGCGCGGCGGCAGCGTGCTCGCGGAGCGTTATCTCTCGGTCGGCGATACCGAGGTCGACCAGGTCATTGCCGCGATCATCGACCAGCGCCCGGACTTCGTCTTCAACAATCTGATCGGCACCAGCGCCTATGCCTTCTTCCGCGCGTTCCGGGCCGCCTGCCGGGCGCGCGGCATCGATCAGGCCGCGCAAATTCCGGTTGCGAGCTGCACGCTGTCCGAGCCCGAATTGCCGGAGATCGGGCCCGATGCGGTCGACGGGCATCTGTCGTCGAGCGTCTATTTCTCGTCGCTGAATTCGCCGGAGAATGCCGCCTTCATCGATGCCTATACACGATCCTTTCCGGACGGGCCGGTCTCGTCGGCCGACGCCGAGTCGTCCTACATCGCGGTCAAGCTGCTCGCAGCCGCGTTGTCGCAGGCCGAGACCGATGATGCACGCAAGGTACGCGCCGCCGTCGCCGACCAGCGGCTGCGTGCTCCGCAAGGCGAGGTTCTGATCGACCGGCAGACCTTTCACGCCTGGCTCACGCCGCGGATCGGCCGCTCGGCCGCGAACGGGCAGTTCGAAGTGCTGCTGGAGTCCCGCGAGCCGATCGCACCCGATCCCTATCTCGTCCAGTCGTCGCCGCGCTTTGCCAGCGCAATGCGCTCCCCGCTGTTGAAAGTGGTGCAATCATGAGCTCTCGACTGCTGCAGAACTTCAAGGGCGGCCGCGCGATCGTCGTCACCCGCCGTGGTGGATGGGAGAGCACGCTCGAAACGACGCTCGCCAAGCTCGGCGTCTCCACCGAATATCCCGAGATCATCGACGGTCGCGCGCAGATCGAGATTGCAGGCCTTCAGGCCGACCGCGATATCCTGTTCGTCGACGGTGATCTCGAAGGTGCCGTCGCGATCGAGGTCAATCCGGCCTCGCGGCTGCCGCCGGTGCCGGTGATCGGCCTCGTTGGCGTCGAGGCCCCAAGCCGGCTGAAGGCGCTCGTCAATCTCGGCGCCACCTCGTTTCTGCGCAAGCCGGTGCATGGCGGCGCGGTCTACACGTCCCTGTTCATGGGCATCAACCAGTTCCTGCTGCGGGCCGAAATGAGCGAGCGGCTGCAGGACCTCGAGGAACGCCGTCGCGGTCGCCGCGCGGTGATCCGGGCCGTGATCCTGCTGATGCAGCAGGGCGCCCTCGACGAGGAGGGTGCCTATTCCCAGCTCCGTCGCGAAAGCATGCGCGCGCGGCAGAACATGGAACTCTACTGCGAGGAGTTTCTGAGCAAGCGGGCGAAGCCGCCCGACACGACCGGCCGCACGACCGGCACCATGCTGCAAGGCGGCAACAAGCAAGCCATCTAGGAGAAGCAAAATGAGCAAGTCTGTATTGCGGGGGCTGCGTGCCGCAGCCCTCACGGGGACGCTTGTCCTCGGATCACCCATTGGATCGCACTCGGCACTCGCGGCGGAAAACCCCATCAAGCTCGGCGTGCTGGAGGATCAATCCGGCGACTTCGCCGCGGCGACGATCGGCAAGGTCCACGCCATCCAGCTCGCCGCCGACGAGATCAACAAGGCGGGCGGCATCATGGGCCGGCCGCTCGAGCTCGTTCCCTACGACACGCAGTCCGACAACACCCGCTACCAGGAGTTCATGCGACGCGTGCTCCAGCGCGACAAGGTCGACGTGGTGTTCGCGGGTTTCTCCTCGGCCTCGCGCGAGGCCTATCGGCCGATCGTCGACCAGTTCAACGGCTTTGCCTTCTACAACAACCAGTATGAAGGCGGTGTCTGCGACGGCCACATGATCGTCACCGGCGCGGTGCCGGAGCAGCAGTTCTCGACGCTCATTCCCTACATGATGGAGAAGTACGGCAAGAACGTCTACACGCTCGCCGCTGACTACAATTTCGGCCAGATCTCGGCGGAATGGGTCCGCAAGATCGTCAAGGAGAACGGCGGCAAGATGGCGGGCGAGGAGTTCATCCCGCTCGGCGTGTCGCAGTTCTCCCAGAGCATCCAGAACATCCAGAAGGCCAAGCCCGACTTCGTGGTCACGCTGCTGGTCGGCACAGCGCAGGCCTCCTACTACGAGCAGGCGGCTTCCGCCAACGTCAACCTGCCGATGGCCTCCTCGGTCAATGTCGGCCAAGGCTACGAGCACAAGCGCTTCAAGCCGCCGAGCCTGAAGGACATGTACGTCACCACCAACTACATCGAGGAGATCGACTCGCCGAAGAGCAAGGAATTCTACGCCAAGTTCAAGGCGAAATTCCCGAGCGAGCCCTATGTGAACCAGGAGGCGGAAAACTCCTATCTCGCCGTCTATCTGTACAAGCAGATGGTGGAGCGGGCGAAGTCGACCAAGCGCGAGGACATCCGCAAGGTGATCGCGATGGGCGACGTCTGCATGGATGCGCCGGAAGGCAAGGTCTGCATCGACCCGAAGAGCCAGCACATGTCGCACACGATCTACCTCGCCAAGGTCGGTGCCGATCACTCGATCTCCTTCCCGAAGGTCTGGGAGGACATCAAGCCGTACTGGCTCGGCGAAGCCGGCTGCGATCTCACCAAGAAAGATCCGATGGCGCAGTACACGCCGTCGAATCCCCCGCCGAAACCCTGACCCGGCGGCTGATCGCTCCGGCCCTCCGGGCACGTCCCTGGCGTTGCCGGCGGGCTGGGGCGATCACGGATACCTGCGACGGCGACGTCGCGTCTTCCCAGATATCGGTTGGTTCATGGACATCGCGACCCACGTCTTTTCGGCACTCTATCAATTTGGTGACGCCTTTGCGTTCCTGGTGCTCTCTGCCTGCGGACTGGCGGTAATCTTCGGCATGATGGGCGTGATCAATCTCGCCCACGGCGAGTTCATCATGTGCGGCGCCTATGTGACGGCGGCAACGGTGCATGCTGGCCTGCCGCTGCCGTTGGGCATTCTGGCGGGCACCGTCGTGTCGGCGCTGGTCGGCGTGCTGGTGGAGCTCGCGGTCATCCGCCATCTCTATGACCGGCCGCTCGACACCATCGTCGCCACCTGGGGGCTCAGCCTGATCGCCACGCAGGGCACGCTGATCATGGTCGGCTCGACCATGGCGGGTGTCGGCACGCCATTCGGCAGTTTCCAGGTCGGTGAGTACTCCTACTCGATCTACCGCATCGTGCTGTTTTGCGCTGCGCTTGGCGTGCTCGCGGCGCTCTATGCACTGTTCAACTGGACGCGCTTCGGTGTGCTGGCCCGCGCCACCATCCAGGTGCCGCACATGGCGGCGGCGCTCGGTGTCGACACCCGCCTGATCTACAGCCTCACCTTCGCCTGTGGCGCGGGACTCGCCGGCCTTGCCGGCGGGCTCTATGCGCCGACCATGACGCTGGTGCCGACCATGGGCGCGACCTTCATCATGGAGGCCTTCGTCACCGTGGTGATCGGTGGGGCGGATGTGTTCCTCGGCACGGCGCCGGCAGGCACCGTGCTTGCGGTGGTGAAATCGGTGATGACGTCCTGGCAGGGGCAGTTGTTCGGCCAGATCGGCCTCCTGGTTGCCGTCATTATCGTGGTCCGGGTTCTGCCGAAAGGCATCTCCGGCTTCGTGCTGCGCGAGCGCACCTGACGGAGTGATGGCGTCGTGACCGGTTTACTCTCGCTGTTTCGCCGTCTCGAAGGCCCGCAGACCGTCGGTCGCGGTCCGGCCTTCTGGGGCCTGTTTGCACTCGTGCTCGTTGTTGCACTGGCCTATCCGCTGTTCAGCGACGGTTACACGGTCGGCAACACCGTCTATTTCTTCGTCTGGGTGTTCATCGCCCTCAGCCTCTGCGTGATCTGGGGCTATGGCGGTTCGCTGTCCTTCGGCCAGACGGCGTTCTTCGGCATCGCGGGGTATGGCTACGGCATCCTCACCATCAATTTCGGCTCGGCCTACGGCTTCACGCTGGTGGCGTTGGTGATTGCGGTGGCGATCGCGGCGCTGTTCGCGATTCTGCTCGGCTATTTCATGTTCTTCGGCCGCATCGCCGGCGTGTTCCTCGGCATCGTCACGCTCGCCGTGACCCTGATGCTGGAGCGTTTTATGGCGCAGACCGCGGGGCCGGAATGGCACATCGGCAGCGCGCGGCTCAACGGCTTCAACGGCATGAGCGCGATGCCGCCCTTGACCATCCCGTGGCCGGGCGAGCCGATCGTGCTGTTCGCCGATGTCGGGCTGTACTACCTCGTGCTTGGCCTGCTGGTCTTGGTCTATCTGGCCTTGCGCATCCTGATGAACTCGTCGTTCGGCAACATCATCGTCGCGATCCGCGAGAATCCCGAGCGCGCCGAGATGCTGGGCTACGACATCCGAAAATACCAGCTCATCACCTTCGTCATCGGCGCCGCGCTCGCAGGTCTGTCCGGCGTGCTCTACACGGTGTGGGGGCAGTACATCACGCCGTCGAGCATGGGCATGACGGCGGCGGCGCTGCCGCTGATCTGGGTGGCCGTCGGTGGCCGCAGTGATCTGACCTCGACCGTGATCGGCACGCTGGTGGTGCTCGCCGCGTTCCAGGCGCTGACGATCTATGGCAGCCAGTACGCGCTGATCTTCATGGGCGTGCTGCTCGTGCTCACGGTCCTGATCGCGCCCAACGGCCTCGTGCTCGGGTTCATGAACTGGCTTGGCCGCCTCGCGGCCCGCTTTACGCAGAGGGCCGGCTGATGTCGCTGCTCGAATTGCGCGAACTGAACAAGCATTTTGGCGGGCTGCACGTCACGAACGCCGTGAACCTCACGCTCGAGCCCGGCGAGATCCACTGCCTGATCGGCCCGAACGGCGCCGGCAAGAGCACGCTGTTCCGTCTGATCTTGGGCGAGCATCACCCCGGTAGCGGCGAGATTCTCTTCGCCGGCGAGAACATCACGTCACTCAAATCCTTTGCCCGGATTCACCGCGGCCTGTCGGTCAAGTTCCAGGTGCCGGGGGTCTTCAAGGGCCTGTCGGTCCGCCAGAACCTCGAGATCGCCTTGCAAAGCCGGCATCGCGGCGCCGAGCTCGAAGCCGAGATCGATCGGCTGCTCGGCTTCCTTGGCCTCGAAGCCGAGCAGGCGCAGACGGCGGGCAATCTCAGCCACGGCCAGAAGCAATGGCTGGAGATCGGTATGGCGATCAGCCTGAAGCCGCGCCTGTTGCTGCTCGACGAGCCGACCGCCGGCATGTCACCGGAGGAAACCCACATGACCGGCGAGATGGTGCAGCGGCTCAATGCCGACGGCATGACGGTGCTGGCGATCGAGCACGACATGGCGTTCGTGCGCCAGGTCGCCCGGCGCGTCACGGTGCTGCATCTCGGCCAGGTGTTTGCGCAGGGCTCGATCGACGAGATCGTGGCCAACGAGCGCGTGGCGGCGATCTATCTGGGGCAGGCCCATGCTTGATATGCCGCGCAGGGAAGTGATCCTCTCGACACTGGGTCTGCGCGCCGGCTATGGCGGCAAGCCGGTGCTCCAGGGCCTCGAGATCGAGGTACGGGAAGGCGAGATCGTTGCGGTGATCGGACGCAACGGCGTCGGCAAGTCGACCTTGATGAAAAGCCTGATCGGGCTGGTGCCGGCGATGAGCGGCTCGATCGTCTATCGCGGTGAGGCCGTGGAATCGCTGCCGGCGCACAAGCGGGCACGGCTCGGCATGGGCTATGTGCCGCAGGGGCGCGACGTGTTTCCGCGCCTGACCGTCGGCGAGAACGTCGCGGTCGGCGCTGCGATCAAGAGCGGCGGCATTCCCGAGGCTGGCCGGCGCAAGATCGTCGAAGCGTTTCCGATCCTCGAAGAGCGCTGGCATCAGCGCGCCGGCACCTTGTCCGGAGGCCAGCAACAGCAGCTCGCGATCGGACGGGTGCTGATCGCGGATCCCAATCTCATCCTGCTCGACGAGCCCTCGGAGGGCATCCAGCCCAATATCGTCCAGGACATCGCGCACAACATGGTCGAGCTCAATCGCAGGACGGGCGTGACCGTGATCCTGGTCGAGCAAAATCTCGACATGATCCGCGCCATGGCGCAGCGCTGCTACGTCATGGACAAGGGCCGCATCGTCGCAAGTCTCGATCACTCCGCGCTCGACGACGAAGCGGAAATGCGCCGCCATCTGGCGGTTTGAAAGAAACGACGCCCAACCAAGGAGAACGGCAATGGCCTGGCAAAACAATTCCATCATGGCACGCAAAGGCGTCGCGAAGGGCGAGCGCGGCAAGGCGTACACGATCACCGAGATCGAGCAGGGCAAATACCACTATGTCTATGGCCCCTATGTAAGCCCGGTGCTGACGGTCGATCCCGGCGCGGTCGTCTCGGCCGAGACGCACGACGCGTTCGAAGGCGCGATCAAGAAGGAGACCGATAGCCCGTCAAAAATCCTCAACTTTCCGTTCCTCAATCCGCAGAATGGGCCGATCCACGTCAACGGCGCGGAGAAGGGCGATGCACTCGCCGTCTACATCGAGAGCATCGTGCCACGCGGACCGCAGCCACGCGGTACGACGGTGATCATGCCGGAGTTTGGCGGTCTGGTCAGCACGGGTAACACTGCGCTGCTCAATCCGGCGCTCCCGGAGCGCGTCAAGAAGCTCGAGATCGACGCCAAGACGGGCACGAAATGGAACGACAAGATCACGCTGCCCTATGAGCCCTTCATCGGCACGATCGGCACCTCGCCGGAGATCGAGGCAATCTCATCGCTGGTTCCGGACTATTATGGCGGCAACATGGACCTGCCGGATGTCGGCGTCGGCGCCGTCATCTATCTGCCGGTCAACACCAAGGGCGGGCTGCTCTACCTCGGCGATTGCCACGCCGCGCAAGGCGATGGCGAGCTCTGCGGCGTCGCCATCGAACATCCGACCGTGACCACGGTTCAGATCGACCTGATCAAGAACTGGACCATCGCCTGGCCGCGGCTAGAGACCAAGGACTTCATCATGACGATCGGTTCGGCGCGGCCGATGGAAGATGCGGCCCGTATCGCCTATCGCGAGCTCTGCCGCTGGATGGCCGCAGATTACGGCTTCGAAGAGATCGACGCCTACATGCTGCTGACCCAGGCGGGCCGCATCCGTCTCGGCAACATGGTCGATCCCAAATACACGCTCGGCGCTTCCATCAAGAAGTCCTATCTCGTTTGAGGCCGGCTGGATCATGTCAATCAGGCACAAGGTCGCCGCCGTCCAGTTCGATCCGACCATGTTCGAGAAGGAGCGTAACATCGCGCGCCTGCTCGAATTCTGCGAGCAGGCGGCGGAGGCCGGTGCAAAACTCATCGTCACTCCGGAGATGGGGACGACCGGCTATTGCTGGTTCGACCGCGCCGAGGTCGCGCCCTTCGTCGAGGCTGTCCCGGGCCCGACCACGAACCGCTTTGCGAAGCTGGCGGCCAGGCATGGCTGCTACATCGTGGTCGGCATGCCGGAGGTCGACGGGGACGGCATTTACTTCAACACGGCCGTCCTGATCGGGCCCGACGGCATCGTCGGCCGCCACCGCAAGACGCATCCCTATATTTCCGAGCCGAAATGGGCGGCGGCCGGCGATTTGCACAATCAGGTGTTTGAGACGCCGATCGGGCGGATCGCGCTTTTGATCTGCATGGACATCCATTTCGTCGAAACAGCACGGCTGATGGCCTTGGGCGGCGCGGATGTCATCTGCCACATCTCGAACTGGCTGGCGGAGCGCACGCCGGCGCCATACTGGATCAGCCGCGCATTCGAGAACGGCTGCTATGTGATTGAGAGCAATCGATGGGGGCTCGAGCGCACAGTGCAATTCAGCGGCGGAAGCTGCGTGATTGCGCCGGACGGGCAGGTGACGGCCGTGCTCGACAAGGGCGATGGAGTCCTGATGTCAGAGATCGACCTCGATGCCGCGCGCGCGCGCCGCGTGCTCGGCGAAACAGTATTCGCGCAGCGGCGGCCGGAGCTCTATCCGGAGCTGCTGACCGATACCTTCAGCTGGAACCCGCGCGACTTCTTCGGCCTCTACGGCCATGAGCCTTGGCCGGCCGGCAAGACGTCGCGGGTCAGCGTCGCGCAGTTTTCACCTGGCGACGACAGCAGCCAGAATCTCGGAGAGATCACGGCACTCGCGCGCGAGGCGAAGGCCGAGGGCGCGGAGCTTGTCGTCTTTCCGGAGCTTGCCCTGACGGGACTTGCAGATCCCACGACATTCGCGCAACCTGTTCCGGGGCCAGCGACCGACAGCCTCGCCAAGCTCGCGGAGGAGCTCGACCTGTATCTGGTCTGCGGCCTCGCCGAGCGCGACGGCGATGTGGTCTACAATAGCGCCTGCCTCGTCGCGCCCGATGGGGAGATCTCGGTCTACCGCAAGACACATCTCGCTGCCGACGAGCGAAGCTGGGCGACGTCCGGCGACGGCTGGACCGTCGTCGACACGCCGATCGGCCGCATCGGGTTGCTGATCGGCCACGACGCATCGTTCCCGGAAACGGGCCGGATTCTCGCACTGCGCGGCTGCGATCTCATTGCGTGTCCTGCCGCGATCAAGGGTGGCTTCAGTTCTTCGCATGCCGGCACACAAGTCGAGCAGCCAAAGCCGATTCCGACCGGTCCGGATCCGTATCACTGGCATCATTTCCGCGTTCGCGCCGGCGAAAACAACCTGTTTTTCGCCTTCGCCAATGTCGTTGATCCCAAGCGCGGCTATCCCGGGCTGAGCGGTGTATTTGGCCCTGATACATTCGCGTTTCCGCGGCGGGAGGCGATCGCGGTCGGCGGCAAGGGCCTTGCAACCGCGCTGATTGACACCACGAATCTCGACAGCGTCTATCCGACCAATGTCGTGCGTCGAAAGGATCTGGTTTCGATGCGAATGCCGCACAGCTATCGTGGATTGGTCAAGGCTGCCGCAAACAATCATTAAGCCAAGGAGAGGAAACCGACCATGGATCTGGGACTCAAGGGCGCCAAGGTTCTCGTCACAGGAAGCACCAGGGGGATTGGTCGCGCGATCGCCGAGACATTCGCCGCCGAAGGTGCCGATGTCGGCGTGTGCTCGCGCAATCCGGCTGAAGTCGAGAGCACGGTCGCCGCGCTCAAGGCGAGGGGCGTCGCGGCCCATGGCGGCGCGGTCGACGTCGCCGATGCGTCCGTGCTGAAGGCCTGGGTCGCCGATATGGCGGCAAAGCTCGGCGGTATCGATGTCGTCGTCGCCAACGTGAGTGCGCTTGCGATCGGACAGGATGACGCAAGCTGGGAGAAGGAGTTTTCGACCGACATGATGGGCACGGTACGGCTGGTGAACGCGGCCATGCCCTATCTGGAGAAGAGCGCTGCCGGCGCGATCGTCACCATATCGAGCGTCTCGGGACGGGAGGTCGATTTCGCGGCCGGTCCTTATGGAACTTTCAAGGCGGCGATCATCCACTACACGCAGGGGCTCGCCAACCAGCTGGCGGGGAAAGGCATTCGCGCCAACTCGGTCTCGCCGGGCAATACGTACTTCGATGGTGGCGTCTGGAACATGATCAAGGACAACAATCCCGAACTCTACAAGACCGCGCTGGCTCTCAATCCGACGGGCCGGATGGGTACGCCGCAAGAAATGGCCAACGCAGTCGTCTTCCTTGCCAGCCGCGCTGCAAGCTTCATCACGGGAACGAACCTCGTCGTCGACGGCGCGCTGACGCGCGGGGTTCAGTTCTAGGGCATTGAAAGATGGTGCGGAGCGCGTATCCGCAGACGGTGCTGGCGCTCCTCCGAAACGCCAGCATTTAGCGCAGCATGCGCCAGCGCAACGAGCGCTGGCGCATGATTGTGCCGTCATCCGGAGATTGATGAATGATCCCCGCTCAGCACGTCATCGCTTGGAAGCCCCGCGAAAGCATGCCGGTGCCCGCCAATTGTGTTGCCGATCGATGAGGGGCACGTCACGCGCCGCGCGGGTTCACGACGGTGTACCCTCTCAATGAACGCGCGTGTATTCTCGTTGCGTGTCCACCCGAGTTGGCGTCGTATGCCATCCAAACGTCGCCCGCGATATGATGCTCCAGGACGAAAACGTGCCCGCGCCTTGCCGCGACCATCCCTGGTGCCGGCGACGTGCGCGGAAACCGCAGCCAGTTTGCCGCGAGGTTCAACTCCGGAACGATGCGGCCAAACAGCCGCAGGGCGGCGCCGCAACCGCAGAATGACGAGGGGCAACCCGCGGGGCGGCCACCAACGATCCGAGCGCTGACGGAATTACCAGGCGACGCCGTATCTGTAACGGCCACGACGGCGAGCTGTGTTGAACGGTATGTCCGCAATGAGCGCGTCAACGCCTTTCGCTGGTTCAAGACTTGCGAAGAATACGAGAAGTCACACGGCATGGTGACATTGCATTCGGAGGCGCGCTCCAGTCGATAAGGTCGTGCTTCCGAATTGAGGGAGGCGAATACAACAAAACAAGACGCAAAAATAACTTGCTTGAACATCGCAGGCTCCGGTTTGAAGGATCCTGCCCCCGAGCAATGAGCAACCAACACAGATTGGCTGAAATCGGCCCAAAATGCGGCCTAACGCCGGACGAGAGGCCGACTATACCTCTGGGGTAACTCCCAACGCATTGTTCGGTGAAGAAGGCCTCATGCTCGCAAGTGGGTCGCGGATGCGGTCCACTTCACGTGTTGATTATGGCCACGTAGTCCATGTGAAGCGTGATTGGACCCTTCGAGCCGTCCAAGATCACACGGAGGCTCTTGGGGTAATATCCGGCCCCAATCACGGTCCCGGTCCTTCCAGCCAAGCGAGGACCGGCTGCTGGTTTGACCTGAATTCGTGAGCTCGGCGGAAACTTGAGCTCGGCTTGGGCCGATCCTGACATCGTGTCCTCGGCAGCGAATAACCTCTGCTCGAACAATCACAACGACGCGGCAAGGCAAAACGAACGGGCGCATTGGACAGGGCCTGTTCGATTGAGTGCCACGCAAAAAGATCTCATCAGCAATGGGACTGAAGCAGCAACGCAACCCGGCGCCTAAGACTGAATTCCTTGCTTCCTCAAGTTCACGACCGTTGGCTCGAAATCAACTGCGGTGCCCCAGTACCGATTCATAGCGAAGTGGGTCCGCAATGAGTTCAATCCGTCGAGCATCGTTTGATACTGAACAACGGAAACGTGCCGATGAGAACATCCGTCATCGGGAGTACTCCGCGGACAGCTCCGGTTCGCTGCCAGCCCCCCGGCCTTGAAGCAATTTGGGCAGCGCTGTGCCCGGGTCTTGTGTGATCTCCTCGGCTCAACCGGCCACATATCATTGAAGCGTCTTTTGAAACGGCTCGCCCCCGTAAATCACGCAGCTGGTGCCAACGAGTGGTTGTGCAGATTTCGGGCACAACAATCCCTTGGTTCCGCCCAATGATACAGAAATTCCTGCCTCAAACGTAAACATACGTTCACCTTCGTGGGACGCCCGATCGGTTGTCGGCGCTCAGACCCAAAAGGGTCACTGGGGGTTTTAACACAGAGAGGGGAATATCATTGGCTACCTTACACTACGCCGCGGGCGGGGGCCTGGACGATCAAGGTAACTTCACACCAGCACAAGCTGGTTTCAACCTTGCAGACATCTCGTATGTCGATCAGGCCAATGCACTGCCCGATGGCGTGCAGGGTCTGGTCTGGCTCGATCAGTACCAAGGCGTGACTCAGGACTTCATCGACCAGGTGACGCCTTTCCTCAATAATCCGAAAGTGTTCGGCTTCTACCTCGTGGACGAGCCGGATCCCACCGGACAATGGGGGCCGCAGGCCAGCGCGGCGGACTTGCAGGCGGAATCGGATTGGATCCACCAGCACGATCCCGGCGCCAAGACCTTTACCGTCCTGAATAACATGGGGTCATCGGACGATCCGAGCTACATGAACAGCTACAACCAGGCGAATACCCACATCGATTACTTCGGTCTCGATTGGTATCCGGTTTGGTCGGATCGGCCCAACGTCGACCTCAGCACCATCGACAAGTACGTCGCGGCTGCAGAGCAGGCGGGCATTCCGCTCGACTCGATCGTTCCTGTGTACCAGGCGTTCGGCGGCGGCGGCTGGCAAACCGAAACCGGTAGCTCGGTCGTGATGCCCACTGCCGAGCAAGAGCAGGCGATGATCAATCACTGGGCGGACCTCGTTCCCAACCCGGCGTTCGATTATGCCTACGCCTGGGGTTCGCAGAATGGCGATACGGCGCTCGAGAACTCGCCGGAATTGCAGCAGGTGTTCCTCGCTCACAATACGAGCGCAGCGACACCCGTCGTGAGTGCTCCTCCGGCGACGGATCCGACCACGCCGGTTTCGGACACCGGCGGAAATTCGGCCACCGACGGCAGCACCCCTCCGGTTTCCGATGCGAGCGGAAGCACGGGGACGGACGGCACCACGACGCCCGGCTCCACTGGAAGCACCGGTGATTCGACGGGCACCACCCCGCCGACGACCGGCTCGACCGGAGGCACGACAACGGCTTCCGGTTCGGACGGAACGACGGACCCCTCGACCGGTGGTACGACGGACCCGACGACCGGCAGCACGACGGATCCGTCGACTGGCGGTACCACGGGCTCCGGTCACTGGGGTGGCCATGGTGGCTGGTCGTCTGCTTCGACGAGCGGTGATACCGGCGGACACCACGGCGGTAGCTTCGACTTCTCGCAGTGGATCAATGACGCCACGTCGTCCGGGTCCGGAGGTCATGGGTTGTTGTGGCGAGGTGCGAGCACGGTGGCTTCCGCGACATCGGATGCAACCACCGACCAGACGGCGACGTCGGACACGGGATCCCTCGTCGGGCATCTGGCCGACCTCGTGTCTCACCATTACGACCATCACGCCTGGCATTCGTGAGTTCGTAGCGTAGTTTGCAACAGGAGCATACGCGCGGTTTGCCGCGCGTATGCTCAATGTGGGGGAGTTCCTCGCGACCACAGTGGTCGAGAGGTGGGGTGCCATTCCGCGCACGGCGGAATGTTGAAATGCGGGCGTCCCTGACGCTCGATTGCAAGCAATTTTCAACCCGCTTACCGCCGCCCGACAAAGGGCGGCCCGGATATGCACATGCACGCTTCGGCAAAACCATCTCCGCTCGCGGACGCTTTCCGTCGGATACGTCCCGGCCTGATCGCGGCCGGTGGACTGTCCATCTTCATCAATCTGCTGGTGTTCGTCTCACCGCTCTACAGCATGCAGATCTACGATCGGGTGCTGACGAGCCGCAACGGGATGACGCTGTTGCTGCTCTCGGTGATCGCGCTCGTGCTTTTCGTCAGCTACGCGGCGCTCGAGCATTTTCGCAGCCGGGTTCTGGTGCAAACCGGCCTTCAATTCGATCGGCTCATCTCGGGGGACACGTTCGAGACTGCACTCGGACAGGCGCTGAGCACGAGCAGCTCGCATCATGTCCAGCTGCTGCGCGACGTCGACACCTTGCGAGAGGTGCTGTCGGGCGGCGTCATCACATCGCTGATGGATGTGCCGTGGACGCCGATTTTCCTCGCGATATGCTTTCTGCTCCATCCGCTCATCGGCTTGGTCGCCCTGATCGGAGCAGCCATCATCCTGACGCTGGCCTTCCTCAACGAGCGCCTGACGAAGACGCCGCTGAATGCGGCTGCGTCGAAGAATCTCCATGCCCTCGACCGCCTGACCTCGTCGCTGCGCAACGCGGAAGCGATCCGGGCGCTTGGAATGGCACCCGCGGTCCGCGCGGCCTGGGCGCAAACTCACGGGCAGGGCCTGCTGGAAAGCGCGACGGCCGGTGAGCGCGGCGGGACCTTGCTCGCCATCTCCAAATTCCTGCGCATGGCGATCCAGGTGAGCATCATGGGCGTGGGCGCATACCTCGCGATCCAGCAGGAGATCTCGGGCGGTGTGCTGTTCGCCGCTTCGCTGATCATGGGGCGCGCTCTCGCACCCGTGGAGGCCGCGGTCTCGCAATGGAAGGCGCTGGTTGCAGCGCGGACCTCCTATGCCCGGCTCAATCGCGCGCTCGAGTCGCGCGCGGCGGAGGGGCGGCCGACGAGGCTGCCGGATTTGGTGGGCGAGGTCTCACTCGAAGCCGCGACCGTTCTCGTTCCCGGATCGCAGTTGCCGGCCATCGCCGACGTCTCGTTCCGTCTGGCGCCCGGCGAGGTCGTCGCCGTCGTCGGCCAGTCCGGCTCCGGAAAGTCGTCGCTGGCGCGGGCTCTGGTCGGTGCCTGGCCGCTGGTGCACGGCTGCGTGCGTATCGACGGCAACGATATCAGGCATTTCGATCCCAATTTCCTCGGCCGGAATCTCGGCTACCTGCCGCAGGACGTCGAGCTGTTCGCCGGTACGGTGCGTGACAACATTGCGCGTTTCCGCGACGACGCTTCCGACGAGGCTGTCATCGAAGCGGCGCAATTGGCCTCGGCGCACGCGATGATCCAGCGTCTTCCGAAGGGCTATGACACGGTGATCGGGGATAACGGCGCAGGTCTTTCCGGCGGTCAGCGGCAGCGCATCGGGCTCGCGCGCGCATTGTTCGGCAAGCCGGTGCTGATCGTGCTCGACGAGCCGAACGCGAATCTCGACGGCGACGGCGATCGCGCGCTGGCCGATGCGATCCAGCGACTGAGGCAGTACAAGGTGACGATCGTGATCATCAATCACCGCCCGAACCTGCTCGCCGCGGTCGACAAGATCGTGTTCATGCACGAGGGGCGGATCGGGCAAATCGGCACGCGCGAGGAAATGCTGCCTGCGCTGCTTGGCAAAACGGTTGCGCCGATGCGGCGCGACGTGCGCGGGCCCGCCGAACATCATCGGGCCGACCGCAATCATCATGCTGACGGTGCTCACGGCCCCGTTCAGCTTTCGAATCAGGTGCGTCCGGCGCACGCGACGAGGCAATAATGGACAATATGTTGCGACGGGGGGCGGAAGCCGTTCACGATGAGCTGGCGGAGCTTCTGAGACAGTTCAACAGAACCGGTGAGGCGGCGCGAGCACCGCACGCTCCGGCTAAACTCTTTGGGAGGGCGGAGACGATGACAAAGTCGCTGATCCATCTTGCAAAGACGCAATTGCCGGCCCTAAAGGCACGACTGCCAGCCCTGCGGTCCGGAGGGTCCTCAACAGGCGACAATGAGGGCCCGTCCGGCGATTGGAAGACACCCGCGCGCCGGGGCTTCCTGATCGTCTTCCTCACCTTCGGCGTATTCGGCGGCTGGACCGCCCTTGCGTCGATCGATGGCGCCGTGGTGGCGACCGGCTCCGTCGTCGTCGAGAGCGATCGCAAGGTGGTGCAGCACCTCGAGGGCGGAATCGTTCAGAACCTGCTGGTGACGGGTGATGCGCATGTTGCGGAAGGTCAGGTCCTGTTGCGGCTCGACCCGACCCAGGAGCGGGCCAAGGAAGAGATCGCCCGCTCGGCGGTGTACTCGGCGATTGCCGAGGAGGCACGCCTGCAGGCGGAGGCCGAAGGAAAGGACAGCATCGCGTTTCCGGCCGAGCTGCTGCAGAAGACGTCCGATCCGAGCGCGATGCGCGCCATGGGTGACCAGAAGCGACGCTTCGATGAACGCCGTGCTGCGCGAAAGATCGAGGTCTCCATCCTGGAGGAGCGAATCGCGCAGGCACAGCGTCAGATCCAGGGGAATACTGCACAGAACAAGGGCGCGCGCGCACAGTTCGACAGTGTGACCCAGGAGTACACCAAGCTCAAGCCGCTCGCTGACCAGGGCATCGTGCCGTTCGCGCGCGTCGCCACGCTGGAGCGCTCCAAAGCCGATCTCGAGGGCAAGATCGGCGCATATGAAGCGGATATTGCTCGCTACGGCCGCATCATCGACGAGTCGCGGCTCCAGATCGACCAGGTCGGGCAGAAGGTGCTCGAGGAGGCAACCGGAAAGCTCGCCGACACGCGCGCCCAGCTTGCCGACGCGCGCGAGAAGCTGCGCGTCGCCGTCGATGTGCTGGCCCGGATGGAAGTCCGCGCCCCGCGATCAGGGCGGATCGTGAACCTCAAGGTTCACACGATCGGTGCCGTGATCAAGGCGGGCGACGTGTTGATGGAGATCGTGCCGGACAACGACGTTCTCGTTGTGGCTGCAAGGGTGTCGGCGCTCGATATCAACCACGTCCAGCTCGGCCTGCCGACCGAGGTGCGGCTTCCCTCGTTCAAGGCGCGCTCCACGCCGATCGCTGTCGGGGAGGTGCTTTCGATCGCGGCAGACGCCACGCGCGACGATGCCACGCATCAACCCTATTACGAAGTGAAGGTCTCGGTCCAGGTGATGCAATTCCCCGAGATGGTCCGCGAAAAGCTCAAGCCGGGCATGATGGCCGACGTTCTGATCGCAACGGGTGAACGCACGATCCTGGCTTATCTGACCCAGCCGATCACGGATGCGATCCGGCGCGGCATGCGGGAGAGCTGACTAAAGCACGATCCGGAAAAGTGTGCAGCGGTTTTCCGAAAAGATCATGCTCAAACAACAACCTAAAGCGCGATGACGATTCATCCTAATCTCATCGCGCTTTAGTGCGCAAATCTCGCTATCCCTTTGCGTACGCCATGACGACGCGACCGGTGGCGGTCTCGTCCATGACGACGCGGACGTTCTCGTAGGCGTCGTTGCGTTCGAGCAGGGTTGCCACTTGTCGATCCTGACCATGGCCCACCTCGAACAGCAGCGATCCTCCCGGCCGCAGGTAGCGAGGTGCGTCCTTCGTGACGCGCATGTGGATGCTCAGCCCGTAGGGCCCGGCGGCAAAGGCCTCGCGCGGCTCGTCTGCGAGCAGAGAAGCGCGATCACCTCTGAGCCGGGACTCCGAGATATAGGGGGGATTGCAGACGATCATGTCGATCGTTCGTTCGAGCTGCAGACCCGCCAGAGGCGCGAACAGATCGCCCTGGAGCACGGTGATGCGGGAAGCGACGCCTTGATGCGTGGCATTGCGTCGGGTGAGTTCGACACACCCGTCTGTCAAATCGCTGGCCCAGATGCGAGCGCCGGGGATATTGAGGGCGATCGCGCATGCCAAATTGCCGGCGCCGCAGCACATGTCGACGACCCGCGGCGCGGGGATGCGCGTGGCTTCAATCGCGGTCCTGCCGAGCAGCTCCGTCTCCGGTCGCGGCACCAGTGCGCCAGGACCAACCAGCAGTTCGATTCCCATGAACCGGCTACGCCCTCGCTCATACGCCTCAGCGACATTGATCGTCTCGCTCATCACAGTCAGATCTCCCACGTGACGCATAAGCAACCAGCGTTCAGTCCGAACTAAGTTATTCAGCCTGGCGGCCAGCTGCAGACCTCGACAAGTCGCCGGCGTACTGCGTCGATACCGGTCAGTTCAAACATGTTCTCATAAGCGGGAGCCGTTTCGGCAAACACCTTGATCAGAAACAGGCCGGCTTTCGGCATGGTGCGTACGAGACGGACGACGTCCCCCGGGAAAGCAAGACTTCGTCCGCCGTCGGCAACCCTCCAGCGCCCGTCGACCGGCGGCTGGCCATTGATCTGGAATGTGACTCTGATGTCGGTGGCCGGGGTCTTGGTCCAGGAATTCGCCGCGAAGAGCAACAGCTCGGTCCGATTGGCGTGACAACGGATAGCGAGCGAGGACGACGGATTATTCGAGCCGGCCCGTGAAGTCGTCTGCGCGGCGATTTGTGGCTTGTAGTCCACCGGCGACGTGGTTTCGCTCACGATCCAGTTCGGACTTGCAGGCGGCGCCTGAACGAATTGCCCAAGCGCGTTCCCGATCTGATCGTCGACGCATATCATGTGCTCCAGACCCTCAAACTGCGCACAAGCTTTCAAGGGATCTTGCGTGTCTCCCGCCTGTGCGTAGCTCAGATACCCGATACCCGCGAGCACGAACGCTGCGAGGGTACCCACTCGCTTCATCGCGATAATCCGACTGTCGCACCAGGCGAGCGATCGAGCCATTCCTGCGCCGGAGCAAACCGGGCCAGGGCGGGCACACTGGCGCGGAGATTCACATCCTTCCATTTCGTATCGAAGCCGGCAGATTGCAGCCGGTCGAACCGTCCGAACAGGTGCTCCACGAAGCGCGCCATGCGCCGATAGCGATCGGTCTGCGGCTGCCAATTGTAGGCGGCAAGAACTGTGGGAACGGCGATGGTTGCAATCCGCTTGCCCTCCGGAACCAGGTTTGGATAATCTTTTGAATCGAGGGATGACGGAAGATAATAGTCTTCAAACCTGGGATCATATTCGATCGGCAGGAACTTGAAGCCCTCTTCCCAGCGTCCCTTCAAGAAGGCGTCGACCGGCTTTGATGTGATGAAGACGACCGCAGCGATGTCGCCGCTTTTCATCTGCTGCAATGCCACTTGATGCGGTATGAACATCTTTTCGACATTCAATCCCAGCCGGCTGAAGATCAACGGTCCGGAATAGGCAGCCGCCGTACCCTGGGTGTTGAAGTTGACCTTCTTTCCCCGGAGGTCGTCGAGGGACTTGATTTCCGGGCGCACGAAGACATGCAGTTCGGCCGGGAAGAGGTTGAGGACATAGACGATGCGCTGCTGGATCGTCGGGACCTGTGCCTTGTACTCTTCGAGGGCATCCGTGTTGATGATCGCCGCGTCGACGCCCCTGAGATAGAGCAGTGAATTGACGTTCTCGGTTGCGCCGGTCGTCACGATCGGAATGACGTGCAGCTTGTCGTCATCATTGACGACGCGGGCGATTTCCGCGGCGAGGCGAAGCGGGGCGCCTTCGATCAATCCTCCGGCGAGCCCGACCGTCCATGCATTGATACGTTCTTTTGCGGTTGCCTCGGCCGATCGTTGCGGGGCAGGTGCCGGTGACTCGCGCGCCTGACGGGTTTGGGCGCCGGCGGTCGGCTGCAAGCCGAGGACTGCCAGGGCGACCAGGAATGCCAGCTTACTCAGTGACATGAGTCTCTCCACTCTTGCTGATTTTCGAGGGCTCGCTCCAGCAGCTATCTGAGCCCCACGATCCGTCCGTCCGCATCGCGAATGCCGCCGGCTCGAGCTCGTTCGTACAGCTCGCGCGCCTTCGCCGGATCGGCGGCGACGCCGCGGACGTCCCAGGATTGCAGCACGTGAGGGTCGTAGGTTTCGGCCAACATGAAGGCAGCCTTTGCACTGCCATGTTCAAGAATGTATTCGAGCAACCCGCGAGCAGCGTTGATGTCCGCTTGTCGCAGCAACGTGCTGGCGCGAGCGAGCAGCCGCTCCTCATTGGCAAGCGGACGCGGTGCTGCATTCGCACCGCTCGATCGCTCCACCGCCGCGACGTTTGTCGCAGCGGGGGCGGACGAGGCACCTGTTGTCAGCCTGGCCTCCGGCGGCGCTGCGGCGGAAGCGGGAGGCTTGGGCGAAGGTGAGGCGGGAGGTTGGGCGATGCTTTGGCTCGGCGCGCGCGCCGAACCGCTAGGTGGGGGAGCCACCACGGCGGCGGACGCATTCCATGCGGCTAGACGATCCCGGACGGAAGCGAGGGGCGGGGCCGACGCCTTGTCGCTGCTTGCTGGCTCTTTTTCGCGCGCGGCTTCCGCCCTGTCGGCACGTGCGGCGGCCTCGAACGCTTCAATCCGCGCCGCGTCGCGTTCATTTTGTCGCGATGCCGCTTCACGTGCGAGAGCGTCCGCCCGGCTGCGCTGCTGTTCGACCTCGCGCTCGAGCGCCCGACTGTGCTCGATGTCCGCGGAGCGGTGAGCAGCCAATTCTGAGCTCGCTGCCTGCGCGGTACTGAGCTCGGCGCGAAGAGAGGTCAACTGGCGGACGGCGCTTTCCGCTCTGTCCCGCTGCTTCTCGAGTTCGCGTGTCAGTGCCTGCTTCTGACCGGCCTCTGCGGCGTTCGCCTTGGCGGTCTCCGTGGTTGCGGTCCGGAGGGTGCCGAGTTCCTTGATCAGGGCCCCCGTCTTGTCCTGCTCCTGCTTCAGTTCGCGCTCGAGAGCTTGTTTCTGAGCGGCCTCGGCCGCAGTCGATTTCGCGGATTCTGATGCTGTGCTCCGTGCGGCGTCCAGTTCAGAGCGAAGAGAGGTCAGCTGACGGACAGCGCTGTCTGCTCTGTCCCGTTGTTTCTCGAGTTCGCGTGTCAGGATCTGCTTCTGACCGGCATCCGCGGCGTTCACCTTGGCGGTTTCCGAGGCTGCGGTCCGGAGGGTGCCGAGTTCGTTGATCAGGGCCTCCGTCTTGTCCTGCTCCTGCTTCAGTTCGCGCTCGAGAGTTTGCTTTTGTGCGGCCTCGGTCGCAGTCGATTTCGCGGATTCTGATGCTGCGGCCCGTGCCGCGTCCAGTTCAGAGCGAAGGAAGGCAAGCTGGAGCGCAAAGCGCTTAGCTCCATTCCGCCGGTCGTGGGGAGGCTCCTGCTTGAGCTCGAGCTCGGTCGCCTGCATGGCCTTTGAAGCCGCGACCCGTGCGACCTCGAGCTCCGCTCTCAAGAATGAGAGCTCACGCGATAGATTGTTCGTCTTTTCTCGTTCCTGCTCGAGCGCCTGCGTCTGCTGGATGCCAATCTCAATGGCGCGGGCGTTGTGCGCCTGGATCTGCCGCGCCGAGTCGAGTTCCGCTCGGACCGCAGCCAATTCGCGCGCAAGCTTTTCCCTTCGATCTCGCTCCTGATCCAGCAATAGTCTCTGGTTGATCCGCTCCGTTTCGAAAGCCGATTGAACAGCACCTGGGTCCGCGGGCACTGAAGATGCCGCTTCGCGCGCAGGGCTGTCGGCCGGAGCGGGTTGCCGCCCCTTCGCAGTCAGCGCCCCATCGGGGCCGGCTGCCGCAGGCCGGCGAGCTGGCTGTGCTTCGGCCGGCTGCGCCTTGTCCACGCGTTGAGCAAGGATCAAATTCCGTACGATCCCGTCGAGCTGGCTTTGTTGGGGGGTGGGGCTCGTTCGATCCAGCTCGGCCATTGCGATCAACTGCGCGCCACGGTCTCCTTCGTAGCGGGATTTTGCGTCGGCGGCTCCAATCGGCAGAAGACAGGTTGCCAGAAGCACCGTGAACGTGCCAGTCAGGGCGCAAGCGTGCGGCCGGCGCGCAGTGGTCAGCGCGACAGCTGCTTGTTTCGGCAAATCGAATCCGTGCACCCCCATTACTGCGGCCCAATGCTCGATGGAGATCATGACATTGCGTTCATGACACCGCTTTCATTGGCGTGCTGTCGATATCGCAGTCGCGGTAGCCACAACGGAGTAGAGGGAGCGGCAGCAGGGTATTAAGTAGATGAACCGGATCCGTGTCCAAAGCGTATTGACCCCGGCGATCCAGCTTAACTAGCCTGCGAGGACAATTCATCACACGCGCAGGAAGCTCGACATGAGCAGATCATTTGCCATTGTTGCCGGCATGACGGCAGTCGGACTGATCCTCATCAGCGGAATCGGAGCCTACGGTTCTGCGCAAACCTCCTTATCGGCCAGGCATCCCGGCGCTTCAGCCAGAAACGCAAATGCCGCAATGACCAGGGCGACGCCGCGGACGCAGCTTCCGCACCGACTTGTCATCCATGTCGATGTCAACGATCCGGCGGTGATGAATCTCGCTCTGAACAACGCCAGTAACGTGGCTCAGTACTACAGCGACCTCAACCAAAAGGTGGACATAGAAGTCGTGGCCTACGGGCCGGGACTGCACATGCTGCGAGATGACACATCCCCCGTGAAGGGGCGGATCAAGGCGATGATCGAAACCACGCCCGGACTTACGTTTGAGGCATGTGGGAATACGCGCGAAAACATGACGAAGAACGAGGGCAAGGACGTTCCGATCATTTCGCAAGCGAAGATCACCAAATCCGGAGTCGTCCGCCTGATGGAGCTTCAGGAGCAAGGCTGGAGCTATCTGCGGCCCTGACGGTCGCACGCCGCACGCGGAGCAGAAGACGGTTCGCAGCCGGCTTAAGGCAGCCGGCGCAACTGTTCTGTATCTTGCTGTCGCGCTACGAGCGCAACCTCAAATGCACTTGTCGTGGATCAAGGGCAGGACGCTGTGATCGCGCGCTCGATCACGGGGCGGTTGACCGAGAGGTGCGGCTCGACCACCAGATCAAGATGCCCGCCGGCGATCGGAATCACCTCGAGTTCTTCAAAGAGAGAGTCCCATCCGAGGCGCGGCGTTACGCCCGGCCGATGGCATGCGAAGACCGTTCCCTTGATGGGCAGGCGCGTTTTTCTGTCCGAAAGCCATCGCCCGAAAGCGCGCATCCGGAGGAGCTCCTCCAGTTCCAGCTTGAGCATGAAACGCGTGTTCGCCAAGCGCGACCAATGAATGGCGTCGATGAGCCTGCAGAATCGAACCTCCTGGCCGGTACGCGCGGCAAGCTTCGCAACGGAGCGACAAAGCATGCGATAGATGGTCACGCGATGAGATCGAATCCGCTGCAGGGTGCGTGAGAAAGCTTCGCGGTGATTTGCCTTGCGAGGGCCCACATTGGTGTCGAGGATGCCCAGGAATTTGACCGCGCGCCCCTGTGCAATCAATCGGCTCGCAACCTCGAAGGCGACGCCGCCGCCAAGGGAATAGCCGATCATGCGAACGTCGCCGAGTGATTGGGCCGCATTGATCTGTTCAACGGCCAGGGCGGCCATTTCCTGGACTGAATCGTACCCAGCGAGATTCCAGGTCAGGTCCGGATAGCGAATAGGTATGACCCGCGCCACCTTGCCCAGCTGAGCGCCGAACGCTGCCATACTCGGGCCGTACCCCATCGAGCCGGGCAGTATGACCAGACTTGGGAGGATCTGGTGGTCGGGACGCTGTGGCGCCGGCCTATCTACCGAGGCGACGGCCAGGATCATGTCTTCGGCGCTCATATCGACCGTGAACGCTGCCATGTTGAGTTCGTGGCCAATCAGCTCTTCGAGATCCATGACGCAGCGCAGAAGCTTCAGGGAGTCGCCGCCGGCCTCGTCCCAGCGTCCGGCGGCTTCCGGAACGCCGAGGATGCTGCTCCACACCTGTTGCACGGCTTTGTTGGCGTCGGCCATTCTCGGCACGGTCGGCACAGGCGTGGGCGAGGTCGTCTTGCTTTCCAGATCGAGCAGTTTCAGCCCGCCGTGATCGATCTTTCCTCCCGGAAGGCGGGGAATCTCCATGACTTCGTGCAACCGGGTCGGGTGTAATGCTGCAGGAACGGCCTGTCGGATCGAGTCGCGAATTTCGGTCTTGAAGTGAGGCCTCAATGGATTGGCAGGCGATGCAAAAAGGACCAGTTCGTTCGCATCCGTCACGACGGCCACGGCGTCCTTCACATAGGCGAGCTTGCGCAGCGCACTCTCGAGCTCGGCCGGTTCGACACGCTGACCATTGATCTTGAGCTGGCGTCCTTTGCGTCCAACGATCCGCATCAGTCCATGGGTATCCACGACGACGAGGTCGCCGGTGTGGTAGATGCGGGACTTTGGGGCGTCCGGGGCAGGCAGCGCCGGAGAAAGCCGTCCGCCTTCCCAGTATCCGAGCATGACGTACCTGCTCTTGATAACCAGTTCGCCGACTTCACCGCACGGGACGTTCTTTCCGTTTTCGTCGACCACGGCATAGGAGATGCCCGGAAGAAGATAGCCAACTGGAACGCTGACACCATCCTCCGGCCAGTCCTTGGGTAGAAACCACTGGGTGCCGGTGGTTTCCGTCGACAAATAGCTGACCTGAATGAAGCAACTTGGCTTCACCGCTTTTCGGACCAGCGCGATATCGGTCCACAGCACCTTCTCGCCGCCGATGCGGATCAAGCGAAGCGAGTCGAAGTCGGCTTGCCGGCTTGCGCTGATCAGTGCGCGTACCAAGGCTGGTACAACGTAGGTAATCGTCACCTGTTGCGTAACGATCTGGCGAAGAACGCCGCGCAACCCGAGGAGCTCGACGTCGACGATGTGCAGTTTCGCCCCCGTCAACACGGCTGACAGCATCTCGCGGCAACCAGCGATCGTCGTGGGGCCGCTGAGAGGCATGAAAACGTCGGCGGCGCCGATGTGACATGCATCCACATATTGCTGGACGCGCTGGAGCAAGTTGCGTTGACTGTTCACGACGCCCTTTGGCGCTCCGGTGCTGCCGGAGGTGTAGAGCACGACGGCAGGCGCATCGACCGGAACCTTCGCGATCGCGGAGTTTTCTGCGGAACGTTCGCTGGCGCTCGCAGCGTCAAGCCAGAGCAGGCCCGTTTGCTCGACCCACTCGGCGGAATCGCCAATATCCCGTCCGATCAGTACGGAAATTCGTGCGGCAGTGGCGATGCCGACGAGCCGCTGAACCGGATCGCGTGGATTGAGCGGGACCAGGATTCGTCCGGCCGCCATGCAGGCGAGCATGACGATTGGCTGCCAGGCCGATGCGCGCAACAACCATCCGACGGCCTCGCCCTCCGGGACGAGAGCCTCGATCGCCTGAGCCAACGTCAAGACTCGGGACAGCAGTTGTGTGTACGTAAAGGAATAAGTGCCGTCGTCGATTGCGATCTTGTTGCCAAACCTCGCATTGACCGAGATCAGGTGGTCGAGCGCACATGTGTCGGCGAAGCCGGCGCCAAGGGGATCGAAAGCTTGATCGACCGGGCCGTGCAGATCGAGAGGCACTTCCACAGGAGTCAGCCAGCGCCCAGGAAGTTGCTGAACGGTGGAGGACAGGTGCGTGTCGAGAGCGTCGCTTGAACCACCAGACGGATGTGTACCGCTAAGGGTCTGAAGCTGCATCACCATCCCCGTCATGTTCCTGCCCTAACGTATGCCACCCCGGGTTGGGGACGCATACTTCAAACGAAGGATGCGATTGTCGGCTGATTGAGGACTACCCGGCATTGGGCGGCGCCGGATCCAGGAGACGGCTTGCCGTCGCCGCCTGGTTATCGGCTTCTTTGCCGCATCAATGGGGCCGGGTGATTAACGTTCACCCAGCTTGATCATTTCCGTGTCCTCAAACCAGGTTCAGCTCGTTCGGAAACATTGATGACCGGCTCGATGCTCATCCAGCGTGCCGCCGCCGTTCTGAAACGGTGGAAGTAGAGCATGAGAGTCGACGTCGACGACCGCGCGGTATCGGTTGGAGCAACTTCGGTCGGCACGCCGTGCGCCAGGACACACCAGAACTTGATATGGGTATCCAGGTCCGACGACCGGGCGAAGCGGTTCAGAGCGCTCCGCACGACGTCTCGGCTCGTGCTTCCGGCGCGGACGCAAAGCAGAACGTGATCGGTCCAGGATGCGAGAAGTCGCACTTCCGGCGCATCATCCAGCGAAGGCGCATTGATGACGACGAGATCGTAGGCGTTTCTAAAATGCTCGAATAGCGAAGCGACCTTCGGGCCCGCCAACGGCCCCAGGCGGCTTCCCTGGGACAGACTTGACGAGATGTAGTCGATACCGAGCTCCGGGATGTGCTGGACGGCCTTGGCCGCCGCTCCGTCGTGCGCCAGCAGCTTGAACAGATCGGCAGATTCGCCGCCGGCGCGTCGGGGTATCTGGGCGAAATCCATGAACAGAACGCGCTGTCCGAGCTGTGCCGCGCAAGAGCCGAAACTCCAGGCGATCGCGCTCTTGCCTTCACCTTGCAAGCTGGACGTCACCAGGACAACCTGCTGCGCCCGTGGCGAGACCCGATCAGCGGCCATGAGGGATACGACGGTAGAGCGGACGGCCCTGTCGTACGAGATGGCCGAGTCCTCTATGTACCGCCGCGGCGAGCTGCTCAGTTCCAAAGGGATCGAAGGTATCAACCCGACGCACGGGATATCCAGGGCTTCAGCAGCTTCGGCCTCCGTGTGCAGACTTCGATCGAAGTGACGCAGGATGATGGCGATGAAACAAGCCAGGAGAGCGAAGACAATCGTAATCGGGGGAACGAGGAGGAGCGGATTCAACGAACTGGGGGAGTCCGATGCCGTAGCATCCGCGATGACAGTGACGTCCGATTCGGCGACGACGCCCTTCGTGGTCAGTTCCTGCCGTTTGCGCAGCAGGTTTTCATACTGCTGCGACAGGTTGGTGATCTTCCACTCCAACGCAGCCGCGCTCTGTGATGACGAGCTCTGACCTGATTGGATGGCGTCCCATTCCTCCTTTGCCTTGGACAGGTCACGCTGCACGACGGCCGATTGTGCTGCGATGGCATCCAGGGATTGAAGTTCCACAGCCTGCTTTTGCCGGATCAGCTCATCGGCGTAGGATCGTGCGACCAGGTTCGCGAGGTCGGCGGCCCGTTGCGGATTGGGGTCGCTGACAATGACGCTGATGACTCGCGACCTGCGTTCCTGACTGATCTTCAGGCGACCCTTCAAGGCCGACACAGCCGCGCCATCGCTCGGTTGATTTTTCCGGAATGGGAGCAGCTGCTTTACTGTCGACCATGCTATGCCGAGGAGCGAATCGGTCGCTTTGCCTCCGGTGGGGTTGTCGAGCAGCCTCACTGCCGGGACAAGCCGCCGCAGATAGGCGTCGGACGACATGACGGTCACGTGCGTGTCGATGGTCGGATCGTCCGAGCCGCCGGTCGCAGAGGCATTCCCCGGCGCTCCTGGAATGTTTGCGCCTGGGGCGTTCACGACAAGCTGGGCCGTCGCGAGATAGGATGGGGACATGAAAAGGCTCCCCAGCACCGCGAGCAGCGCGCCTGCGCCGATCATCTTGAGGATGAAGCGCCGGTATCGCCTGATGCTCTCCAGGACGTGCTTGAACGCTGCGATGGCGTCATCGGGAGGAGGCTCATCGCCGCGCGGCCGCCCCTGGGGCAGAACAGTCACCGGCAGAATCCGTTTACCTGTGAACGCTTCCATCGCGTGCTCCTCTACTGCGCCGGTTCCATCGCGTCCGCCGTTCGGGACGTTTCGGAAGCAACTGATGAATCGAGCCAGGACTGCAGCATCAGGATGGCCCATAGCGGTCGTGAGAAATCGCGGCGCCCGCTAAGATGTTGCCGCCAGCAGTCCTGCACGAGGGTGGTGTCCAGAAGCTGCTGGTTGCGAAGACGCGACTCGGAAATGAGGTCCGACGCCCATGAACGAAGAGGTCCCTTCAGCCAGGCGCCGACCGGTACGTCGAAGCCCTGCTTTGGTCGCTCGAACAGGTGAGGGGGCAGGTACCGGCCGAGAACCTGGCGGAGGAGCCATTTGCCCTGACCATGACGCACCTTCGCGGAGTTCGGCAACGTCCAGCTGAACTCGACAACGCGATGGTCGAGAATCGGGCAGCGAGCCTCCAGGCTGGTCGCCATGCTGGCCCGATCGAGTTTCACGAGAATATCGCTCGGGAGGTATCCAAGCATATCCCGGACGATAAAATCGGACAGAAGATCGTTGAGCGGAGGGATCGCATCGGAATCGGCCTCTGCCTGCTCGCGGGTCAACTGTAGTTCGGAAAGTCGTGTAGATCGGCGGTACATCTCGTCGACGTCATTGCTGCCGATAAGGTCTGCCAGGCGGTTGATCCGGTCGCCGTGGGTCATCCGCTGCAACCAATCCGGGAGACGAAGCGCTTCGACGACGCCTTCGCGCATGCCGCGTCCGAGCAGCGCTACACCGCTTGCGGCCATCGTCCGCAATGGCCGGTTGGACTTCAGGAGAGGCGCCAAGCGGGCCGACAGAACGTGTCTGGAATATCCGGCGAAGCACTCGTCACCTCCGTCGCCGGACAGGGCAACGGTGACTTCCCGCCTTGCGAGCCGAGAGAGAAGCAGCGTCGGGATCTGCGATTCATCGGCAAACGGCTCGTCCCAGATGGTCGGAAGTTCGGGAATGACCGCTCTGGCTTCTGCGGGGGTGAGACGCAGCTCGGTATGGCTCGTGCCGAGATGCCGCGCCACGGCCGCGGCGTTGGCCGTCTCATCAAAGGCGCGCTCACCGAAACCGATCGTGTATGTCTGCACCGGCCGGTCCGACTGGGCTTGCATCAGGGCCACGACGGTCGAGCTGTCTATTCCGCCCGACAGGAACAGCCCGACCGGCACGTCGGCAACCATTCGGTCGGCGACTGCGGCTTCAAGCAGGCCGTGAAGCTGGGACACGAGCTGGTGATCATCCGCGGTGGCCAGTGCTGCGCGACCCGCGCGCGCGACATCGGCCAACGACCACCACGAGCGTGCGTCTTCCCGTAGCGCTGTGCTGTCCCGCAAGGCCGAGAGGTCCTCGGTACGGATGGAGAGGACGCTGCCGGGGGGAAGCTTGAAGACGCCTCGCCATATGCACTGATCCTCCGGCAACCATCCGCGAGCCAGAAATTCCGTGACGGCGCAGGAGTCGATCTCCCGGTGGAAGTCAGGGAATGCAGCGATGGCCTTCAGCTCGGATGCGAACACGACTGCACCTGGAGTCCGCGCGACATAGAGCGGCTTTTTTCCCATTCGATCGCGGGCCAGATGCAGCATGCGGTTCCGGCGGTCCCACAAGCCGATCGCGAACATGCCGTTGGCGCGCTGGAGCGCCTTCTCGAGCCCCCACCTTTCGATCAAGCCCAGCAACACTTCCGTATCGCTATTGCCGGTGAAGTGCTTGCCTTCGCGTTCGAGTTCCCGGCGCAAGGGCTTGTGGTTATAGATCTCGCCGTTGAATGTAATGACGAAGCGGCCGTCGCTCGAAAGCATTGGCTGTCGCCCGGCATCGGACAGATCGACGATGGCGAGCCTGCGGTGTCCGAGCGCAATTCCGGCGTCCCGATCGCTCCAGAAACCGTCCGCATCGGGACCTCGGTGGCGCAGGCGAGCCGTCATCGGCCCGATCGCCGCCAGGTCGGCGGATCGAGAAGCGTGCTGCGTCTGAAATATTCCGGTAATCCCACACATGGCCTAATTTCCAATGCGCGCATGCGCCGGTGATCGCCGAGCCGAGCCCAGGATGAGGCCCAGTGCGACTGCGAACCACACGGTCGGATGCCGAAGGACGAAATGGCTGATGCTGAAGATGGCGAGCGCAAAGATCAGAACGGCCAAGGCGTCAAGCCGTGCGCGCAGCAGGAGCACAAGCGTTCCTGCCAGCAGGCCGAAAATGATGATCACCCCGGGCAGACCACCCTGGGTGAACACGTCCAGAATAGTGCTGTGAGCTTCCACCGGAAGCGGTACGCCCTTGTCCGTGATGCCGGTTGGTTTCTCCAAATGCGGACCGGGGCCAAGCCCAAGCGATCCGGACTCCAGTCCGGCTTGCAAGGCGTCCTGCCAAAGGCTCAGCCGCAGGTTGGCAGTTGCTTTCGTTGCTTCACCGCCACGATCCTTCATCATGCCGGCGGCCATTCCCTCGACGCTATTCGCCTTTGCCACCACGTAGGGGAGCAGCGAGAGCGAAAGGGGCACAAAGGCCACAACGAAGAGCATTGCGGCCGCAAAACGCAGGCTCAGTCGATGCTCGGGTGACATTAGCCAGCTTCGCAGGCGCAGCGCAACGAACAGGGGTATCGAGAGCGACATCGAGATGAGGAAGGTATCGCTCTTCGTCAGCCTGCCGACGACGAACGTGGCGACACAGCTAAACGCCGCAGCGAGACGACCAAATCCCTTGGATGTCAGAGCCATGTGAAGCGATAATGGTGTCAGGACCGCACAGTAGATCGCAAGCTGGTTTGGATTCTCCGTCCATCCGCGAAACCGATCCCAGTACCACGGATCCACCGACGCTATGCGGACGTAACTCCAGCCCAATGCCAGCTGTGCGACCATGGCAATGATCCAGAATCCGATCAGGAACCATAGCGATTGGCGCAGTGTGCCTTCGGGTCTCAACGTGGCAGCGACCAGGCAAGTGATGGCAGCCACGAGGAGGTATGCGAAGATATCGTGCACAACGAGCTCGGGGTCGATGATCTCCGGGCGCAGCAACGCCAGGAATGCCCCGAAACTCTGGATGAAGATGAAGCAGACCCAGAATGCGAGGAGCCAGAGCAGCGCGTTTGGGTTTGCTATCCTTGAATCGGCCAGGAGACGCAGGGATGCGAGACCGATCCATAGGACGAGGCAGGCCTCACCGAGCCCCAAGGGAACGCCGGGAAGGCGCAGCTGCGAAGCCGTCCCAAGTATGAGGCCAAGAGCAAGAAGAGCACTACTGATCATTGTTCTTCACTGCTGCTGTAGGCTGTCTGACGCCCGTCATGCGAGGAGCTGCGGGAATGCAGCTCCCTGTAAAGCTCGGCATAACGATCGGCCACGAAGTTCAGATCAAACTCGCGGCGCACCACGCCGATCGAGCGCTGCCCCATTGTCTTTGCCCGGGTGGAATCCTGGAGAAGATCGAGAATAGCAGCCGCGAGCGCGCGTGGGTCGCGCGGCGGTACAAGGTGGCCGTTCCAGTCATCGACGACCACGTCATCGCATCCCGGCATGCGGGAGGCGACGATCGGCACGCCGGCCAATCCGGCTTCCAGCAGAACGCGGGGAATGCCTTCCCGATATTCGGTTGGAAAGGCGAAGAGGTCGGCGAGTCCCAGAAGAGCGGGAATATCTGTTCTGGCACCGGTCGCAACCACATAGGGTGCGTGCCTCTCGATCAGTGCCTGATCTATGGCGAACGGACCCTCGCTTTCGCGCGGACCGACGAGCAGAAAGCGAGCCTTGGGGCGTGCCTGATGAACGATTTTCGCCGCTTCGAGCAGCGTCGCAATGCCCTTTTGGACGGTTAGCCGGCTTACCGTCAGGACGATTTCGGCATCGCCCAGCCCGAGTTCGGCGCGCAGCTCGGCAGGCGAGGCCATTTGCGCCTGTGTTGCCTCGAAGGCGCCGACATCGATCCCCGAGCCTCCGATGACGACAGACGAGCTCTTTCCAAGCAGACGGTGCCGGTGGAAGAAGTTCTTGTCCGTCTTGTTCTGAAATACGGTCGCTGCGGTCCAGCGCGCAGCCAGTCGTTGCATCGCCAGATAGACGGGGCGAAGGGCGAGGGCTTTCAGCTCCGTCGAGGAGAATACCCATCCCATTCCGTTGATCGTGCGCACAATGGGAACGGAGCCGCGAAGGGCCAACGGTGCAAACAGATTTGGCTTGGTGTCAAACGTCTGGATCACGTCGGGACGAGCATGCTTCACAACCTGGGCCAGTTGACCCATGGCAGCGCGATCGGAAAGGCTGACGCCAAATCTGTCGAATTGATATCGATGATACGGGATGCCGTTCTTCGCGAATGCGGATACGGCACCAGTGCCGGCCGCACTCACGCGCAGGCCACGGTTCTGCAGCGCCGCCAGGAACGGGATACGTAGCGCGTGATCCTCGCCTCCTACGCAAAGCAAGTGCAGCGCCATGTTCATTCCTCTCTCGAACCTCTGAGCAATCTCGCCGAGGCGCCGGGTCTTTTCGAAAGCGCCAATCTTCTCGGAAAAGCTTGCACGGGAGCAGGTTAGGGCGTGCCCGCGGCCTGTCTTCATGCGTTCGAATGACAGCAGCGACGCGCGCTTCACGAACATGCTCGGAAGGGGTTTTTCGCGCGGACAACGCACCGCGAGCGCGTGCTTTCCGAACGCGCCGCGAGTAACTTCGATGTCCCTTTTCGCGACAGGGACATCGCATGCCGCGCCGGTTAAGGCAGGACGGCGAGGCGCCCGAGCAACGCGATCAGGTCGGCCTGCCGGCGTGTCTGCGTTTTGACGAACAGAGAAGCCAGCTGGGAACGTACCGTCGTTCGACTTAGTTTTCGTGCACGCGCAATGTCGATGACGTTGTTGCCTCGCGCCAACTCGATGGCGAGCTGAGTTTCTGCGGCGGTGAAGCCGAACAGGCGCTGCAGGGTTCGCGGCGAAGGCTCCGGATGCGCGTCAAGATCCAACAAGATCAACGCGATGGTCTCGTCCGACCATGCATTCGCGACCTGGTTGATCAGGGAGGTGAACCCTTCCTTGGTGGAGGTCGCCAGCCAGGATGTCGAGCCTGCCGGAAACTGAGCGCCTGCGCGGCTGACCAGTTGTTTCACGGCGCCATAGAGGGTTTCGTTGCTCGCATTGGCACGCGATTCACGTTCCAGAATTGCGCGGCCGGCTGGACTGAGTTCGACGACCTTACCGCGCCTGAGCATGACCTGTCCGCATCCGATCCGCGCGAGCACTCCGCGCAGACCGTCGAATTTGTTGCTAGCTTCAGAATGAACGGATGGTAGAGCAGATGAAATATTGAATATCGATTCAGTCGAATGATTTTGCAATGCAATTGTCCTTGGCGCCGATTGGCTCAAGCTCAACATTGTTATTCCCCAGCCGATGGAGTGAATGTGCCACAAAGATTCCAAAATTCCCCCGCGCGTGTAAACGTTGAATGGGGGGTACCCCGCTGCGGCCGGAGAGGGCAACGGCCGGCCCGTTGTTCGGGCTTCGACCTGTTCTGATCAAGGAAGGGGTAACAAGGCGGGTCTACGCCTCGCAGGGGACTGGGCAGGGTACTCGCAAGCTACTCCGGAAGGAGCGCGTGGAGCTTACCCTTGAGGGGGTACCTATTTTCGCAGGGTCAGTTCGAGAGCCTGGCGGCCGGGCGCAATGTGACTTCAATCACGTCTCCGGGCTCGACATCGAAGTCGACTGACGCCGGAATCCGGTCCCACTGCTGACCGAGCCGCCGCATGACGATCACGTCGGGATTGAGCTCACCTGCATTGACGGGGATGGCGCCAGAGCCACCGATCGGCTGCAGTTTTTGACTGAGTGCCTGCATTCTGACGCGGAGATCTGCCAACCGAACGTTCGAGTCCTTCTGCTCTCGGAGCAGATTGATGGTCCGCTGGCTCGTCACGCGCTCGGTTTGCCGCAGGAAGTCCTCGCGTTGGCGCTGGAGCCGCATGAGTTCGACGCTCGTCTGCAGGCGCCGGGTCGAGGACAGCAGAAGGGCGCGCCGGCTTTCGCTCACGCGAGGGCTTGCCAGCAACCCGGAGCCGAAGGCCTTCATGACCCGTTCGAGTTCCTCCTCGTCGGCCTGGACGCCCTTCTCTTCACCTTCCTGTTGCTTCTTCAGGGTCGCGAATTGCGCATCCGTCTGCTTTACGGCGTCCTCGAGAAAGCGCTGTTCCGTGCGATAGTCGTTTTGCGACGTTTTCAGAGAGTCCTTCTCGGCCTGCACGACCGAAGCGATCACGCTCGCAGGCAGCGAAATGTCGTTCGGGGGCGTGGCATCGAATGTGTCGCGGCCGTCGAGCTCCGCGACGGTTCGAACGATATGGAAGTATTCCTTGGTGTATTCCGTCGCGAGCGACTGGTAGTCTCGCACGAGATCCGCCGGGTCGATGGCGCCCGGTTGCACGCCGCGCGATCGCAGCAGGCTGAAACCGCCGGCAACCGCCACGGCCTGACGCACCGTCATCGACGCCCGATACGCCTGCTGCCCGGGCGTGAGCACATCGCCGGAAACATAGACCGGCCGATATTCCACGACACTTGCCATGACGTCGCCGGGCTTGACCACGAACGGCTGATCGCGCCCATCGGTCAGTCGCTGACGCAGTATCCTGGCTTGCAGCAGCGTTTCGATGCGGTTCTGCATCTGCGCTGGGGTCAAGCCCGCAACTTCTACGGTTCCCCCTCCGGGAAGCGGGATGGTGCCGTCGGTCTGGATCTGCGTACGGTTACGTTGGTCGGGGAGGCCGCCGATCGAAATCTCGATCGTATCGCCCGGTCCGAGCTTGTACGGACCGGCAAGCGATGGTCCATTCGTGGCGACAAACAGCAGCGCCGCTAACGACGTGAGCAGGAACGTTCCTGAGGGCTTGCCTCGCTTCTTGGGTTTCACGAACAAACTCCCACTGCAACGATCCTGGACGCTCTGCGCGACGCTGACTGCGGCCCTTCCTAGACGGCCTTCTTCAAGTCCGGGATGTGGGCGGTCGGAAGAAAGATCTGGTAGTTTCCGAAGAAGTGTTTCCGCTCTTCGACGTGGTCGAACAGACCCTGGCCCAAGGCGGCGAGTATTTCGCCGATGCCTTGCTGAACGCCGATTTCAGGCGTGAAATTCAGCACTCGACGGATCTTGTCGAAATTCACGCGGTAGTTCCGGGGATCGGCGCCGCGCTCCTGATAGGTCACCTTCGATCGTGGAAGGTGCTTCAAGATCTCCTCGACAACCATCAGCTTGGTGAAGTTGTTCTCCTCGCAGCCGACGTTGAAGACCTCGAAAGCGACCTTGTCGGTGGGCGCTTGGAGCACTTCCTCGATTGCGCGAGCAAAATCACGAACATGGCAGTAAGGACGCCAGGTGTTGGGATCGAACACCAGCAGTTCCCTTCCCAAATGGAGCTCGCGCGCAAACTCGTTCACCGTGAGATCGAAGCGCATTCGCGAGGAAAGACCGAAAGCGGTCGCAAAGCGGAGGATCGTTGGATGAAAACCCACCTTTCCTTTGAGACCCAGGACTTTCTGTTCGATCTCCACCTTGTGCTTGGCGTAAAGAGAAAGTGGCGCGAGAGGGTAGTTCTCATCGACGGCTTTGTCTTCCTCCACCAGCCCGTAGTTCGAGCAGGTGGAGACAAAGATGAGCCGGTCGACCGGGTGATGCTGGATGGAGTCGATGAAGGATCCGACCCCGTTTCGATTGATGGCATGACTTTCGTCGGGATACTTGCTTGTGATCGGGTCGCCGACGAGGCCGGCCAGGACGACGACGGCGTCCACGTTTTTCAACGCTTGGTTGGTGAGACGCGGATCGCGGATGTCACCGTGCATGAATTCGTAGTGCGGATAGCTCAGATAAGGCCAGACACAACTCTCGTTCCGATAGATGAGCTGATCGAGGCACCGAACGTGCCAACCGTTCCGAAGGAGATGGTCGGTGATCACCGAGCCCACGTAACCCGCGCCACCAACGAGCAGCACAGTTGGTTTATTGATCGCCATTTGAGCACCCGTCTGCTTTTGAAACAAAGTTCGTACTGAAAGATACTGGCGCCATGCCACTCTGGTCGTTGTGCCGGGGTCTTCGCACGAGGCGGAGAAGCGGCTCCCCTACGATGATCCAGGCGGTATGAAGAACCCACCCGAGATCCGACCCGACGGTCCGATTGGGGTAGTATGCAAGGTCGATCTTCGCCTTGGCGGGAAACAGAACCTCGCGATAGAAGGCCGCTGTATCGCCATCCTGCGGGAACAGCGTATTTTCGTGCCGGAATAGAATCTGGCACGGCCCGATGAGGCCTGGCCTGTGTTCGAGAATCTTTTCAAATCCGTTTCTGAAGCAATCAGAAAATACGAGCGTCTCGGGCCTCGGACCGACGAATGACATGTCACCGCGCAGCACGTTCCAAAGCTGCGGCAGCTCATCCAGCTTGAATGCAGCCAGCACTTCGCCGATCGTTGTCATGCGGTCGTCGTTCACCATCGTGAGCGGACTTCCGCGATCATCGCAATCGGCTCTGAACTTCCGGAACTTGTACATCCGGAACGGCACCCCGTTCAGTCCGAGGCGCAATTGCGAGTACAGGATGGGGCGCCCGCCTTCGATCCAGATTGCGAGCGCAATGAGCAGAAGGACCGGCAGCATGACAGTGATCGCGGCTGCGGCACCGAACACATCGACGAGGCGCCGCAAGCGCACGGCTGGAGCTGCCGCCTGTGCGCATCCCGCATTTACCGTTTCGCTCATGCCTGGACGACCTCCGCGGGATAGCTTGCCTGAAGTCCCTCTGCGAGGCAGTCCGCCACGTGATCGACATCGGCGGGAGTCATGGCGGGATGGAGCGGCAAGGTGAGCTCGCGTCCGCAAAAATCCTCGGTGTTGGGCAGGCTGATGCCTGGAT
Source organism: Bradyrhizobium sp. 18BD (assembly GCF_054185225.1). NCBI lineage: Bacteria > Pseudomonadati > Pseudomonadota > Alphaproteobacteria > Hyphomicrobiales > Nitrobacteraceae > Bradyrhizobium > Bradyrhizobium sp. 18BD. The sequence goes on along the minus strand of NZ_JAVAYL010000006.1, from coordinate 115,643 downwards.
AAAGATCCTGGTAAAACGTCAATCGATGCACGGGAGGATAGTGGATCGTCGTCTGAACGCCGCATCTTTTGAGATGCTCGATCAGCGGCTGCCGCGCGCTTGCCGCAGGGAGCACGACCGGGAGTAGATGGTGAGCAGATACCCACGACGCCTTGAACGGCACCAGGACCGAGGGACAACGCTCAGCAAGGCGCCGCCGATAATGAAGCGACAGGCGGCGCCTCGTGTCGTTCCAACCCGGCAGTTTCTTGAGCTGAACGAGGCCGACCGCGGCGCGCAATTCGTCCATTCGATAGTTGAAGCCCAGGAGCGTCACGTCGTATTCGGGGCTGCGGCTGACGAGACGCTGGCGCGTGTTGCTGCTCATGCCATGCGACCTGCCACGCTTGATCATATCGTTCAGGATCCGGTGACGCGTTATGATTGCGCCGCCTTCGGCAGTCGTCATGTTCTTGTTGCCGTAAAAGGAAAATGCGGCTGCGTCGCCGTACGTGCCGACGCCCTTGACGCCGGGCGCATGTGCGGCGTCCTCGATCAAGAGCAGGCCCTTTTCGCGAGCGAAGGTTTGCCACTCCTCTCGATCGGCGAGGTAGCCGGCAAAGTGCATGAGGATCACGGCCTTCGTTCGCGAAGTGCATTTGCGCCGTGCGTCCGCCACGGACATCAGGGGAACCGCCCCGGACTCGACGTCGACAAAGACCGGCCGTGCTCCGACGTAGAGCGCGGCATTGGCAGTAGCGACGAATGTGAGAGAGGGAACGAGCACTTCATCCCCGGGTCCGATCCCGAGCCCATGCAGGATCAGGTGAAGTGCCGCCGTGCACGAGCCGACGGCAATCGCTTCATCGGCGCCATGCATGTCGGCGAACGTTTGCTCGAACTCCCGCACCCGATCGCCCATGGTGATCCATCCGCTATCGATCACGGCGGCAAGGGCGTCCTTCTCGTCGTTTCCTAATGTCGGCTCTGATACCAACAGCATGGCTTCCTCTTCCCGTTCATTCCTTGTGCAGAAGGCGGCGCTGCGTCACGCAGCCGCAGTTGCGAATGCAGGTGACTGCTCGTCCCAGGCAATGTCCTGGGCCTTCAGGAAGTCGTCGACCCGGCCGATGTCGAGCCACAGGCCGGTGTGCTTGAAGACGTTGACGCGGACGTCGTCCTCGAGCATCTGGAACATCAGGTCGTCGAAGCCGAACGGAACGCCCGACGGAATGCGTTCGAGGACAACGGGGTTGATGCAGTAGATTCCCATGCTGACGAGGTTCGTCAGCTCCGGCTTTTCGCGAAATCCGGTCACGTGGCCGTCCGTTTCGTCGATCACGCCGAAGTCCATCTTCGTGCTGCGAACGGAAGTGCCGATGGTGATGCTGGCGTCGGATTTTCGGTGATTGTGGATGAGCTGGTTCAGGTTCAGGTCAGTCAACACGTCGCCGTTGAGGACCAGGAACGGCTCATTGAGCTGCTCGCGCAGCAAGGACAACGGACCGATCGTGCCGAGGGGTTCGACTTCCTGCGTGTAGGTGATCTGCATATTCCACTGGCTACCGTCACCGCAGACGCTGCGGATCAGGTGGCCGAGATAGCCGGTCGTGACGAAGACTTCGCGGATCCCGTTTCGTCTCAGCCACTTGAGAACGAGCTCGAGCACAGGACGCGCGCCGATCGGCATGAGAGGTTTCGGCAAAATTGACGTATGGGGACGAAGCCGAGTTCCTTTGCCGCCGCACTGTACTACTGCCTTCATCTTTACCTCCTTGTACTCAAAAATACTTTTTGAAATCGGGGTATCGCCGGTGAAGTAAAATTAGGAGCAAAACCGAACCTGCGTCTTCGTGCGTTTGCATGAGAGCATCGCGATTGACGGGAAACGCATTCCGGCAGTTGGTTCATGCCGCCGCGGCAGCGGAGACGTTTCGGAAGACGCAGCCCGTGATCCTGGTGATGAGACCAGCGCGGGAAGGACCGTGCTTGAAAGGCCAATAACGCTGCCCTGCGCGGCCGAGATAGCTCCGGGCGGCGGCCAATAACGGAGCTCCCGAGAGCTCGCTTGCTGTGCCTGCCAAGGTCGCTGGCCGGTCAGGTCTCGGCGGCCGAGTGAACCTTGCTGGCGATGTAATGCGCCATGCCCCGAATGGAATCGAGATTCTCAGGCAAGATCTCGCTGTCGTCGACGACGATGCCGAAGGTCGTCTCGATGAACCCGACTACCTCGAGCACGCCGGTAGAATCGATGATGCCCTGGTCGAGAAGGGAGGTGTCGTCCTCCAGTGCTTTGACGTCGCTGATGTAGAAATTCGACGTCAGGAAGGCGCGGATCTGTTCCTTGCATCGGTCGGGTGCCAAGACGAGTGTCATTGCATTCGGGCTCCATAAAAAGCGCTGGGTTCATTGGTCGTTCACGAGCGATGCGGCGATGAGTTCTCGTTTGTTGATCTTGCCGGTGTCCGTGCGCGCCAGGCTAGGCACGACGACGACATACTTTGGTACCATGAAGCTCTCGAGGCGCTTCTGACACTCCCGCTGAATCTGCTTTGGGCCGATGGGGGCGCCCTGGTCGACCACGACGAAGGCCTTGAGCGCGTGGCCCAGCAGTTCGTCGGGGACGCCAATGACCGCCGCCTCCATTATGCCGGGAATGTCCAGCAACGCGCTCTCGACCTCCTTGGGGGCGACCTTCTCGCCGCGGGACTTGATGACCTCGTCGCTTCGGCTGACGAAGTACAGATATCCGTCGGTGTCCATCCGGCAGTAGTCGCCCGTGTACAGCACCTGCTCCCCCGGTAGCGGTCCGGGCTTGAGTTTCCGCGCGGTAGCTTCGGGCTTTCGCCAATAGCCCTTCATGACCGTCGCGCCACGGATCACGAGTTGCCCGACAACGCCGGCGTCGACCCGTCGATCATGCTCGTCGACGATCCACATTTCGGTATTCGGGATGGCAATTCCGACACTCTCGGGCTTCCGATCGAGATCCTCCGGCGGCAGGTAGGTGCAGCGCTTGCATTCGGTGAGGCCGTACATGGAGTAGATGCGTGCGCCGGGGAACGTGTCTCTGAGCTGGAACAGGTGCCGAACCGGTAATGCGGCGCCGGTGTTTGTCACGTAGCGAATGCTCGATAGATCGTAACTCTTCAGCGATTCAAGCTGCAGAAGGGTCGAGAACATGGTCGGCACGCCCGGAAAACCCGTAACTCGCTCTTCTGCGGCATGCCGGAGTACCTCGGCGGGGAAGGCAAATGAGCGCTCGAGAACCAGGCGCGCGCCGGCGCGTACGGCCATGATCATCTGATACAGGCCGTAGTCGAACGCGAGTGGCAGGGCGTTGAGGATGATGTCGTCGTCGCGCACATCCAGATATGATGAAACCGACGTACAAGCGACCATCATGTTCCGATGCGTCAACATGACGCCTTTCGGCTCGCCGGTCGAGCCGGAGGTGTAGACGATGGCGGCGAGATCGATATCGATGCAGCGGCGTGCGGGTGCTGTGTCGTGCTCGGTAGCCGTTGTTGCACTCCATCGCGCGGCATGGGGCAGCGCGTTCAAGTCGGCGTCGCCGATGGCGCCGGAGATGATGACGCGGCGCAAGGACGGGCAGCGTCGCGCAGGCTCGCAGAACGTTGCGCAGAGGCGCGACTGCGTGATGAGCGCGGTCGGCTGGCAGTCATCCAGGAGATAGCCGAGCTTGTCGCTCTTCGTGAGCGGATTGATGATGCACGCAATGGCATTGGCCTTGAGCACGGCCCAGAAGCTGACAGCGGCCTCGACGGTGTTGTCGGCGAAAACCATCACGCGGTCGCCGCGCTCGATGCCGGCCGCGACCAGGTGATGTGCGACCGCATTCGACCACGTCTCGAGCTGGTCGTAGGTGACCCGGTGGCCGTCGCACACGAGTGCAATCTTCGTGCCTTTGCAACGCGCTGAGTGGATCAGGTAATCGTGCAGGAGCGGTACAGGATCGTTCATCAGGCGTAAGCTCCCGATAGCTCTTGGTGATCGACGTCCACGGAGAGCCTGAGGCGGTGGCGTCCCTCCGGGCGGTCTGCGACGAACTGCTGGACCAGCAGCTGAGTGGACAAGACTCCGACCAGTGCCATGTTATCGAAATTCGACAGGTCGCCATCGCCGGTTTGCGCATGCGCTCGGCACTTGCTGCGTAGCCGCTCAATGGCCGTCGGATCGAAGATGTTCGCGGCGCGAATGCTTGCATCTGAGAGCACTTCGTCCACGTATGGAGGGCTGTCCTTGCCGACGAAGCAGAGCGCATTGGGGGTGCGGTAGGGTTGCTTCTTGCGCTTGACGATCTCTGGGGGGAGCTGCGACTGCGTGACGCGCTTCAAGACATGCTTCTCGTCGAGGATACGAAGCTTGCAGGCGTCGGGAAGCGAGTTCGCGAGCTCGACGACGTCACCGTCAAGAAATGGAAAGCGCCCCTCGACTGAGTGCGCCATCAGCATCCTGTCCCCCTGAGAGGAGAGCAGATAGCCGGCCAGAAGGGTTTTGCTCTCGAGGTACTGATCTTGTGCAAGAGGCGTCCAGCGGGAAAAATCCACCGGCAGACCATCGAGCAGTTCGGTCAAGGGGTCCCGCTGCGAGCACGCATCACGCATGTCGCTGGAGAGCAGGCGCTTGATGGTGCTCGTGCTGCGCCAGCGCGTTTGGTGAGCAAAGCCGGGCATATCAACATCGGAAATGCCGTGGCCGAAGAACTTGAGCGCGATGCCCTGCATATGGACGGGCGATCGAGAGATGTAGGGATAGAGGCGTTTCAGGAGGGCGGCTCGCCGCATCGAGGCCGGGTTGCGGCCCCAGAAGCGACGGATCTTGCCCTCGCGAAACAAATCATAGCCGGCGAAAATTTCGTCAGCGCCCTCGCCGGTCAGGACAACCTTGATGCCGCGTTCCCGTACGAATTTTGAGAGCAGAAACAGCGGTACTGGAGCGGTCCTCAGGATGGGACGCTCGGTGTGGTAGATCACCTTGGAAAATGCCTCGGCGATGTCCTGCCGCGTGACCATGAGTTCGTGATGCTCGCTCGCGATCGTGCGGGCCATGAGGCGCTGATAGGGCGTCTCGTCATACTCGGCGTCGGCGAAGCGTACGGAAAACGTCTGGAACCGCCGGCCTGCGCATCGGCTCCCGAATGCCGCAACAAGCGAGCTGTCGAGCCCGCCGGAGAGATAGCTCCCCACGGGGACGTCGGAGCGCACCACGCGAAGCGCGGTGGCCGCTTCAAGCGCGTTCCGCACGGCATCGATCACTTCGTCATTGCAGGCGTTGGATGGAGTCGAATGCCGTTCGGAGCGGGGCGGATAGCGCGGAGCCCAGAATGCACGATCCCTGACCTCGCCGCGCATGTAACTGCGGACGTGTCCCGGCTCGATCTCCGTGATCCCCTGAAACACGGTTTGCGGCGGCACGGTGCTCCAGAACGTAAAGGTCTGGTCGATGCCGGCCGGATCGATCGCCCGCGGGATCGCCGGATTTGCCGCGAAGATCGCCTTGATTTCACTGGCAAAGTAGAGCTGGCCTTGATGATTGCAGACGTAGAGCGGGCAGATTCCCGTCCGGTCACGCGACAGGACGAGGCGGCGGGCGGAGGCGTCCCATATTCCGACGGCCCATTGCCCGTTCATCCGCTCGAAGGCTGCCTCGCCCCAGGCGCGATAGGCCTGAATGACGACCTCGGTGTCGCTGCGGGTACGGAAGCGATGGCCGAGCAGGATCAGCTGCTCGCGCAACTCGACGTAGTTGAAGATCTCGCCATTGAACACGATCCAGGAGTGCGCGTCGGGATCAGAGAGAGGTTGTTGTCCGCTCGCTATGTCGATGATCGAGAGGCGGGCATGCGCCAAGCCTGCGCGTTGGTCCCGGTACAGGCCGTGCTCGTCGGGCCCGCGATGTGCAAGCGCCTCGACCATGCGCAGCAGCGCGTTCCGCGAAGGACCCGGAGCGTTTGCGTTCAGCGCAACGATGCCTGCGATGCCGCACATGCCGTCAAGTCCTCGATCGCCACGTCAACAAGCAGAGGCGGCGTGTGGAGATAGCGTGTCGCTCGACGCTTCGAAGTAATGTCGTTGAATACCTTCTGTACCTGCCTTGCCGGCAAGCCGACCGCCTCGGCCACGTCATCGGCGGAAACACCGTGATTGACCGCATACAGGCAGACGTCGGTCAAGCGATAGGGAGCCGCGAAGTAGAATTCTTCCTGGCTCTGCGGCATCGAGAACGTGTCGGATGTCGGCGGCCGTCGCCTGATCTCCTCGTCGACGCCGAGGTATTCGGCCAGTTGATAAACCTGGCTTTTGTAGAGATGCGCGATCGGCATCACGTCCGCGTCGCCGTCGCCCTGCTTGACGAAGAAGCCCTGATCGTGCTCCAGCCGATTTGGCGTGCCGATGACCGCGTATTTCAGGCGGTCCGCGTGGTAGTATTCGGTCATCTTGCGGACACGCTGCTTGTAGTTGGTTGCAGCGACGATCTGCAGGTAGACTTCGGGGGGGAGTCGTACACTGGAGGTTTCGCCGGTCGGGTCCTGTACGGTCAGGCGCGTGATGTTGATGCCATCGCGCTCCAGAACCGAGCCGAGGACCAACTTGCATTTCCAATCGGTGTCGTATTCGGGTACGACCGCCTGGATCGCCTCCCGCTGCCGGCGGTATGCACCCAATGCTTCGAGAGCTGGTGCGATGTCTTCGACAACCGTCGTCAGGCGCAGCTGCGCAGCAACGGTCCGGCCGAGTCTCAGTGAATCCGAGGACGAATCGCGCTCGGGCATGAGCAGACCGAGGACTTTCGTACTCCCAAATGCGCGCACACACAGCGCCGCGACGACGGAGCTGTCGATGCCGCCGGAAAGTCCGACAACGGCCCCGCGTCGTCCAAGTACGCCAAGAACCCGGTCGCGCAAGAACGCGACAATGCGCGCCACTTCCAGTGGCGCGTCCAGGGCCAGGACGTCCTCACTGAACTGTCGTTCGGTCCGTTCGGGAGCTGCCTGCATGGTCACGTGAACAATCCGTCCGTCTTGGAGAACTCGGCGAGTGAGTAGGTTCGCGACAGCGCATTCTGCACGAGGTGCAAATTCATTGCGAGATAAGGTGGCACGACGAGGTCAATGTGCGTGCCTGCGCTTGGAACGACGTCGACATGGGCAAACGCACGGTCCCACCCAAGAGCCTGCGGCATCTTCTTCCGCTGGCATCGGAACAGGACGGCGGAAATCGGCAGCATCGACTTCGGCTCCGCCAGCCAGCGGAAGTAGGCCTTGGCGCGCAAGACCTCCTGCAATTCCTGCTTGAGCCTGAAAGACGTGAGATTGAACTGGCGGTTCGCGCGCTGATCAATCATTCGAGCCAGCTTGGCTTCACGGCCGATCGCAACGGTTGCCTTGGCGACGGCCCGGCAGGCCATCCGGGACGCGGTTACCCGGTTGTTGCGGATTCGGTGAACTGTTCGGCTCAACGTGTCCCAAGCAGAACTGCGCTCGCCCATGAGGCTGGTGTCGAGAATCCCGAAGAACTTCACGGACCGGCCGGAGGCAAACAGTTGCGTTGCGACCTCGAAAGCGACCGCCCCACCGAGGGAGTGGCCGAGAAGCCTGATGGGGCCCCGCGGCTGGACGCAATTGATCTGCTCCAGCGCGGCAGCGGCCATATCGCGAACGCCGTCCTGGCCCTGCAGTATCTTGCCGAGATCCGGGTACCGGATCGGAACGATATGGGCCATTTCGCGCATCGACGCGGCTAGAGCCGAGAGGCTCGCTCCATAACCAAGTGATCCGGGCAGCAGGAAAAGCACGGGTAGCGCCGCCGCCACGACAGGGGAAGGCGGAGAATCCGGAGTCTGCCCTGCATCAATCAATGGCCGTAGCGTCATTAGAATACAACCGACCGACAGGATTTCAAAAAGTGCAGTATGGAGACGGACGGAATCCTCTCATCGTTCATTTGCATGATGCATATCGTCGCACCTTGGGAATTGATTGCTCCGGCCCGAGTACATCTGTCGTCCATTGTCGTGCCTCACACCAAGGATGCGCCCCTCAACCTTCGGATCAGACAGGTCCATTGACGGGTGCGCTCGACCGCCGCGCGCCGCCTGGACCGTTCAAAAGGAATAACGCTACGACAATTCCCAAGGCGTAGCCGGTCGCTCCTCCGGCAGCCATCGTGAAGATCACCTGCAACGGATCGTGGCCTAGACGAGCCCCGATGAGGAGCGGAGCAAATACAAGCAGGGCCCGCACCAGGTCGACGAGCAGGCGCAGTTCTTGACGGCGAAAAAGCGTCGGAACCTCTTGAATGGGGGTCGACAGGGCCTGTGCGGCGCACATGATCGCCAGGGCGGCCATGATCTGACCCGTAGGCATCCAGGACGGCCCGAGCAGGGGAACGACGACATAGGGCGAAACGAACCCAAGGCCAAGTACCGGCAGGGCGATCAGGCCGGCCGCAACGGCCAACAGGCCGAATGCGGTGCCGATCAGATGTTGACGATCAAAACCCTTGCTGGCTTCGGCGACGAAGACATTGCTGAGTGGCAAGGCGATCAGAGTCACTGGTCCGGTCACGAGACGGGCCGCGACGCCAAAGTGCCCGGCAAATGCTGTACCAAACAACGAGCCTATGAAGATTGCGGGAAGATTGATGATCGCAAATCCGGCAAGGGCCGAGGGCAGCTCGAACAAGGGAAACTTGTACTCTCGCCGCGCGGTTGCCACCACAGCCTCCCATGAGACTTGCATGATGCGGCGGATGTCATCCCGCTTCAGTAGCCGAGCCCACAGAAATGCGATCAGCACAGCCTGGCTCAGGATGTGCGCCTGGATCATTGCATCGTCTCCGAGGTGGGCGATGCCGAAGCCTACCTGGAGCACTGCCATCGTCGCCGGCAGGATCAGGCGGCCCATGCCGAAGTCGCGGATATGATTGAACCGCAAGCACCAGCAGTTCATGGCGTCGGCAACGCCGACCGCCGCCATGCCGACCGGTATCAGGTAGACGAGATGCTGCAGTCGTTCCGGCATCACGGCTGACAACAGGTATCCGCCGACAAGCGCTGCGGAGGCCGTAGCGCAGATCGCGAGGAAGATGAGCTTGAGCGCGACCAGCGCCTGGGCTCTGTCCTCGACCACGTACAGAGAGGTGCTGAAGCGAAGCCCTGCGATCGCGCCAAGGATGTTCACGATCGAGAGATAGATCGTGAAGACGCCAAACTCTTCCGGCGAATACAGCCGCGTAAGGACGGGAATGGCCGCGACGAGCGTGAGTTGTCCGGTGAGCGCAAGGGCAGAGACGCCGGCCGCTGCACGAACGAGAGCTCCTGTTCGCGACGGAGCGGTAGCCGTTTTCGCCGCCATGAGAAGCTTCCTCAGTCCAGAATTAAGTTCAAGGCAGGATGGTGCGGCTGAGCGATGTGCTCTGGTCGGATCGTAGGATGGGGCGCAGCGCACGCCATCATTCGTTTGCAGGACGATCACCGAGTTGCCGCCGGAATCGATCGAAAATTTGCGCGATCAGATTGTGCTTGCCCGAGCAGACGATGCGGGCAGCCCGATCGTGATTGAGCCTCGTGAAGAAGCCGGGCCGTGGTTGCGTGCCTGCGTGCGAGCGAGGTGATGGATTATCAAGCGAGCCGCTCGGAGCGCAGACGGCCATCTACCGGCCGCCGGGGTGTGGACTGGGCAAGTCGAAGGCCGGTCCGCGCGAGCAGGTCGAGCAGGGCCGATTGTCTGACGGCGATCAGGTTATCGTCGTCGGGGCCCGGAATGTCAGGAGAGGCCCGCTCAAGCTGTCCCGCCCTGAGATGAAAGAGCTCGAACCCGTGATCGATCAGCCGGCCGTATAGCTCTGCACGCGAGGTGCCGGCCCGCCGAAGGTTGAGCTCGGAATCTTCGATGTAGAGACAGCGGCAATCGGAAATGGTCTTCACGGCGCCCTTGAGAAGATCAACTTCGAATCCTTCAACATCGACCTTCAGGAGATCCACCGTCCGATTTCCGATGATGGAATCGAGAGGACGAACCGGAACCCGGAGCGCTGCGCTGCCGGGCGGAGGATTGGCGCATGCGAAATTCATGTCATCGCTGCGAAAGTCCGTGAAAACGATCTCTCCATCCGTACTACCGATGGCGGTATTGTGGACTTCAATCGCGAATCCGTTCAGGCGAACGTTTCCCAGCAGATATTTGCAGATGCGCGGATGGGCCTCGATCGCGATGACTCGTCCGGATCTTGTAACCCGTGCGGCGGCGGCGAGGCTCAATTGTCCGACGTTCGCGCCGACATCGACGAAAGTCTCCCCGGGTTGCAGGTAAGCTGTCACAAAGTCGGCGTCTTCGGTGCGAAAGTCCCGTCGCCGCCAGAGCCCCGCGGACATGGAGCTGGGATAGAAGCGCATTCTGTATCCGGCGGGAAAGCCGAAAGTGATGAATCGGCACAATCCGGTCACCCACAGTGCGCGCGACAGCAGGAACCGAACCTTGTCAGGCTCCTCGCGGATTCGCGTGAGCATTTGATGCAATCTGCGCAAAGGGTTCTTCACCTATCTCTTGACCTATCTCTTGCGGCCGGCTTTGCGGTGGAACGTAAGCTCATAGGATCGACCGGCCATCCTTCGTTTGCATGAAATCTGAAATCCGGCGGTTTGACGATGATTCCCCCGCCCGAGTTGACCGCTTCGAAACATCACGCCTTGCGATGATCCTCGTCATGCGAATGAAGGATGACCGGGCCCGCCCAGCTACTAGCGTGCTATCTTGCCGCGTGACGAGGCCGGACTTCATCGCAGAGTCGAAAGGCATTGCGGGTTCGTCAAGGCCCGACACTTTCATGAATTGAGCCTGAGGGAAAAGCGATGAATCCGTTGCAGCTCGACGAGTCCGACAGCATTCGAGCTCGGGAGGATCGCCCGTTTATTTCGATAGCGATTCCGACCTTCCGTCGACCGGACCTGGCGCGCCGCACGATCGAAAGTGTTCTGCAGCAGTCGTACTCCGACTGGGAAATGGTGATCAGCGACGACGAAGGGCCGGATGGTATGAGCTGGAGTGTTCTATCCGAATACGCGCGGAGCGATTCCCGCATTCGGGTTGTCGAGAACCTCCGTCCTCCAGGTCAGGTCGAGAATACGAACAACGCGATGCTCGAATGCCGCGGCCACTGGATCAAGGTGCTGCACGACGACGACTGGCTGACGCCAGGTTCGCTCGAGACTTTTGCGGAATTGGCGAGGAGGTACCCCACTGTCGCGTTCATAACCTCCACGTCTCATCTCCTCCTGGACAGCGGAATAAGATACCGACGTGGAGGGCGCGTCACGCTGTATTCGGGCCAGCAATGCCTGACCGATCTCTACCTGGTCGGCAAGACCCGAGCGCTGGGAATTGTTCCGTCGACTCTGCTGATCAACAGCGAGGTCATCCGGGCCGGTTGCCTGATGCGAAACTACAAGTCGATCACGTGGGGAGTGGACCAGCTGTTTTTCGTCGATCTCGCCTGTCGTGGCGACATGGTGGCGATCGACGACGGTCTGATTTTCTACGACATGACGTCTCATGCGAGCATCAGCGGTGCCAAATCGTTCTCCCAGATCGATCAGGAGACCCTTGATCTCAAATATCTGACCTGGAGCCTGCTCGAGGACAAGCAGGGGCTTCCGGATCCCGCGACGATCGTACGTGCATTGCGGGTCGCAAGATTGCGCGGGCGGTTTCGCCACCAGTCCTGGCTCAAATCGGTCGGGGACGCCTTCCAGATCCTGCGGCCTTCGGTGATCAAGGCCGGCAGGAAAGCCATGCGGGCGCGAACGCAGACACCGACGACGGCTCACCGGCTCGCGTGAGTCACACCTGACGAAGCCGCCGCAGGCTGCTCTCGGGACATCGCTATCGGGACAGAGCGCTGGTCTGACCAGGTTGATCGAGGCGCGTTACAAAGTCGAACACGGGGCCGCCTGGTACCCCCCAATTGCTTGACCAGATGATTTGGGATCCATCGGGCGACGGCGAAGCGTGGGTCTCGTTCCAGTAATTGTACGGGACGTTGCGTGTGTGCGCGATGCGCCTGAATTGGCCACTGCCGTCAATTCGCAGGGCAATAACTTCCCGAGCAAAGGGCGCAAACGACGGGAGCTGGGCAATCTCGGCCGGGTCGCCGCCATAGCTTAGAATCACCCAGCCAGGCGAGTGGATCGCGCGCGTGGAGGCATGTGAAGCTTCTCCGCGCGGAGCGAGAGCGGTAACCAGGCCGTCATCCAGCCGGCGTTTGATCACCTGGTATATGTCCGGATCGGCTTTGCTGATGCCGACGTAGACCTCGCGTCCATCCGCGTCCACGGTCATGTCGCCATGGCTCGGGCGATGATGCTCGGTCCAGCTCTGCACCAGATCGCCCGCGACGGTAAAGATGAATGCCTCATCCTTGCCGTCGACCCACCGGCTGCATCTGACGTAGCGACCCAGAGGAGAGATCTCGCACACACCGTCCCGCCCGGGCAGTTTTCCCACGTCGATGTCCGGAAACTTCTGCCGGGCCACGAGATCAAACGCGAATGCGACGACGGTGCCGTCTGCACGCGTACCTCGCACGGCGATGCGGCCGCCGTCCTGAGAGGGATTGCCCTTGCCTGGTCCGAACTGAAGGCCGCGATAGCCGTCGGCCATCAATAAGATCTCTTCGGCATTGGTTCGCGGTGTCCAGAGCGAGATCTTGCGCCCGATCACGCAGATCATGCGCTCCGGGTCGCGCGGGTGCCATTCGCACTCGTCCTCGCGTTGCCGGCGGAACAAGGGGGCGTAGGTCCGTCCGTCAAGAAAGCAGAGACCGTTGCAGCCGTTGGCGATCAGAAGCAGGCTCTGGTCGGCATTCCAGGCCTGCGCACTCGAATAGCGGTGGGTGCAATAGGCCTTTTGGCAGGCCACGCCGGCGCCCAGGGGGCCTGGGGTTGTTATCCGGACGATCGTGGCGCCGGTGTCGGGGTCGGTGACCGGAACGAGATAGTCGGGCAGGTCCAGGCTGCTGGGTGTGGTCAGCTTCGCCTTTGCCAGCGTCTGCGCGGCGGCGATGCCAGCCAATGCGAGCACAACCGCCGCAACCCCGGCGATGCCAACTTTGATGCGGACGGACGGAGACATCGATTCATGCTCCATAGCAAGCAGTGGCTAGGATCATTCAAGCGGGCAAGCGGCCGACCTGGGGGCCTGCCGGGCATGACGCTCTCATCGCGACCTGGGATAGGTCGCGATGATCCGTTGTATCCGTCACGTCTCGATGCGCATCATCTAAATGCAGGAAAACCACTTCGCAAAGCTTCGTGATCCTCGCGCAAGTGCAGATCCTCGATTGACGGAGCATTCCGGTGGAGTTCATCGCGGAGCACGGGGCGGGCGCCGCCCCGTGCTTCCTTGGGGATTCGACGAACGTCAGAGCCGATGGTCCAGCCTAGTCCAGGTTGGAGACGCCGGCTTCGTGACCTACGCCCTTATGTGGCGCCAGGTCAGGAGCATCGGTCCGATCGATCGACAGAGCCAGGGCGTGACCATTGGAAGGCCTGACCAGCGATCCGTTGTTCATTCCCCAAATGGCGGCCTGCGTCCTGTTCTGGACTCGTATCTTGCGCAGGATCGCCTTGACGTGAACCTTCACTGTTGCTTCAGCGATATCGATCTTTCGCGCGATGCATTTGTTGGAATTGCCTTCGATCAGAAATGAGAGAATTGCCTGCTCTCGCGGCGACAGATGAGGGGCGATCCGTTGCTCAGCCGTAACGATGAAGCTCGATCGCTCCTCACTCGTATCACCCGTCGGTTGCAATTGAGGCTCGCGATCGGGACTGCCATCGAGCACGAATGACAGGAATGCGGGCGGAAACACGGTTTCGCCCATGGTCACGAGCTCTATGGATTTGACGAAAGCGTCGCAAGAATTCACGTCTACGAAGTAGCCACTCGCCCCGGCCTTGTAGGCCGAGATCAGCTCATGCGGCCGGTGGTGGTCCGAGACGATCGCCACGCGGGCCTCTGGATAATGCTCCTTTACAAATCCGATATGCTTCAGTGCGAGCTCGAATTCGTCGGGATTGTGGACGATCACAAAGAGGAGCTGGCATCCCTGTAGTGCGCTTGGCAGTTCATCGGTACTCGAGACCGACATCGCAATGTGGAAATCTGCCGCATGCAGTATTCTTGAAATTCCTTCTCGAAGTAAAATATTTCGACCAATTAAAACGACTCGACTAGATTGTCGCCTCCTCATATCTACCTCCGCACGCAATGACGCGACCTGAAACGAAGCCCGGATAAAAAGAATGAAGCTCAACAAGCCACCGGGATTACCGATTTTTAGAAGCAGGCCTTTCGTTAGCCTTTCCTAAAGGTTAGATTCAATTTTTCGATTTTGCCTATATACCGTTCGTTATAGATTGCGTCCGGCTTTCTACGTGGTGAACGAGGCCCGGTGCGGTCGCGAAAACATGATCTGAGGGCGAGCGAGAGTACCTGTTCAACCTTTGAATGTTGGCATAAAATAGAGAGATATGACTGTTAGCGGGCACATACTCGATCGTCGTGGCTTCGCGGCGGCCAATCGGTTCGTGTCCTAATGTATTAACAAGAGGCGGTCAGACCTCACCCCGGATTCATACGGCGTTTGGATCTGGAAACTTCATGTATTATCCGAAGCTTCAGACCCGCGCGGTCGTTTGCCTCGCGGGTTCGGTATCGCCGGGTGAAACTTTTGTGCGGTAGAAAGTTTATTGCGATCAATTGGTTTTGAAGCGGCAATGGCGGAAGCGTTCAGCTTCATTCGGCGGAATTGAGTCGGCAGATTCAGGAGCGCCCGATGCGTCGTGCGACTGTAGTTATTGCGGACCGACATCCCGTTGTACTGCAAGGTCTCGCAAGTATACTTGGTTCAGAATCCGATTTTGAGATTGTTGCGTCCTGCGGTGATGCTGCGAGCTGCGTCAAGTCAGTTGTGACGCTCGCACCCGACGTTGCGATCGTGGATGCGGCAATGCCGGAGCTTGCAGCGCTGCTGAACAATTCGTTCGGCGATTCGGAAACTCGATCGACGCGTTGGGCCTTCTTCGTGGCCGGCGAGGATTATGATCTTGTTTTGCCGACCGTTCCCGCGGGGCACAGTGTTCTTCTGAAGGAGATGGCGGGCCAGGACCTGGTGCAATGCTTGCGAGCGATCACCAATGGTGAGACCGTCATTCCAGGACCGCCCACCGATCAGGCCCAGGCTCGGGAGCAGAGTCCGAATCTCGAAACTGCACTCGCGGTGCTCACCGATCGTGAGCAGCAGATCATGCGCCTCGTCTCTCGTGGTCTCTCCAACAAGGAAGTTGGCCGCCGACTCAATATTGCCGACGGCACCATCAAGGTGCATCTCCACAACATCTTCCAGAAGCTCGCGATCGGTAATCGTACGGCGCTTGCTGCTCTCGCCATCTCCCATGATGACCGCGGCAATTCCGCGCAGGACAAGCCCGCGCAGGCAGGACCGGATCCAGTGACCGGAGAGCGCTAGCACGCCTCTTCGCGCTGACCGCAATGCAACATGCGGCAATCTGTCCTGAGCGCAGCCGCATAACCTCTTCCGCTTTGGGCACGGGGAGGATGCCGCTCTTGTCAGTTATCCTGCGACCGAGAACTGAAGAATGAGCAGCGACCGGCCGCCAAGCCTGGGGCTGTCGCTGACCTCGACTTGCCAGGAGACGTGGGGCAAGAGCGGATCCGCCAGGTCATGCTTGAGTATTTCGCCGCTCAGTTCAACCGCCGCGGACCGCGCCGCGAAAATGTCCGGCAGATCGAGCCCGACGTCGTCGAGCACGGAAGCGCCGTCGTGGATATGAAAGAAATACCGCGGCATCGATGTCTCCGGACAACGCCCACATCCCACACGCCCACATTCCGATGACTGCACGGAGCCCTATGCATCGAGTGGGCTCATCGGCTCATCGCACCACAATGGCACACGTGGCAAGTCGCTATTCTAGGAGGATACATCATCATGGATGGGTACCCCCACGTTGACGGGAATGATCACGAATTCAGAATGAATGGTGGCTTTTCTAAGACTACGATGGTGGTGCGCCGACGGAGCCCACTTCGGCGCAGCGTTGCGGCCCCGGCCTGCTAATCCTAGCCCCCCGCCGGGGCCGCGATCTTTTGCAGGTGAGCCTGGTCATCCATCGCAATCCGCCGCGCAGATGTTACGTCCTGATGCCTCGTGAGGGCCGGACCGCAGATGGTCGACGCGTCATATTTCATAGTGGTCGCGGTACCAGCGGACGAAATTCCGTACGCCCGTTTCGATCGGTGTGGACGGCGAAAAGCCGGCATCCCGCATCAGATCGCCGACGTCGGCAAAGGTTTCCGGAACATCCCCTGGCTGCATCGGCAGCATCTCCTTGTCGGCCGTTCGTCCAAGCTCCTTCTCGAGCAGGTTGACGACATGCATCAGCGCTTCCGGGCGGTGATTGCCGACATTGTAGAGTTTGGCCGGGGCGGCCGCCGCATCAGCCCTGTCTTCCGGAGCGCGATCAATCAGCTGCGAAATAACGCGAGTGACGTCGTCGACATAGGTGAAGTCGCGCCGCATCTTCCCATGATTGAAGAGCTTGATCGGCCTGCCTTTGGTGATTGCGTCGGCGAACAGGAATATCGCCATGTCGGGCCGGCCCCACGGGCCGTAGATCGTAAAGAACCGCAAGCCGGTGACCGGGAGACGATACAGGTGGCTGTAAGAGTGGGCCATCAGCTCATTGGCCTTCTTGGTCGCGGCATAGAAGCTGATGGGGAAGTCGGTCTTGTGTCGTGTCGAAAACGGCAGCTCGGTATTGGCGCCATAGACGGACGACGACGAGGCGTAGATCAAATGACCACAGGCGTGATGCCTGCATCCTTCCAGGACATTCAGGAAACCCGCTAGATTGGCGTCGACATAGGCGTGCGGCTGATCGATCGAATGCCGAACGCCGGCCTGAGCGGCAAGATGGATGACTCGCTTAAAGCGATGATTCTCGAACAACTCCGCCATTGCCGACCGATCTCCAAGGTCGATCTGCATGAAGGAGAAACGCGGATCGCGCTGCAAAATGCCGAGACGACCACGCTTCAAGGCGGGGTCGTAGTAGTCGTTGATGTTGTCCAACCCGACGACCCGGCGTCCCTCATCGAGCAACCGACGTGCAACATGAAAGCCGATGAAGCCGGCGGCTCCCGTCACCAGAACGTCGTTGGAGGCTGGTTCTGAGCGCAATGACACTTGATGTCCAGGTTATGTCGTTCTTCGAAACGGTCGGAGTTCATCGATCGCAGCAAATGGACGCTCAATCTTGCCGTTTCGCCAGTGCTCTAATGTGCGCACCCGACGATGGCGGTCGTGTCAGCCGGTGGGTGATGGCTCGAACGGACTACTCCGCACATCATCGCCGCCGTCGTGAATTCGATGGGCACGCGTACAATGTCCTGAACGAGCCGGTCATCCTCCATTTGCATGAGGAATAGGCCGCGCACAACCTGCAGAGTTGTGCGATGGCCGGCTCGACTGACCTGACGGTCTGCCTGGAGTGTGCGTGGCCGCGACCTATCAAGAGTGTCTGCGATGAAGACGGTCTATGTTGATGCTCTCGGTACCAGCGTATCGCGCATCGGCTTCGGCTGTGCGTCTCTCGGAGGGCGCGTTGGGGCACGCGCCGGCATCGAGGCGCTGGAGCGCGCATACGACGCCGGAATAAATTGGTACGATGTGGCGCCTTCGTACGGCGATGGGACGGCAGAATCGATTTGCGGCCGGTTCGCCTCCAGCAGGCGCCGCAGTGTCCATATCTGTACCAAGGTCGGAATGCGCCCGAGTGCTGCCGGCGCCACCATGCGGGTCCTGAAGCCCATGGCGCGCGCCTGTCTGGCGGTATTTCCCGGAATGCGATCGCGTCTCTCTGCAGTGAAGCCAAAGCCGTTCAAGGTGCCGCTTTCGGCCGAGCTGATCAGAACGAGCATCGAGGACAGCTTGCAGCGTCTTCGGACGGACTATGTGGACGTGCTGGCTCTCCACCGTCCCACTCGCGAGGAAGTCGTTCGCGAAGACATCATTCGGGCGGTTGAGCGCATCGTCCAGGATGGGAAAGCCCTTGCAATCTCGATTGCGGGAAACGACGTGGCGGGAATTGATGGCCTGAATGATTCATTGCCATATCGTCTGGTACAGACCGCCAACAACCCGCTCGAGCCGAATCTTCTGCGATCAGGACATTCCGCGCGGAGTAGAACGTTTGTGACGTATGGATCATTTTCGTGTGTCGGTGAGCTCGCCACGAGAATAGGTGCGAGGCAACAGTTGTTGAAGGAGCTGTACGAGCTGGGATACCGGGGCGATCTCACCGAGATTTCTGCCGCGTTCGCGGTGGATTATGCGCTTGCGGCGAATCCGACGGGAGTCTCCCTGTTCTCGATGTTTCGGCAAGAGCACCTTGCGTTCAACTTGCGTCGCTTGGCGCAACTGCCGACGTTTCAGCAGCTGAATCGCATCGCGGTCGAGCTCGCGAGCGAGCCGCAGCAGACCCAGCGCATGATTGATGCCTCGAATGGATTGCGGGTTGGAGGATGTTGATCAGGGCGCAGCACGATATCGACAAGCGCGCGGACGGCCGAAAGGAAACTGGGCCTTAGCAGCGTGACGCAGTGAGTTTTGGCCTGCAATTCGTCGGGCCGGTAAATGCGCGGAGGCGGAATATGTGCGGAATCGTTGGTGTCGTCGGGCGTGGCCCTGCCTCTGCGGTTCTCCTGGATGCGTTGAGACGGCTTGAATATCGCGGATACGACTCCGCGGGAATTGCGACTCTCGAGAACGGCTCGTTGACCCGGCGTCGTGCGGTCGGAAAGCTCGTGAACCTCAAAAGCCTGCTCGTTTCGGAGCCGCTGTCGGGGCAGATCGGAATCGGTCACACACGCTGGGCGACGCATGGCCGTCCGGATGAGAACAATGCGCATCCTCATATGGTCGACGGCGTTGCGATTGTGCACAACGGAATCATTGAGAACCATCGAGAGTTGCGCAATGAGCTCGAGGCGGCTGGCGCCCGCCTTGCGACCGAAACGGATTCGGAGGTGGTTGCGCATCTCGTCAGCCGCGAGCGGAAGAACGGATGCGAGCCCATCGTCGCGGTACGTAAGGTGCTTCCCCGCCTGAACGGAACGTTCGCGCTCGCCTTCCTGTTCGAAGGGCATGAGAACCTCCTGATCGGCGCTCGGAAAGGCTCGCCTCTTGCCGTGGGTTATGGGCGCGGCGAGATGTTCCTGGGCTCGGACGCGATTGCGCTCGCACCCCTCACGGACATTGTCGCTTACCTCGAGGACGGCGATCTCGCCGTCGTGACGCGAGACCAGATCGAGTTTCTCGACGTGAATGGCGCGACTCTGCGACGTGCGTCGGCCAAAATCGGCAGGTCGGCTGTGATCGTTCACAAAGGCGAGCATCGCCACTTCATGGCCAAGGAAATCCACGAGCAGCCGAAGGTGGTCGGGGAGACGCTTGCTCAGTATGTCGGGCGCAACGGTACAGTCAGGCTGCCGGAAGGCGTGGATGTGGACTTCAGGGCGATCGACCGCATCTCGATTGTTGCTTGCGGCACTGCCTTCTATGCTGCTCTGGTTGCGAAGTACTGGATTGAGCGCTACGCCAAGCTCCCGGTTGAAGTCGATATTGCGTCGGAGTTCCGCTATCGCGATGTTCCACTAGGCGCGGGCAACCTGGCGATTTTCGTGTCGCAATCCGGTGAAACGGCCGACACGCTCGCCTCGTTGGAATTCGCGAAGAGCCGCGATCAGCGTGTTCTTTCGGTCGTCAACGTGCAAACCTCGACGATGGCGCGCGCAAGCCATACCGTGCTGCCGACGCTGGCTGGTCCTGAGATTGGGGTTGCATCCACAAAGGCGTTTACCTGTCAGTTGGCGACCTTGATCTGCATCGCAATCGCGGCGGGGCGCAGCCGCGGTGTGCTCTCGGCCGAAGACGAAAGCTCATGTGCTCGAGCTCTCGCCCAGCTTCCGACCTATATGAATCGCGCGCTTGAACTGGAGCCGAAAGTCCTGGAGCTCGCCCGCAGGATCTGTACGGCGCGCGACGCGTTGTTTATAGGCCGGGGCACCAACTATCCGCTGGCATTGGAGGGAGCCCTCAAACTCAAGGAGATCACCTACATTCACGCGGAGGGGTATGCGGCCGGCGAGCTCAAACATGGGCCAATCGCCCTGATCGACCAGGACATGCCCGTCATCGTGATCGCGCCGAGCGGGGCGACGTTCGAAAAGACCATGTCGAACATGCAGGAGGTCATCGCCCGTGGCGGCCACACGATGTTGTTGACCGATCAGCGAGGCGCTTCGCTCGCCGCATCCAGCGCATGCTCGGTCCTGAGTTTGCCGGATATGCCAGAGATCGTGACGCCGCTGGTCCTTGCGGTGCCGCTGCAGCTTCTCGCCTATCACAGTGCCGCGATCCTGGGGACCGATGTCGACCAGCCGCGCAATCTCGCCAAGTCCGTGACCGTCGAATAGTCCCTCCGGTTGCGCCGTTTCCGCGAAGGCTCGGCTATCAAGGCGAGGCGGTGTCCGGAGCATACCCGCGTGACAGCGCAAAGCGCTCCGAACGGGCTGCCTCTTTTGAGGAATCCTCAGTCTCAGCCGCGAAGCGTAGAATGTATTGGCTTTCGGGACGAGGCTAAGCGCCGAAGTCCGTGGAGCAGGCGGCCCCGCTATGTTGTCAGCGCGTCGGCGGGGCCGCTGCTGCTCGGAGATGCAAAAGGCAGAGCCGGCCGGGGGTACTTCTTTCGAGTATTGGAACGCTGCTATCCAGATGGCTCTGGCGGTTTCGCCGCCATGCCCATGGCCTTGCCTCTCAACCCCCTTGCCTCTCAACCCCACCGTATGGGTTTGCCGCCTTGCTTCGCACTGTCCTCGGCGAGGATTGCGATACGTGTGGCGCGCAGGGCGTCTTTCGCCGAAATCTGCAGAGCTTCGCCGTGCACGAGGTGATCGAAGACGAAGCCGGCAGGCGAGGCGCCCTGGGGAAGATCGACCTCGCGTCGCGCTTGTGTTGCTGTTTCAACGAGAAGCCGGTTCTCGGCGAAGAGAACATCCGCGCGCCCGCGTGTCCCCGAGATCCGCATGGCATAATCGCCATGGCGGGGCGAGGCTTCCGGCTGGATCCAGTCCACCTCGATTGAGAATTGCGGACCGCCATCGCAGGCGAGGATGGCGCGCCCCAGAGCAGGGAAGTTCGTTGTGCCGGCCGCCGGAGTAGGCGAGACCCAGCCGCTGATCGTGCCGCTGGTGTACCCGGTCAGCCAGAGTGCCAGATCGATGTCGTGGACCGTCAGGTCGGCGAGGATGCCGCCGTAGGTCGATGGTTCGAACAGCCATGCCGGACGGCGGCCCGGCACGAGCTTGTGCGGCCCGGTCGAGCTGATCGAGACGATGTCGCCCAGCTCGCCGCTGTCGAGCACCGAGCGAAGCGCAAGCGTCACCGGATAGAAGCGCTTCTCGAGCAGAAGCGTCAGGATGTTGCGCCCGGCTAGGGCGTCCTCGATCAGGGCGAGCTGCGGCAGCGTCACCGCCATCGGCTTGTCGACGATCGCGAAAATGTTTCGGCGCAGCAGTTCGGCCACGAGCGGGGCCCTGAGACCGAATTCGGTGAAGATCGCGACGGCCTGGACCTTATGTGTGTCCAACAATGCGATCGGGTCGGCGTAGCCGGGCGCCTGCGCGCGTCGTTCCAACTCGGCGAGGCGCGCCGCGTCGTGATCGGCAACCGCCGCGATCCTGACGTCGGTCCTGACGGAGATCTCCGAGAGCGCGTATTCGACGTGTGGATGCGCCGCGCCGATGATGGCGATGTCGAGCGTGGAAGAAGCATTGCCGGCCATCGGGCTACACCAGTGGCGAGATGTCATTGGGGGTGACGGCCCGGCCGTCCGCGGCCGAGCGATAGATGGCGGTGACGACGCGCGTGGCCTCGAACCCTTCCCTGAACGGTGTGGCGGGGGCCCGTCGCTCCCGGACCGCACCGACGAAGTCGCGCCACTGGGCGATATGCCCCTCGATGCCGACGGCTTTGGGATCGTTGGCGGCGCTTCCTGGTCCCGCCGCGCTCGCCGGCTGGGCGACGCCGGGAAAATCCCAGCGAACGATGCCGTCGTGCGCGAGCTCGCAGCTGCCGCGATCGGTGAACAATCGCAGCATGGCGGGGCGTCCCGGCGGCAGCGCCGTGCTGGTCACGATCACGCCGAGCGTGCCGGATGCGAAGGACAGCAGCGCCGCCGTGGTGTCCTCGATCGCGTGCGCATGTCCGAGCGTCGCCGTCTGGCCCTGAACGCTCGCCACCGGCCCGAACAGCCAGAGCATCAGATCCAGATTATGGACGCCCTGGTTGAACAGCGAGCCGCCGCCGTGATCGGCTTCGGCGCGCCATGGCTTCTCCGCATAATAGGCGTCGGAGCGGTACCAATGGATGGCCGCCTCGATCAGGCGCGGTTGTCCGAGCTGGCCTGCATCGAGCAGCGTCTTGATCGCCTGGTGCTGCGGCTCGAGCCGGCGCTGCGAGACCACGCAGCAGATCAGTTGCGAGCTCTCGGCTGCCCGGACGAGGGATGCCGCCTCGGCCGGATCGACGCAAAGCGGCTTCTCGACGAGCACATGCCGACCCGATCTGATGGCGGCAAGGGCTGCGTCGTGATGCGCGCCGCTCGGAGTGCAGATGACCACGGCGTCAATGTCCGCGCCGGCCAGCATGGCGTCGGTGGTTGCAAACGCCGGAACAGGTTGGCCGTCGATGCAGGCGGCAATCTGCTCGGCCGTGCCGCCGGCGACGGCGGCCAAAACGGTCTCGTCGAGCGCCTTGATCGCACGCGCGTGGGTTTCACCGATCGCCCCCGGACCAACCAAGCCGATGCGAAGCTGGCTCATCTCAATTCCTCAAGGCTTGGCCGGAAAGGGCTGACCGGCAACAAAAGTGGTCTCGGGGATGATGGATCCATCATCGCCGAGACGAAATCGCAGCAGATCGGCGGGCGCTCCGACTGTCAGGGCCGGAAGCTGGAATGGCGTGCGGGGATTGATCGTTGCCAGCCGCAGTGCCTCGGCCAGTGTCATTCCGGCCATGCGTTGCGCCGTCGTGATCCCGAACGGCAGGCTGGCTGCTGCACCCGCCAGGAACGGCGTGCCCACGACTTCCAGCCGGCCATTCGCCTTCAGCTCGACGCGTCCTCCGACGGGCATGTCGTAGATCGCCGGCGGACACCCCGCGAGCGCGACGGCGTCCGACACCAGCATGGATCGTTCGAGGCCCTTGGCGCGCAGCATGGCCTTGAAGGTCTCGGACGGAAGGTGGTGGCCATCGGCGATGAAGCTCGCCCACAGCCTGTCCTCCGCCAATTGCGTCCAGATCGGATTGGGGTGCCGCGGCAACTGCGCCGCGATGCCGTTGCCGAGATGCGTTGACAACATGGCGCCGGCTTCGACCGCGGCAGAGATCTGATCCGTCGTGGCGTTGGTATGGCCGAGCGCAACATGAACGCCGCGCGCGCGAAGCCCTCGCACATAATCGGGCGCCTGCGGCCAGTGCGGTGACAAGGTGACGAGGCCAACGAGGTTTCCGCTGGCGGCCTGCCAATCGTCGAACTCGTCCAGGTCAGGCGGCCTGACGTGCTCGGCCGGGTGCGCGCCGCGAGGGCCGTCCTCCGGTGCGATATGGGGCCCTTCGACATGGACGAAGGGGATTGCGTGCCTGACCAGCGGATCGCTGGCGCGCGCCTGTGCGATCGCCTTCAACGCATCGATGAACGCAGCGCGCGATGCCGTGATCAGCGTGGGCGCAAAACGCGATACGCCGCTGCCATGGACGGCCAGGGCGAGATCGCGAACCGTCTGTGGATCGGTGCCGCCATTGAGGTCATGGCCGCCGAAGCCATTCAATTGCAGATCGAACAGTCCGAGCGACAGCCAATGCCCGTCGTCGGCACCGCCGGGGCCGATGGCTGAGATACGGCCATCGGAAATCGTGATCGTGTGAGGTTGTCCGGTCTCGGGATCGCGGCCCGAGATGTGTGTCGCCTGGGTGCTCATGCGCGCGCCGGCGCTTGCAGTCGAGGCGGTGCGGAATCCCGATCGAGATACAGCGTGCAGCGCGGATGCGTCCGCAATGCACTTGCCGGACAGGCCGCGCCGATCGGGCCATACAGGGATTGCTCGACGGCGGCCCGCTTGGCCGCGCCGGGCACTACGCAGAAAAGCTGGTCGGCATCCAGCAACCGCGGAATCGTCAGGGTGATTGCATGCGTCGGGACATCGTCCAGTGTCGTAAAACACTTGTCGTCGACTTGCTGCTGACGGCAGATCGCGTCGAGCTCGACGATCTTGACCTGTTTCGGGTCGCGCAAATCCGCGACGGGTGGA
This sequence comes from Bradyrhizobium sp. 18BD, assembly GCF_054185225.1. Taxonomy (NCBI): domain Bacteria; kingdom Pseudomonadati; phylum Pseudomonadota; class Alphaproteobacteria; order Hyphomicrobiales; family Nitrobacteraceae; genus Bradyrhizobium; species Bradyrhizobium sp. 18BD. The sequence continues at coordinate 91,189 of NZ_JAVAYL010000006.1, read as the reverse complement.
TCGTTGAACGCCAGATGCCCGTTGACGCCGATGCCGAGGCACACGACGTCGATCGGGGCCTCGCTGAGAAGCCCCGCATAACGCGCCACTTCGCGGTCGGGATCCGGTTCTTGTCCGATCAAATGGACGGTGCCCAAGGGGACGCGCGAAAAGAAATGGCGGGTCAGCCAGGCGCCGAAGCGCTCGGGCGCATCCGCCGAAAGCCCGAGATATTCGTCCATGTGGAAGGCGGTGACGCGTCGCCAATCGATATCGCGCTCGCTCGCAAGCGCGCCCAGCATCTCCGCCTGGCTCGGCGCGGCCGCGAACACCATCCGCACAACATCTCGCCGGGCGAGGCGGTCGCGCAGCGCCGCAGCGACGTCCGACGCCGCGGCCCGGCCCATCGCGTCCCGCGTCTCTGATATCGCGATCCCCAATGTCGGGATTCCCGGAGCGACCGAAGCCATCATGCTCATCCGTGGTTCTTGACGGGGCCTGTCACTCCGCGCGATCAAGGATGTAATGCAATCGGTTGCATGTCAAGCTTGCGCGCCAGCGACGATCTAGGGCATGTGTAGTCCCGAGATCCCGCACAGGAGACGCCCCCGGTGAAACGCGATTCCGACGGCAGGGAGCAACGCTCGGAGATCGCGCCGACCATCAGCCAGGTCGCGAAGCTCTCCGGGGTCTCGCGCGCGACCGTCTCGCGCGCCTTTACGCGACCGGGAATGCTGAGCGAGGAGACCGTCCGGCGCGTCAAGGCGGTCGCCGACAAGCTCGGCTATGTGCCCAACCAGGTTGCCCGCGCGTTGTCGACCGGACGGCACGGCAATGTCGGGCTGATCGTCTCCGACGTTGCGAACCCGTTCTTTCCGCCCCTGATCAGGGCCGCGCAGCTTCATGCCGACAAAGCGGGACTCTGCGTCTTTCTCGGCAACTCGGACGAGGATCCCGCCCGCGAGGAATTGCTGCTCGGTCGCTTTATCGGCCAGGTGGAGGGGCTCGTGCTCGCCTCGTCCCGTCTCGACGAAGCGCAGATCCGGACCTATGCCGCGCGCCGGCCGCTGGTGCTGATCAATCGCGACATCGAAGGAATTACGCGGGTCCTGATCGACACCGCGCCCGGCGTTGCAGCCGCGATTGCGCATCTTGCCGAGTTCGGGCATCGGCACATCGCCTATGTCAGCGGCCCCACGACCTCATGGTCCAACCAGCAGCGGCGCAACGCGGTCCGGAAAGAGGCGGCGAAGCGCGGGATCAAGGTGATCGCCATTCCGGCGCGCCCGCCGTCCTACGACACCGGCCGATTGGCGGCTGCCCCGATCGTCGCCAGCGGGGTGACCGCGGCGATCGCGTTCGACGACCTCGTTGCCCAGGGTCTACTGGCGGGGCTTGCGGCCCTCGATGTCGACGTGCCCAGATCGTTCAGCGTGGTCGGCTGCGATGATGTGCTCGGCGAGACCACTTACCCGCCGCTCACCACGGTGTCGGCGCGCTGCGCCGATGCAGGCGACGTCGCGGTTGGACTCCTGCTCAGCCAGATGAATGGCGGCGCATCGGGCGAGATCCGTCACAAGCTGAACTCGCATCTCGTCGTGCGCGCGAGCACCGGTCCGGCTCCCGCCAAACGGAAAAGCCGCTGACGATTTGGTCAATCGCCTTCCAAAGCGGCAACGGATCGCAATTGACACGCAACCGGTTGCATGACAGCCTTTGGTCGGGATTTTTGTAAGTATCTGGGGAGCGGGGACATGGCCTTCATCGCGACATCGGTTGGCACGTGCGGATATCCAACCTCTCCCGGGACAAAGCGTCGTTCATGGCTGTCAGCCGCTCGCTTGCTGGCAGTGGCCGCTGCCCTGCCGATGCTGGTCTCGCCTGCGTCGGCGGAGAAGCTGACCATCTGGAGCGGCTGGCCTGACCTCGCCCCCTTCTACAAGCGCGTCGGAGATCAGCTGAAGGCGAAGTATCCCGATCTCGATGTCAGCGTCGAGGCCATCGCCTTGCGCGAGCACGAGAAGCGGCTGGCGCTGTCGCTTCCATCGGGCGCTGCCGGAGACGTCATCGAGATGGAGGTCGAGGCGGCGCGATATCTGGAAGCGGGCCTCATTCCAGAGCCGCCGGCCTCGATCGTGAATTTCGTCAAAGCCAATTACGACATGACGCGCGTGAAGACCGCTATGTACGAGGGCAAGATCTACGGCGTGCCGTTGTTCCAGGGGCAGGGCGCGCTGTTCTACAACACCGAGATGTTCGCCAAGGCTGGTCTCACTTCCCCTCCAAAGACGATGGCGGACTACACGGCCTACGCGCAGAAGCTGGTGCAGCGTGACGCGTCCGGTACGCCGACGGTCAGCGGCTGGAGCCTGCGTCTCAGCGGCGGCGGCTCCGGTATCGCCGAGAAGTACTGGACCATCCTCTATAATTTCGGCGGGACGCTGCTGGAGGAGAAGGGCGGGAAGTGGCGCGCGGCCTACGCCAACGAGGCCGGCCGTAACGCGCTCAAGCAATATCTCGACAATGTCGTGACCTACCGGACGGTGTTGCCCGAGATGAAGGCGGATGCCGAAGCCTTCGAGCTCGGCCAGACCGCAATGTTCATCCGCGAATCCTGGGTGATCGGCGACGTCGCCAAGAAGGCGCCCGATCTGAAATATGCGACGGCTCCGTTGCCCAAGGGCACGCTGATGGTCCCCGTGGACCTCTACGTCCCCAACAAGGGGCCGAAGAGCCAGATCGCCTGGGATTTCGTCCAGAAGGCGAACGAGCCGGAGAATCTGCTGTGGCTGCTCGAGAACACGGCGTGGGTGCCCAATCGCAAGGGGCTCGACTACTCCGCGGTCCTCGGCAAGATCCCGCAGCTCGGCGCGTTCGTGAACACCCCCGCCGACCACGTCTTCTTCACCGTTCCCGCGATCAGTCCGGCCAGCGAAATCCTCACCCGGCTCGCGGCGCGGCTCGAGAAGGCCTACACGGACAAATCGCTTGCAGGAAACGATGCCGCCATCGACGCCTTCCTGAAATCTGCGGCCGAGGAGAGCGACAAGATCCTGGCCCGGGAAGATCTGCTGGCCAAGTAAGCTCGCAATCAATGGTCTCGACCACACAATTGCAGCGCTAGCCGGCGGCGGCGTCCGGGAGACTTCATGCGTTCCAAGCCGAAATGGCTGTTTCCGGTTCTGGCGCTGCTACCGGTTCTCGGTCTCTATGCTTGCCTGCGCATTTATCCGATCGCCGAGACGCTGCGTCTCAGCCTGTTCAAGTGGAACATCATCTCGCGGCGCAAGCCGTTCATCGGGCTCGACAACTTTGTCGAGCTGATGAGCGATCCGCTGTTTATCGAGGCGATCTTCAACACCACAGTCGTCGCCTTCGGCGTCCTGCTGATCACCATTCCCGTCGGGCTCGCACTCGCCGCGCTGATCAACAGCCGGCAGGGGCTGCGGCGCAGCGGCTTCTACGAGACCTCGATCTTCCTGCCGCACGTCGTATCGCTGGTGCCGGCGGCGATGGCCTGGAAATGGATCTTCGATGCGCGGCTCGGGCCGCTCAACGCCCTCATCGGATGGTTCGGAATCCCGGCGCAGTCCTGGTTGTTCGATCCCGTCCTATCGGTGGTGTGCCTGATCGTGCTGTGCTCCTGGCAGGCGATCGGCTATGCCGTCCTGATCTTCCTCGTGGGCCTGAAGAACGTTCCGGAGGCGCTCTATGAGGCCGCGCGCCTCGATGGCGCATCCTCGTTCCAGGCCTTCCGCTACGTGGCAATACCGCTGTTGAAGCCTGTCATGCTGTACGTGTCGGTGATCACGCTGATCTCGTCGTACAACATCTATGCGCAGGCCTTCGTCCTGGCCTCGGATGTCCAGGGCGCGCCGGGACATCTGGTTCGCGTGCTCGTGCTCGACATGCTCGAAAACAGCTTTCGCAATTACCGGGTCGGCTATGCCGCCGCCGAAGCCGTGGTGCTTCTCGTGATCGTGCTGGTTCTGACCGGCGCGCAGTTCAGGCTGTTTCGGGATCGGAGCCGGGCGTGAGCGATCCAGACCATCCGTCCAGCGATATCGATCGCAACACACCGGCCGGCCTTGCAACCGACGTCGTTCTCTCCGTTGTCGGCCTGATGATGCTGTTGCCGCTGGTCTTCCTGATCAGCAACGCGTTCAAGACGCCGCCCGAATTGCTGGCCTGGCCGCCGACCATCATTCCGAACCATCCGACGCTGGAGAACATCCTCGGCGTGCTGCACGACACGCCATTGCTCCATTGGATCGGCAATACGCTGATCTTCGCGGGGATTTCGACGGCCAGCATCGTCTCCACTTCCGCCATCGCCGGCTACGTGCTCGGCAAGTTCGATCTGCCCTGGTTTCCCGCCGTCTTCGGCGTCATCATCGCGACGTCAGTCGTGCCCTTCGAAGTCTACATGATCCCGCTCTATCTCAATGTTCAGGCTGCGGGGATGTTGAACACGCTGCCCGGGCTGCTGGTCGGCTATCTCGTGATGAGCTTCGGCATCTTCCTGGTGCGGCAATATGTGACGACCTCGATCCCCGACGAGCTTCTGGAGGCCGCGCGCGTCGATGGAGCAGGCGAGGGCTGGATCTTTCTGCGGATCGTGCTGCCGCTGATGCGGGGGCCGCTGGGGGCGCTGGGCGTGCTGGCGTTCTTCCAGGCCTGGACCGCGTTCGCATGGCCGCTCGTCGTGACGACCAACAAGGATACGTATACGCTCGAAGTTGGACTGGCGCTGTTTCAGACCGGCTTCACGGTGGATATCGGTCATCTCAGCGCGGCCGCCGCGGTCGCTCTCGTTCCCAGCGCGCTGTTCTTCTCGCTGATGCGCCGGAATTTCGTGCGTGGCGTGGCTGGAACAGGTCTGAAGGAATGATCGCCGCGTCCCATGGGGTCGCCAACGGAGCGCACAGGACGTGATTGAACAGGAATACGACACGATCATCATCGGCGGAGGCTCCGCCGGCGCGACGCTTGCCGCGCGTCTCAGCGAAGACCCGGCGCATCGTGTGCTGCTGCTTGAGGCGGGGCAGGATCTGCGCACCGCGACCACGCCGGAACACATCCGCATTCCCAATCCGATGCGCGCCATCGGTGACGACGACTTCCGCTGGCCGAAACTGTTGGCGCGCCGCACCGAGCGGCAGCAGCCGCTGCTGCTCTGGCGTGGCCGCGCCATGGGCGGCAGCTCGACAATCAACGGCCAGATCGCGATCCGCGCCGTCCCTGACGACATCGACCGCTGGGCGGCCGCCGGCTGCACGGGCTGGTCGTGGGACGAGCTTCTGCCCTATTTCCGCAAGCTGGAGACGGACAAGAATTTCCCAGACGCCCCCTATCACGGCGATCGCGGCCCGATCCCGGTCTATCGCGCGCCGATTCCGGATTGGGGCAATGTCGACCGCGCGCTGCGCGCCTCGGCGCTCGGCCTCGGTTATGGCTGGTGCGAGGATCACAACGCGCCCACCGGCACCGGTGTCTCGCCCTACGCCATCAACAGCGAGGCCGGCTTACGCATCTCCACCAATGACGGCTATCTGGAGCCGGTGCGCGATCGCACCAACCTCGACATCGTCGGTCACGCCCTGGTCGACACCATCAGCTTCGAAGGCAACCGGCTGCACGCCAACGGTGTCATGGTCCGTGTGAACGGCCGGTCGTTCACGCCGCGCGCGACGCGCGACGTCATCCTCTGCGCCGGCGCGATTCATTCGCCGGCCATTTTGCAGCGCTCCGGCATTGGGCCCGCCGCCCTGCTGGAGAAGCTCGGCATCGCCATCCGCGCCGACTTGCCGGTCGGCGAGAATCTGCTCGATCATCCCATCATCAACGCACTGCTGCATCTGCGCGAAGGCAGCCAGGTCAGCACGCTGATGCACCGGCACACCAATTGCTGCCTGCGCTACTCGTCCGGTCTCGCAGGCGCCGGCGAGAATGACATGATCATGATCGCCGGCAATCTTGCCCGATCCCAGCAATCGATGGTGGAAGTCGCGCTGGGGCGCATCGCCGTTTCCGTCTATCAGGCCTTCAGCCAGGGTCACGTCCGCATCGTCTCGACCGACCCCGAGGTCGATCCTGAAGTCGAGGAGCGTATGCTGTCTGAGCCCAGCGATCTCGTGCGGATGCGCGACGGCGTCCGCCGGCTGCGTGACATCTGTCTGCAGCCTGCGGTGAAAGAGATCGCTGACCGCGTCGACTATGGCGCCAGTGGACGCTCGATGGATGAGCCGCTCAGCGACGCGGAGCTGGATGACTGGCTGTTCGCCGAGTGCAGCGACGCCCAGCACGCCAGCGGCACCTGCAGAATGGGCGCACCTCATGATGCGCGCTCCGTCGTCGATCCCGAATGCCGCGTGATCGGATGCACGGGATTGCGGGTGATCGATGCCTCGATCATGCCGGAAGTCCCGCGCGCCAACACCCATCTGACCACGGTCGCCATCGCCGAGCGCATGGCGGACCGGTTGAGAAGGTAATACCCAAGCGATCTGGACGGGCCGCTAGTCTGCGCCGACCGTCCTTGTCGCCGGGTCCCTGCCAGCAACGACCTTGTGCAGTTCGGTGCGTACCTGCGCAATGACGTCAGACCAATCGTGCGACGCGTTTTGCCTGAACAGCCGCATCGACCGATACCATGGGCTGTCGTTGCGATTGAGCAGCCAGCGCCAATCCGGGTTGAACGGCAACATCGTCCAGACCGGAACGCCCAGCGCGCCGGCAAGATGAACGACGCTCGTGTCGACCGAGATCACCAGGTCGAGACAGGACATCAGCGCCGCGGTGTCGCTGAAATCCGTGAGATGTTCCGTCACGTCGACGATATCAGCGTGTTCGCCGAGGAAGGCCCGGTCCCGATCGCGGACGTCCTTTTGCAGGCTGACGAACTGAACATCGCAATCCAGCAGGGGCGCAAGCCTGTGCAGCGCGATCGATCGATCCTGGTCGTTCCGGTGAGCTGGATTGCCCGACCAGACGAGACCGACGCGGAAGCGATCGCGGGCGCCAAGCCGGTCTTCCCACGCCTTCACGCGCGCCGCTTGCGGCGCAGGAAGGTACGGATCCGCGCTCGGGATCGTATCGAGCCGTGTCCGAAACGCGAATGGCAGGGTTCCAAGAGGACAGTGCAGGTCGAATGCCAGCGATGTCGCAGACGGCCGGTCGACACACGCTGCGACCCCGGACACCTCGGCCAGGAGCCGCCGGATCGGAGGCTGGACCTCCAGGATGACTCGCGCGCCGAGCGCGGCCACCATGGGGGCATAACGCGCAAACTGAATTGCGTCGCCCAATCCCTCGTCGGCATGAAGCAAGACGGTCTTGCCTTCGATCGGTCGATCACCAAGCCATAGGGGCTGGGAAAAGCCGCGATCGAGCATGCCGACGGGAAGTTTCCAGCGCGCTTCGCGCCCACGCCAGCCTGGCTCGAACTCTCCGGTCAGCAATTGAAGCGTCGCCAGATTGAAGGTCGCCAGCGGATTGCCCGGCTCGACGGTCAGCGATCTCTGAAAGGTCGCGGACGCTTCATCCAGCAATTGCAGATTCAGCAACACCAAGGCCTTGTTGGACAGCGTCGCAGCAAAATCCGGTCGAAGTTCAAGCGTCCGATCGAAACATGCCAATGCCTGGTCCATACGGCCAAGTTTCGCATGGAGCACGCCGAGCTTGTTGTGCGCGTCCGCGAGGCTCGGGTCCAGCGCAATGGCTTTCTCGTAGTCAGCCTCCGCCTCAGCGAACCGGTTCGTCTCCTGAAAGCATTCGCCGCGCAGTAGATACAGGGCTGCGGACTTTGTGCTCAGCTTCTCGGCGACGCCCAGGTATTCGAGGGCTTCCGCATACCGGCCGAGACTGAACAACAGTCTTCCGCAGCTGGTCGCTGCATCCAGATATTGTGGATGCAGTTGCAGCGCGCGCTGGAAATGCAGCACAGCATCGTCCACGCGCTTGCGCTGCCAGAATAGATTGCCGAGGCAATGAGAGACGACCGCATCCTGTGGTATCGGGGCCTTGCTCTGGTGTTGCGGTGTTCCCGACTGCCATGCCGCGGTCTGCGCCCTGAGCTCAAGGCGAACACGATCCACCACGCTGGCCCAGTCATCGCGCTTGGGTTGCCTGAACAACCTCATGGACGAATACCACGGGCTGTCGTCGCGGTTGACCAGCCAGCGCCAGTCCGGGTTGAAAGGCAACATCGTCCAGACCGGAACGCCGAGCGCGCCGGCCAAATGTACGACGCTGGTGTCGACCGAGATCACCAGATCGAGACAGGACACCAGTGCCGCTGTTTCGCTGAAATCGGTGAGATGTTCGGTCAGGTCGACGATATCAGGGTGTTCACCGAGGAAGGCCCGGTCCCGGTCCCGGGCGCCTTTCTGCAGGCTGACAAACTGGACGTCGCAATCGAGCAGCGGCGCAAGCGTGCGCAGTGTCATCGATCGGTTGTGATCGTTGTTGTGGTCCGGATTGCCCGACCAGGTCAGACCGACGCGGAAGCGATCGTGAGGGCCAAGCCGGTCTTCCCACGCCTTCACGCGGGATGCAGGGGGCGCGGGGAGATACTGCTCCGCGAACGGGATCGTATCTAGCCGCGTCCCGAGCGCCAGCGGCAGGCTTCCGAGCGGACAGTGCAGGTCGAACGCCAGCGACGGCGTCGACGATCGGCCGACGCAATTCGCGACGCCGGGGATGCCGCCGAGCAGTTGCTGGATCGGCGTCGACACCTCCAGGATGACTTGAGCCCCGAGCGCGGCCACGAGGGGTGCGTAGCGCGCAAACTGGATCGAGTCGCCCAATCCCTCGTCGGCATGAAGCAATATGGTCTTGCCTTCGATCGGCTGGTCACCAAGCCAGAGGGGGCAAGAAAAGCCACGCTCGACGAGGCCGAGAGATGCTTTCCAGCGGGCCTCGCGTCCCGGCAAGCCCCGTTCGAAATCGCCGGTCAGCATCTGAAGCAGCGCGAGGTTCCAGATCGTGTGCGCATTGTGCGGGTCGAGCGCCAGCGATTGGTGAAAGGCCGCGAAGGCCTCATCCAGCAATTGCAGGCTCCACAGAGCCCGCGCCTTCTCGTTGAGTGCTGCGGGAAAATTCGGACGAAGCTTCAGCGCGCGATCGATGCTCGCGAAGGCCTGCTCCATCCGCCCCAATCGCGAATGAAGCGTGCCGAGATTCTTGTGCGTCTCCGCCTCGCCCGGGCTCAGCGCAATGGACCTCTCGAAGTCAGCCTGCGCTTCCGCGAACCGGCCCAACCGCTGGAAGCAAAGGCCGCGCGTTTGATAGAGAGGCGCGATATCCGGATTGTGCCTCTCGAACAGGTTGAAGCATTCCAGCGCTTCGGCATAGCGGCCGAGATTGAACAGCGATTGGCCCTGTCTCAAGGCCTCAAAATGTTGCGGCAGGCGTTGAGGTGCGACCGTTATGGATTGCTTGGCCGCGACCCGGCGCTCTTGGCGATTCATAAGCTGACCAGAAGGTGACTACGTAAAACACGAGCCGGTTCTCGGTCACGGGAAGCGAGGTCCGTCACACCGGCCTTCGCGTTCGGCCATGCTGGCGGAGTTCACCGAGCGCGACCGCAGCGTCCCGTTGAGATTGTTTATGGCGTGAGGCTGGCGTGAGGCTGGCGCGGCTTCCTCGCAGGCGCTGTCCGCAAGGCTTCTCGCGTACTAAGGCTTCTCGCGTACCAAGGCTTGCAGCGCCGATCAACCGACGTGCAAGGCTCCGCCTCGCGGACGCTCTGAGCGGGATAAAGCCTAGACGTGGATCGCGTGGCCGAGCGCCTTGAAGGCGGCCTCCTGAATGGCCTCGCCCAGCGTGGGATGCGCGTGGATCGTGCCGGCGATGTCCTGCAACACCGCGCCCATCTCGATCGCGAGGCCGAACGCGGCGGACAGCTCCGAGACGCCCTGTCCGACCGCCTGGATGCCGATCACCTGCTGATTGTCGGCCCTGGCGACGACGCGCACAAAGCCCGCCTCGCCATGGCGCGACATCGCGCGGCCATTGGCTGCAAAGGGAAATTGTCCAACCTTGATGTTGATGCCGGCTTGGCGCGCCTCGTCCGGTGACAAGCCCGCCGAGACGATCTCGGGATCGGTGAAGCAGATCGCCGGGATGCAGCGCTTGTCCCAGGCGCGCGGCAGGCCGGCGGCAATTTCCGCCACCATCTCGCCCTGCGCCATGGCGCGATGGGCCAGCATCGGCTCGCCCGTGACGTCGCCGATCGCATAGATGCCGCGCATCGAGGTCTCGCAATGCTGGCCGATCCGGATGAAGCGGCCGTCCATGTCGAGCACGAGTTGCTCCAGCCCCAGCGCGGCGGTGACCGGCGCACGCCCGACCGTGACGAGAATCTTGTCGGCCACAAGGCTACGCTCCTGGCCGTCGGCGGTCTCGATGCGCAGTCCGTCGCTCTTGGCGGTGAGGCCGAGCGCCTTGGCGCCGGTCAGCACCTTGACACCGAGCGAGGCGAGGCGCCTCGTGATCGGAGCCGTCAACTCGGCATCGTAGAGCGGCAGGATGTTGTCCTGCGCTTCGACAACGGACACCTTGCTGCCCAGCTTGGCGAAGGCGGTCCCGAGCTCGAGCCCGATATAGCCGCCGCCGACGACAACGAGGGATTTCGGCACCTCTGCGAGCGCCAGCGCACCGGTGGAGGAGATGACCCTGCCGCCGAACGGCAGCGATGGCAGCTCGACGGGGGCCGAGCCGGTCGCGATCACCACCGTCTCGGCCTTGATCGTCTTCGGTCCGGTCTCGGTCTCGACGACGATGGTCTTGCCGTCGCGGAAGCGTCCATGGCCCTGAACGATCTTGACCTTGGCCTTGCGCAGCAGCGCGGCAACGCCGTTGTTCAGCCGTTGGACGATCCCGTCCTTCCAGGCGATCGCCTGCTCGAAGTCGAGCGCGGGCTGCGCCGCCGTCAGGCCGAACGGCGTCTTGCCGTTCGCTGCTTCAGTCAGCTTCTCGAATTCCTCGGCGACATGGATCATCGCCTTGGAGGGAATGCAGCCGACATTCAGGCAGCTTCCGCCGAGCTTGCCGCGTTCGACGAGAACGGTGTCGAGGCCGAGCTGGCCGGCGCGGATCGCGCACACATAGCCGCCGGGTCCGCCACCGATGACGACGAGCTGACAGGTGATTTCGGTCATGGCTTGTCCTGTCTCAGGGATCGACGAAGATCGTCGCCGGATTCTCCAGCAGCTCCTTGAGCCTCTGCACGAAGATTGCGGCGTCCCATCCGTCGATGACGCGGTGGTCGAAGCTGGAGGAGAGGTTCATCATCTTGCACGGCACGAACTGCGCGCCGTCCCAGAGCGGGCGCACCGCGATCTTGTTGACGCCGACGATGGCGACTTCGGGATGGTTGATGACAGGCGTGGTCGCAAGGCCGCCGAGCGCGCCGAGCGAGGTGATGGTGATGGTCGAGCCGGTCAGTTCCTCGCGCGTCGCAGTGCCCTCGCGGGCGCGCTGCGCGAGACGGCTGAGCTCGATGCTGCAGTCGCGGAGGTCGCGCGCCTCTACATGCCTCACCACCGGCACGACGAGGCCCGACGGGGTCTGGGTCGCGATGCCGATATGGATGCCGGCATGCTGATGCACGATGCCGGCCTCGTCGTCATAGAGCGCGTTGAGCGCTGGTTGCTCGGCAAGCGCCTTGGCCATGGCGCGCATCAGGAAGGGCAGCAGCGTCAGCTTGGGCTGCTCCGGCGCCGGCTTCTTGTTCAGCGTCGCGCGCAAATCCTCCAGCGGCGAGACGTTGACCTCCTCGATGATGGTGATGTGCGGGATGCGCGACTTCGACAGCGCCATCTTCTCGGCGATGCGGCGGCGCAGGCCGACCACCTTGACGTCGGTGACGGCGGTCTTCGGGCTCAGGCCGCGGCCATGCACCGGCACTGAGCCGCGCGCGAGGAACGCGTCGATGTCCTCGTGGGTGATGCGTCCGGCGGGACCCGAGCCTTGGACCTGGCGCAGGTCGATGCCGGCTTCCTGTGCCTTGAGACGAACGGCAGGCGAGGCCAGCGGCTTCTCGCCCGGCGCGCGGCGGACCGCGAATGTCGTCACTGGCCTGGCCTCGATGGCCGCGGGGCTGATGCGGGCAGGGGACGCCGGCGCGGCAGCCGCAGGTTCGGCCTTCGTCACGGCTGGCGGCGTTGCGACCGCTTTCGCCGGCGTCTTGTCTTCGGGCTCCGCGGCATCGTCGCCGGCGACCTTGAGCTTCACCAGCGTCGAGCCGATCGCGACCGCGTCACCGATCTGGGCGCCGACCCAGACGACCTCGCCGGCGAGCGGCGAGGGAATCTCGACCGAGGCCTTGTCGGTCATCACGGTGGCGAGCAGATCGTCTTCGCGAACGAGATCGCCTTGCTTGACGTGCCATTCGACCAGCTCGGCTTCGGCGATGCCTTCGCCGATGTCCGGAAGCTTGACGCTGCGCTCGCCCATCAGCGTGTCTCCATGATGTCGCGCAGCGCTTGGCCGAGCCTGAGCGGGCCGGGGAAATAGTCCCATTCCTGCGCATGCGGATAGGGCGTGTCCCAGCCGGTGACGCGCATCACCGGCGCCTCGAGGTGATAGAAGCAATGCTCCTGCACCAGCGCGGTGAGCTCCGCGCCGAAGCCGGAGGTCAGCGTTGCCTCGTGCAGCACGATGCAGCGGCCGGTTTTGGCGACGGACGTGGCAATCGCCTCGAGATCGAGCGGCAGCAGCGTGCGCAGGTCGATCACCTCGGCGTCGACACCGGTCTCCTCGACGGCGGCGAGCGCGACGTGAACCATGGTGCCATAGGTCAGGACGGTGACGGCCTCGCCGGCGCGCCGCGTCACCGCCTTGCCGAGCGGCGTGGTGTAATGTCCCTCCGGCACTTCGGCGAGCTCGTGCCTGGCCCATGGGGTGACCGGGCGATCATGATGACCGTCGAACGGGCCGTTGTAGAGCCGTTTCGGCTCCAGAAAGATGACGGGGTCCGGATCCTCGATGGCCGCGATCAGCAGGCCCTTCGCGTCGTGGGGATTGGACGGCACCACGGTCTTCAATCCCGCGACATGCGTGAACAGTGCCTCGGGGCTCTGGCTGTGCGTCTGTCCGCCGAAAATGCCGCCGCCCGTGGGCATGCGGATGACCAGCGGACAGGTGAAGTCGCCGGCCGAACGGTAACGCAGGCGAGCGGCCTCCGAGACGATCTGGTCGTAGGCCGGATACATGTAGTCGGCGAATTGCAGCTCGACGCAGGGGCGCAGGCCATAGGCCGCCATGCCGATCGCGGTGCCGACGATGCCGCACTCGCTGATCGGTGCGTCGAAGCAGCGTGACACGCCGTATTTCTGCTGCAGGCCCTGCGTGCAGCGGAATACGCCGCCGAAGAAGCCGACGTCTTCGCCGTAGACCACGACCTCGTCGTTGCGTTGCATCGAGACGTCGAGCGCCGAGCGGATTGCCTCGATCATCGTCATGCGCGGCACGGCTCAAACTCCGATCTGCTGGCGCTGGCGCCGCAGATGCGGCGGCAGCTCGGCATAGACGTCCTCGAAGATGTCGCGGGCCGAAGGCTTGCTGCCCGAGTGCAGCGTGCCGAAGCTCTCGGCCTCCTTCTGTGCGGCGATGACGTCGGCAAGAATCTCGGCTTCGGCCTGCTTGTGGCGCTCTTCCGACCAGGCCCCGGCTGCGATGAGATGCTGCTTGAGCCGGATCACGGGATCGCCGAGCGGCCATTCCTCGGATTCGTGCTTCGGCCGGTAGGCGGACGGATCATCCGAGGTCGAATGCGCGCCGGCGCGGTAGGTGACGTATTCGATCAGCGTCGGCCCGAGATTGAGCCGGGCCCGCTCGACGGCCCATTTCGCGACGGCATAGGTCGCAAGATAATCGTTGCCGTCGACCCTGAGCGCGGGGATGCCGAAGCCGAGACCGCGTGCGGCGAAGGTGCCGGAGCCGCCGCGCGCGATGCCCTGGAAGGTCGAGATCGCCCATTGATTGTTGACGACGTTGAGGACGACGGGCGCCTTGTAGGTCGAGGCGAACACGAGGGCGGCGTGGAAATCGGACTCTGCGGTCGAGCCGTCCCCGATCCAGGCCGCCGCGATGCGGCTGTCGCCCTTGATCGCCGAGGCCATCGCCCAGCCGACGGCCTGGACGAACTGGGTGGCGAGATTGCCTGATATCGAGAAGAAGCCGTGCTTCTTGGATGAATAGAACACAGGAAGCTGGCGTCCCTTCATCGGATCATTCGCGTTGGAATAGATCTGGCACATCATGTCGACGAGCGGATAGTCGTGCGCGATCAGCAGGCCAGCCTGACGGTAGGTCGGGAAGTTCATGTCGTCAGGACCGAGCGCGATGCGGAAGGCGCAGCTCACCGCTTCCTCGCCGGTGTGCTGCATGTAGAACGACGTCTTGCCCTGGCGTTGTGCCATCTGCATGCGCGCGTCGAACGTGCGCAGGGTCATCATGTGGCGCAGGCCCGCGACCAGTTGGTCCTGGGCGAGATCCGGCGCCCATGGCCCGATCGCCTGCCCCTCGTGATTGAGTACGCGGATGATGGAGTAGGCGAGATCGCGGATCTCCTCGGGCTGCACATCGACCGGCGGGCGCCGGACCGAGCCTGCCTTCGGAATCGAGACGCCGGAGAAGTCCGGCTTGCCGCCCGGCCGGCTTGCTGGTTCCGGAACGTGGAAGTGAAGTGGGTTGGTCATGGCAGCATCCGCTCGTTTGCGGGTTGTGAAGCGGCGACACCCGGCTGATCGGACTGTTCGCGTGAAAGCTCCGCGATGCGAAGGTCCAGGATCGCCGGATGGCGTGACAACCGTTCCGTGAGGTCGGCGCAGTCGGCCGACGGCTGGACTTCAAGAACCATCCGTATCGTTCGGTTCCCGTCGGAGCGGGTGGTCATCGAGACCTGGTCGAGGCCGAAGCCGAACCGGCCGGCGTCGAGCACAAGCCGGACGATGCCGTCGAAGGGTCGGACGTGGTGGCCGTCACGCTGAGGCAGCGGCGCTGTTGAGGTTGCATGTCACGGTCTCTCGCGGCACAATGATAATCTCTTCATTCGCGAAGATTTCCCAAAATTCCGACGGATTGGCCGAAATGGCGGGAGATTTTCCCGAAAAACGGCGAAAATGCAGAAGGATTATCTGATGCCTGCCAAGCGCGGCCCCGTCGAGGAGCTGGATCAGCTCGATCGCCGCATTCTCTCGGCACTGAGCGAGAACGGCCGCCTGACGACGAGCGCGCTGGCGGAGCAGGTCGGGCTCTCGAGCTCGCCGTGCTGGACCAGGGTGAAGCGCCTGGAGGAGAATGGCGCGATCGAGAAATACGTCGCGGTGCTCAATCACGCCAATCTCGGCTACAACAACGTCGCCTTCGTCGAGATCACGCTGGACAAGCACGACGAGAAGGTGCTCGAGCGTTTCGGCTCCGCGCTGTCGCGCATTCCGGAGGTGATGGAAGCCTATCTCGTGACGGGCGAATACGACTACCTCATCAAGGTCGTCGTGCGGGATACCGATCACTACGAGCGCTTCCTGCGCCAGGCGCTGTACCGGATACCGGGCATCCGGCAGTCGCGAACGACATTCGGCCTGCGCACCCTGAAGCGCCAGATCTCCATCGATCCGTCCAAGGCCGGTCAGCCGTAGGTGCGGCGGTGAAGAGGTGGGGCTTCTGTAGCCCGGATGGAGCGCAGCGTAATCCGGGGCCGCTCGCCCGGCGGGGCACCTTTCCCGGATTACGCTGCGCTCCATCCGGGCTACGAGACTTTGCTTTGCCCGACGGGCAAAACACCTGCCCGGTCTGTCAATACGTCCCCGCGAAAATATTCCACTTTACCGAAATTCGGATTTATCGTATGTCTCGCGCATCCCGGCTCATCCTTGAGGGGCGATCGTGTGGTCGTCACGATACGCGAGCCGGGCTTGCGGTGGACGCGGCAGCGTCGGGCACGAGAAGTCAAGGGCAGGGCGGATTGCTCTCCGTGAGTTCTTGGCTTCGTGCCGACGAGCGGCGCTGTCAGGTTCGTCTCGCCAGTAAGTTTCCGGCTCCGTCGACAGGGCCGGGAAAACTGCGGCGAACACGCGAACCGTGCGTACGGCAAAACCGTGTGGTCCTTTCCGCCAGCAAAATTTTGGGCCTATCGAATTCGGCGGAAGCATCGGAAAACAAAAGTATATTTCGATTTTTGCCGGGTTAGATAAAACCCGCCCGAACCTACCGGGCCCTAATAGGCCCTAGTTTCACGTTGGGAGGCACTGCCCACGCCGGTCACTCGGGTCGCCGGACGTTCTATGCGGCCAGGTGTCGGGAATTGGATTGCTCCTCGGCACTTTCCGCGATGCTTCGACGTGCTCGCGCAGATCAAGGCCATCGGGCCCGGCATCAGCGAGGCTCAGCCGCCGTCGCGGACAAGATCGAGAAGTCGCTGGCGAGATCGTACTGAAATAACCGATGGCACTCGGTCGTTCACCTAGCGCTCGGTGAGAAAAAGCCATCGGTCCTCGAATTCACTGGCCCGGAGATTGCCTGCGGCGGCTGTTAATTCTGCAACAAATATCGTTCTCGCCGGTACGGCGCGGTGAATAGGAACCATGGCCGCAGTCACGGCGGCAGCAACAACGAGAGCAAAGGCGGCAATTTGCTTGGTCATGAGAACTCTCCATCCCAACCCCTCGGACGTAGGTCTCGCGGACACTGTGCGGTGGTTCAAGAATGGCGGCCCTTTATTAACGTCAGCGCATCTGACCTTCAGTGCATGAAATAAACGTCAGTACCCCCATCGCGATGAGTGCGGCGCCGCCGACGACAGCGATGACTAGACAGATGCGAGCTGGGATCGAGTAGGTGTCCAAATGGGGATGTTCGATCATGGCACACTCCCTTTTGCTCAGGCGGGAGCGCGATTGGTCTCTCAGGTGCCGGTATGCCTTGCTAGGTCCAGCAATGGAACTATGCTGCGCTCAATTGATCAAAATAGCGAGCCGAATTAGAACGCCACGCAATTCCAATTAGGCCATTGGGGGCGTCTGGAGCGACGAGCCCTGGGCACTGCAAAGGCGCGCTCGCCGCCGATCCCAAGGGGCTGGCTTAATGTTGGCACCGGCAGCGAGACCCGCGCGGCCTCCATCTTTATGCGGGCCGCGCCAGCTTTGCCTTTGATCTAAATCAAAGGTAGTAAATTGCGACAGGATCAACCCTCACAGACATGAGGCAGGAAGATCGTCTTTTTATTGCGCTGATTGTGTTGGCAATCCTGGGTGTGGTGGCGCTTTTTGGGGCCGTGGTGTTCTAGCCACAGCTCCAGTTTGCAGAATTCCCGGCGAGTGGAAATGGCGGATTTTTAATTTGAGCGTCGGTCGGCCTTGAGGCATTTGTGGCATATGACCCACCGCACAAGGCCTGCTGCTGAGTATCGTTTGATTGCATCAGCATACAGAGAGCAAGCGCGCCAGGCCGGCATTTCCGCAAGACGATCTTCTCTTCTGACGAACATTAGTCGGACCTTCAGCGGTCTGGCGAGCCAACTTGAAATGCTCGAAGCCGATCTGGCGGCGGAGCGAAGGACGTTGCGATAGGCCTTGCCCCCTGCCGAAGCGACATTGGGACCTACGCGTGGTCTAACTCTCTAAGGATCTGATCGCGGTGCGCAACGAACTGCATTTGTGTGCAGAGGAAGGTTTCCACAGTGCGCGAGCCAAAGCTGTGTCATAGGGATCATCTTCGGTTGGCGGCGAGATCGGGTCGGCATGTTAGCTTGGAGGCGATTACTACTCCGGATGAGCCGGGCCGGGCGATCTTACGCAAGTGGGTTCTCTTGTGGAGACGTGACGACTAGCCTCGCCCATTGCGACTTCCGCGCGGGCTTAGAAATGATCTTGCACTCTGCGGAAGGCGGGATGCTTCGGGTCAATCGCGCCTCTGCCCGATCGCAATTTAAGGCAAAGTCCAGGGAATTCCGGTGAGAAGCCGCGCGACGTGAAGGCGGTTTTCATCCGATTGTCTTAGTTGTATAGTTTCACGATTGCCCACCGGAACGCGAATGTCCAATGGGGAAGCCGGAATGCCGCTGTTCGAGGTCAGCATCTGCTTCTGCACTCCCGGCGCGACATGGCACCTCGACACATCACGGGATGTCACCACTCTGATCGACGCGCGCGATGGCGTGCAGGCGGTCAGGGCCGCACTGGAAGGGCTCGAATACGACGAGCGTGCGGAACTGGTCCACTTCATCCATGTCAGCCAACCGAAAGACGGCAGCCGGGACAAACCGTGTGACGGACCGCGCTTGAGTGATCTTGATCAGCCGTCCCTATGAAAGGAGAGCCGAATGCCAAGTTCTCATCGCTTTTCCCTGGTTGCTGCAACGTTGGCAGCGTCGTTAGTCGCGGTCGGCGCCCACGCCGCGCCGGTCACTGCAACGTGCCCAGCCGGATACACGATGCATCCACGGCTAAATCTATGCGTCATTGCGCCGACGTGCGCCGAAGGAGCGACATTGCACCCGCGTCTTCATCTCTGCGTCGCGACGCCAACATGTGATGTGGGATCAACTTGGCACCCGCGTCTGCATCGCTGCGTCGGAACTTAGAACGTGCTTTTCGAACATGGCGCACAGCCTCGTCCCAAAAGCGGCCCCAACTCTGCGCGGTCTGGGTTGAGGCCGCGGCACAGGGCAGAAGGGTATCCGCTAGCCCAAGACGACTATCGATCAATCCGAGCATCTCACCATAACCAGCGCATCACATCATATGTCCGAAGCATCCTACAAAGCGCTTGCTACTACTTGGGGCAATGAGAGGTGACAGTCGAGCTAGAAGTTAGCAAGGACCAGTGGGATCGCATTACTCGCGGAGATCATGTCGAATTCAAAGGGCGCGGATATTGGTATGACGGGGACTGGTTTCAAGATATTTGGGATTTCAATTGTTCGCACGGCGAATTGACCATCCGGTATGGTCAGCCAAACGACGGCGACTTTTCAGGTGAAGGGTACAACGGGCCGATAAAGCAGCGTCTTGGTCGAGGGACGATGAACGGACCCCTTAGTTAGCGACGCGCCTTCCTCACGTTCGCGCGGTCTGCTTCTTGATCGCCCTCAGCCGGTAGGCTTTGTCCTCGTAGGGATCATCGCCGGTCGGCGGCGGGATCAGCTTCGCCCGTCATCCTCAGAATGAGGGCAATGTCCGCATCCTCCAATCGAACGCAACGAACGGTGGCTCTCGGAGCCGCCGCCGAAGCGAGGCTCGCAGATCGATCCGGTCGAGCCGAAGCGCCGCGTTCACGAACGCCTCGAGAAACTTTTGGCGCTGCACCGCGTCGAGCGGCGCCCAGCCTTGCATCGTCGCCTCGGTCAGATCAGTGCGCCGCATGTCGCGTGATCAAATCAGGCGCCGACACGGTCAGTCGATATGATGCGTCTACGCCGAGGGCTGGACAGCGCGTTCATGCCAATGTTGCTGCGGAGCGGGGTTGCTAACCAATATGGTCGTTCAAAATGGTCGGTGAAACGCCCCGTTGCAGGGCGTCCATTGCGCTGCGCACGTGTTGAGCAGCTTCCGTATTGGTGGTTTTCTCAATTTCTTCCAAGGCCCACATTAAGTGCTGCACGGCAGCTTGAACGTGGGATTGAGCGAACCTGTCATGAACAACTCATATCTAACTCCATTTCGTTCGTCGCCCTTCGGGGCCGCATAGGCGGGATCGCGGCCACGTTCCAAAGTTCACATGTGCACAATTCATTCCTGGAGCGAGGAACGACCCGACTCAGCGACCGTTGGCCGGCATCCTGAAATTGCTTCGGAGCCAGCATGTCCCAGGACAAGAAGTCCAAGAAGCCTATGGAACCGGCAAAATCGCGCGAGGAAGAAGCTCGCGAGGTCGCGCAAGAATACGCGGACCAGCAGCGCGAGTTCATCGAAAAATTCCGCAAACGCCAGGACGGGCGCGCCGGGTAAATTGTTTCTTCTTCGCAGCCGGAGTGAGGCCGTCCTAGGTCCCTCTGTTTGACCGACTTTTGCTCGCCGTTGTGCCCGGCGCGTTATTCATGGCAATCCGTATGCCTGCCTCGCGCAGCACGGCGATCCTCCGTGCTGACATGAGCACTCAAGTCACGTGAGACCATTTACGGCGGCTGGGTCAGGGTGGCTGCGGAGGGGCGGGGCTCCTATGGAACTATGGGACCTGGAACTCATTGTGCGGTTATTCAGGTAGAGGACCGCTCTGTGAACCACATTGCCGTTATCTTGATCTTGCTCGTTGGCGGCCCTTCGCTCGCCTCGGCCCAGAGCGCGGGCGGAGCCAGTAGCGGCGGCTCCGCCGCGAGTGACGCGGCGGCCACCGGCTCTCGAGGTTATGCGGGCAGCACCTTGTCTACCGGCCACACCATAAGAGGCACTGGAGGCTCCTCCGGTCCCAACCTGGGCAACGCGCTCAGCCACGCAGCGACCGGTGACGCGGATGCTTCCTCCGTTAGTCCGGCTCCAGCCTCCCACGACAACGCGGTGGATACCCCCGCCGCTGAACGGGCCATAAAGAACTTGGGAAACACCGACGTTGGCTTTCTCAAGAGGTAAGACCATGCAAGGCGACCTCGCTCTTGGCGTTTGCGGCTATTGCACGTTGTCTCCGCGCGAGACATCACGACCAACCAAGCTGCAATCTCCAACCGTTTTCGCGTCATCAACCACTTCGTCGGTAACCTCGCGCCGATGCCGGACGTGCTTTCCAACTATCCATCTCCAGTAAATCGAGACACAGGTGCCGGAAGCGAGATGACGGTGATGCGCTGGGCCATGCCGTCCACTGCGGCGCCGGTGGGCGGCGGCTGGTTGAGAATGCCCGCAACGCGCCAACCTTGGCCGGTTGCCTTCCTTCCGCTGCCCTTAGAATCGAAGGGGCCGCCTCGGCGGTGGCGGCCCCTTGCCGGTTACAATCTATTCGGGATGAAATACCAGCCCCGGCTACAGTCACGCTAGTGACGGTAGAAGCCCCCAGCAATTCGGAAAGCTACCGTAGGAAGCACTGACCTAAATTTTCAGGTCTCCGGTGCCCCAAGTTTCCGTGAGGCCATGTACAGGCGGCGCTAAGTCCCCTCAGCAGCAGTCGCGCGCCGCCCCTTGCCGCGCGCCCGGTGCGGATCGAATTCATCGACCGCGCTCTGCCACGCGGCGATCTCGTCCTCGAACCAGACGCGCCGGTTCGGGCTGATGTAGGTGGACTTCGGAAACCGGCCCGCCTTCTCCATGCGGTAGAGCGTGGTGCGGCTGATGGGAATGATTGCCAGAACTTGCGCCTCGTTGAGCATGCGGCGGGGAGGGGCGGGTTCAGTGGCGCCCTGTTCAGTCCTCGGTCGTTGCGCGGCGGTCATTGCCACTCCTCGTATATTTGTTTTGGCGCGGGCGCATCTGAATGTCGGGCGCTCGGTGCTCCTCCCATGCCTCGGTGAGATAGCGGCTGACCACTCTCGTCTCTGCATATTGGTGGGGAGGTATCGCTATTCAGGTTCGTTCGAGGGCTCAATTAGATATCGGGCGAGCGACGATAGGCTCAGCGCCTCACGTTGGCGTCCGCGTCTATAGCCGCGCGCAATGGCCCGCCCGAGAACGTCAGGCGGATCGTCTGGACGTGCGCCACGAGAACGGGGCGCTGCTTTCGGATTCACGCTGAGTTTGTAGCTCATAACCTGATCGACCACGGCGGCGACGAAGGTCGCTCGCGCTTGTTCGTTTTCGAACCAAGCAAATCCGACATCGCTCTCAACCTCGGCTGCAAGTCGAAGAAGAGCTATCGCCAGATCACACGTATTCTGACCGCTCGCTTCAAAAAGGAATGAAAGCGACAAACGGGTCCGGATTTCTTCCGAGAGGGACTTCCCGCTTACCTGAGTTGCACGATCAAGGTGCGATCGTTGGTCATCTTCAAGCGTAATCTTAAGTTGTGCAGCCATAAACGATCGCCTTAGGGTGAGCTGAATGTTAAATCGCTGTCTAGGTCAAGAGATACCTAGAAATGACCTATAATATGACCTTAATATTTGGACCGCAAAAGGTCAACGAGACGGTAGTAGATATGACCACAAAGGCCGAATCGACTGAGAGGCCACGGACTGGGCCGATCTACGACGCCAAGTGGGATGGCCGTTCGACGTTTTCAGTCGAAGAGGCGGGTTGCGAGATCCTGGGGCTCTCGAAGTGCAGTGCCTACGCAGCCGCCAACTCCGGCGAGCTGCCTGCAATTCGGGTGGGGCGCCGCTGGATCGTCCCGCGGCACGCGCTGGAACGCATGTTGAGCGGCTGACGCAGAGCCGAGTGGAATTGATCGGGCGCTAATTGGAGAGCGCAGGTGATTTCTATTGAGCAGATCGCGATGGCCTGCGGCCATGCCAAGCGGACGGCAAGCGGATTCATGTGTCGCTGCCCCGCGCACGACGAGCGGACGGCCAGCCTCTCCCTCGGTTACGGCCGCGATGGCATTGTGCTGGTTCATTGCTTCGGCGGCTGCAGCCAGGCGTCAGTCATTGATGCGCTCAAGGGCCTCGGCATGTGGCCGCACGTGGTCGGGCCGCGCAAAGTGTCGAAAACGCCGGTGTCGAAAGATGCCGGCGTTTGCAGCTCTGCATCGTGGGCAGCACGGATTTGGAATGCCTCAACCTGCGCAAAAGGCTCGCTGGTTGAGATCTATCTGCAGCGGCGTGGCCTCACGGTCTCAATTCCCTCGGCCATTCGCTTCCACCATGGTCTGCGGCACGCGGAAGGGTCGACCTGGCCGGCGATGGTTGCTTTGGTGTCCAGCGCACTCGGCGGCACCCCGACCGCTATCCACCGCACGTTTCTCTCGCGCGATGGCACCTCGAAGGCTCCTTTGGAAAACACCAAGATGATGTTGGGACCGTGCCGCGGCGGAATCGTGCGCCTTGGTGGTGTTGGCAACATCCTTCTGATTGGCGAGGGGATCGAGACCTGCCTCTCGGCCATGCAGGCAACTGGGCACCGGACGTGGGCCGCGCTCTCGACCTTAGGCGTGCGGACGCTCGCTTTGCCTGCTGACGAGCAGGACATCATTATTCTTGCGGACGCCGACCGGGCGGGGGAGGCGGCGGCCAAGGACGCCGCGGATCGTTGGGTGCTGGAGGGGCGCCGCGTGCGGATTGCTCGCCCCCCGCCGGGGCAGGATTTCAACGACATGCTGATCGCTTGCGAACCTTCGAGCGGCTTGCGCGGTGAGGGGGATATGCCATGTCGTTAGACGCGGAAAATTGCCAGCATGGGCTCGCGCGGTTTCTCTGCCGGCGCTGCAACGAGAACGGCCGCACGGCAGCAGTTGAATTTCCGCCGCGTACCGCCCTGATCAAAGTTGCACGTGAAACACCTGAACTTGCGCAGGAGCGCATCAAGGCAATTATTGCCGCCGCTGAGGAGGTGCGCTCGCCCTCGGAAGGCGAACTCGAAGGTGCGCCCCAGGCGGAGGTCGCCAAGGCACGACCGACGCAGGCTAACATTCTGGCCGAGCTCGCGCAGAGCGCCGAATTGTTTCATGCGCCCGACGGAACCGGCTACGCCGATCTGGACATCAATGGTCACCGCGAGACTTGGCCAATCCGCTCCAAGGGGTTTCGCCGTTGGCTCACGCGCCGGTTCTTCGAAGAAAAGGGAGGAGCGCCGAACTCCGAAGCAATGCAGTCGGCACTGAATCTTGTGGAAGCAAGGGCACACTTCGGTTCACCCGAGAGGTGCGTCTGCATTCGGGTAGGGGCGCTTGAGGGTCGTCTCTATCTGGATCTTGGCGATGAAGAGTGGCGCGCAATCGAGATCGATTCCACTGGTTGGCGGATCGTCAATGACCCGCCGGTGCGTTTTCGTCGTGCCAGCGGCATGCAGCGCTTGCCTGAACCTGTGCGGGGCGGGTCAGTCGAAGCGCTTCGGCGCTTCCTGAATGTGAATTCCGACAAGGACTTCGTTCTGGCCGTATCCTGGATGCTGGCCTGCCTGCGCAATCATGGTCCTTATCCGGTGATTGCGCTGGCGGGGGAGCAGGGCTCGGCCAAGTCCACTTTTTCGGCGATCCTGCGGTCGCTGCTTGATCCCAACTCCGCTCCTTTGCGCGCGCTGCCGCGTGAGGATCGCGACCTCTTCATTGCTGCCAGCAACAGCCACGTGTTGGCCTTCGACAATGTCTCAGGCCTGCCGGCCTGGATCTCGGACACGCTCTGCCGGCTGGCGACCGGCGGTGGTTTTGCCGTCCGCCAGCTTTACGCTGATCACGATGAGGTGCTGTTCGAGGCGACCCGCCCGGTGATCCTTAACGGGATTGAGGAAATTGTCACTCGGCCCGACCTTGCTGACCGCGCCTTGTTCTTGACGCTGCAACCGATCCCCGAGGAGCTGCGCCGTCCGGAACGCGAGCTGTGGGCTGAATTCGAAGCCGAGCGTCCGAAGATTCTCGGCGCTCTTCTCGATGCCGTTGTGGTCGGCCTGAAAAGCATGCCTGAGACACATCTGCCGAAGTTGCCGCGCATGGCGGACTTCGCCCTGTGGGCCACAGCATGTGAGGCGGCGATGTGGTCTCCCGGCACGTTCATGTCGGCCTATGTTGGCAACCTCGAAGACGTGGTTGAGGGCGTGCTTGAGGCAAGCCCGGTCGCGGTCGCCGTGCGCGCCATGATGGAGGAGAGGACGCTCTGGGCGGGAACCGCCTCAGCTCTTCTCAACGCTCTTCCCGTCGATGAACGCGTCGCCAAATCGAAAGGCTGGCCGCATACGCCCAATACCCTTTCGGGTAAACTTCGCCGGGATGCGACGTTCCTGCGCCGGGTCGGCATCGATGTCGCTTTCGACAAGGAGACGAACCGGGTGCGTACCCGGACCATTACCATCACCAAGATGACGAAAACGAGCGCGGCAGGATCGTCCGAACCGTCCGAAGTTTCAGAAAAGGCTGGTAACACAAACGAGATGCTCGTTGTGGCGCGGACGGAAGACCCGTGTGCGGACGATGTCAGTGAGCGCGATCATCAGATCGTCGGCGACAACTCCCGCGAAGACAAGGCTGAGGACGCAACGGACGATGCGGACGCAGCTCTTCCCCACCAATCTGAGCCCAGCCCGTCGCTGGCACCAGGCTGGAGGATGCGGTTATGACGGTTTGCGAAGCTCTCAGTGCGGCTCGTGCCGCAGGCGTTCGCCTCGTACTCGACGGGCAGGATCTCGTGCTGACGGCAGCCGAGGCACCCCCGGATGGGGTGCTCAGCGCGCTGTCCCGCTACAAGCCTGAGATCGTCACGCTGCTGCGGTCCACCCATGAGCGCTGGTCGGAGGAGGATTGGCTGGCTTTCTTCGACGAGCGGGCGGGCATTGCCGAGTTTGATGGCGGAATGGAGCGTCGGGACGCGGAGGCGCGCGCTCTTGAATGTTGCGTCATCGAATGGCTTGACCGCAATCCGGTCTGCTCTCCGCCCGGACGGTGTCTGCACTGCGGCGGCAGCGAAGCCACGCTCGACGAACTGGTGCCATTCGGTACGGAGCTGAGTGGTCACGTCTGGTTGCATTCACGGTGCTGGGCAGCGTGGCATGGCAACCGGAAAGCCATGGCGGCAGCCATTCTGTCGCCGCTGGTGATGGACAAAGCATGACACGGAGCGACATTGATGGACTCGAACATCACGAAGGATGACGTCCGGAACTTGTTGGCCGTGTTCGTGGCGGCGATCGAGCTAGATCAGCTCCGGGTGGACGCCTTGCCGGCGCAGGCGTTTCATCGCCAATATTCGGATAACATGTGGCGCATCTGGCGCCGCCATCATCTCGAATACGTTCGCCTGCTACTTTCGACGGTAGATGCGATCGGGCCGGAGACGTTGGAGAGGCTGACCTGGCTTTCCACCCATTATGGACCCAACGTCGTCCGCGCGCGGATCTTGGACCTGTTCGGCTCGGCGGCATCCGGATCGATTCCTAGGGCGGATGTCGCGACCGCGACGCTGTTCTTCGAGCGTTTAGTCGCCGAAGTCTCGGGTCAGTCTGAACCTGAATTGTCTGGCCTGGATGCCAAAGCTTTAGTGATGCGTTGGCTGGAATTCAGCGATCCCTTGCAAATCGCGATCGATCCCGAATGCGGATATAAGAAGTATCTGAAAGCTTATGTCGCGTCCTAGTCGTAGCGCGCTCAAGTGAGTGGTACTCGCACCGGTCTGGTACCAATGCCGCCTATCGTGAAGGGTCCAGAGCAGTTCGGAAAATTTCCCTTCGGAATGCAAAGAGCTGAGCGCAAAGCCGATAGTTCCATCGAAGAATTGAGTTTAGAATCGCATACATGGCGACACGGTTAGGGGCAGCTCATGGGACGACCAATCGGAAGTGCGAACAAGGAAAAGCCGTTCAACGACGCGCTACGGATCGCGCTGCGGAGCCGGCCCTTGGCGTTGCGGCGGGTGGCGGACCAACTGCTCGACAAGGCGGAGGCGGGCAATCTCGCCTATATTCACGAGCTCATCGACCGTCTGGACGGCAAGGCCGTGCAGGTCGTTGATCGCCAGGATGTGCCGATGCACGAACTGACCGATGCCGAGCTGTATCGCATCGCAGCCGGTGGTGGCCTCAGCCCGGACACGATGCTACTGCTGCCGCCGGTGAAGGTCAGGTCGGACGAGCCGAGCTGAGCTTGCCGTCGTCGCCCGAGCCGCTAAAGCGGCTGAGCATTCTGATGACCTGAGTAGCTTGCCACTTTCCGCCTCGTGGTGTCGTGATCCCACGCTCGTTCAGGATCACCGAGATGCGCTTGGCAGGAAGATCCCGGAGGGGCTCGATGATTGGTCGAAATTGCTCGGCATGGAGATCCGCCTCGGCCTTTCGGGCCTCGCCAATCGCAGCGTTGCCGAGCACCTGTCCGCGTGCTTTGGCCGCTGCAAGGGCCTCCCGAGTACGCTGAGCGATGCGCTCGCGCTCTTTCTCGGCCACGGCTGCGTGGATGTGCAGCATGAACGGGTCCACATCCGGTCCCAGCTCGGTGACGATGAAGGGGATCCGCTGCACCATCAGCCCGCTGATGAAGTGAACGTCGCGGCTCAGTCGGTCCAGTTTGGCAATGATGATGGGAGCGGCTCCCGACTTGCCACCTCGACCAACCTTGCGGGCGAACTTCATGGCCGCTGCGAGTTCAGGCCGGCGCTCCAAGGCATCCGCGCCCTTGCCGGTCTCCACCTCGCGATACTCGGCTTCGATGCTGTAGCCGTGCTGCGCGCAGAAGGACCTGATCGCGGTTTGCTGCGCTTCCAGACCGAGACCGCTGCGGCCCTGCTTCGGTTTTGAAACGCGGATGTATGAAACGGCGGGTCGCATAGAATGTTTTTCCTCTCAAGGTTTACATGCAATCGTGCGTCTATCTGTAAACACGGAGAATGTAGCGAACGAAGTCGCGTTTAGAATCCCCTACCTTAGGCGAAATCGGAATTTTACGTGACGCTCAGCGCGCGCATGAAGCACACGTTGGTCATGCGTCGCCAAGCAGTGAGATCGGGGTAGACTTCCTGGCGGAGGGGTGGGGAGGGAAAAATCGATCTCTAAGCATGCTTGCTGTGCTGGGTCCCATCGCCTCCACTGCCACAGCTTTATCTAGAGGCCTTCGGACGATTATCGTTATCCGAGCGTTCCACGTGAAATATCCCGCGGCCTCCTGTACGTCGGAGACTCCGGTTCGGTTCTGAATGAGACAACGCTTACGAGCTAGAGCGGCAATCGTCCCTGATCTTCAGACCAGTCGATGATGTTGAAGAACATTCCTCGCTTCAGCATCTCGGCTTCCAGATTTCCCGCGTGCTGCTTCCAGTCGGGCGTCTCGCGAACCCGGAAGCGAGGAGCCTCTCCAGCGGCCTTCTGCGCATCGTCAGACGCGAGCGCGCCGCGAACGCTTTCGTACATCATCGTCAAACTGTCGTTTGTGAAAGCGCGGTAATCCATGCAGCCAAAAAAAGGCCGTCACCGGGTTGAGATCGGCGACGGCTCCCAATGTGTGAGTTCTAGGTTTTTGCGCTGGTCGAAGGTGATGATGTCGCGCAGCGGTTAACGGGCCGTTCACGCAGCCTGATCGTCAGCTACAATCCGCCCAGTGGAGATCTGAGAAAACTAATGACCGAGGTGTTTTTACTCCCCGCGAAAAGCAACTGCTGAGGCGTCTTGCTGCGGCCAAGGCAGACCGAGAAATCGCAGCCAGACTGGGAGGGACCGTTAAACAAATCGCGGAGTAGTGCGCTCGCTTACTCGAAAAACTGAGGATCACTTCCAGAGCGGAGATCGCCGAGGCGGCTGATCGGCTGGCCGAGTGGCGAACCTGCCGAGGCATCACCTGACACCGACCTCATTTGACGCTTTGCCGGCGCTCCTCCTCGCTGGCGCCTCTGCGCTAAGCACGGAAACGTGCAGATAGCCCACCACCATACTGCAGCGCAGCGCGCTAATCGATTGCTGTCGCACGGGAATTCATGTGAGATCGAGCATTATCAGTCGAGACGCATTTGAGCTGACAATTTTTAGGGGGAAGTGCAATGCTTAGATACAGGACAGGGCCGGGATCGCGGCTCTCTTCGCGGCAGGGGCTCGGCATGTTCGATAGGGCAGTCACTGCTACCTTGCGAGCGGTGCTTGATGAGGTCTGCATCAACATTTCAAGTAGCGAGACCGGTACCCGCACGCACGTTGCTTCGAAGATCCTTGAGGCAGCAAGAGGCGGAGAGACCTCAGTCGAAGGTTTGAGGCAGGTCGGCCGCAAGGCTCTCTTCCACGCGCCTACGATGTGGCGCTGATAGATCGAGGCCGGCGTGAATTTTCAGGTCACGGTACTCAAGATCCTGGTCAGCTACCCGAACGGCCTCGCCGTGATGGAGGACCTCAAGCGCGACATGGCGATCCTTGCCACCAGTGGCCGGGATTGGGCCGACCGTACCAAGCGCCTCGCCGCGCGCGTGCCGGATCTAGACATCTTCTCGCAAGCGCTGGTCGAACGAGGGGCAGGGGGCTGGAAGATCACCGAGAAGGGGCGCGCTGTGTTGGAGTTCATGGAAGAGCCCTGCGCGATCGTGCCGCAAATGCAGGAATCGCCGGAGCCTGTCGCCGCGCCGATGCCCCCAGACGTTCTTGTACCATTACTGCCGCAACGTAGTGAGCGCGCGAAACGCAGGCTCGCACGTCGCGAGCGCCCCCGCGAGGCTCGCGAACGGGCGCGCGCGAAGGCGTCGTGAAAGGCTGGAAAGAAAGTCAATAAGAGAACAGCCGGGACTACTTTAAGAGATTCGTGACGTTTTTTTAGCACCCTTATGACGCCGCCGGTCGCGGCTCTTCATTGCATACCTGCTCGGTTCGCAGTCTCTTCGCCGGAGAAGCCTGCTATGTTGAAAGGCGTACTCGTTTTCCTGCTTGCACTCATTTTTCTGGCGCTATGCGATTACACTTGGTCCGACGGGCGCTACACGGATCTCGCTCTCATGATGGGCAAGCACATCAAGCGATCGTTCGGTGCGTGACTCAGCGCGATCAGATGCGATTGAGATCGCAGCTTGAAATCCCCGTTCTGCGGAAGTGCGGTTGAGCCGCACTCCAGTCAGCGCCATCACCAACTACCATGATGTATTCGACGAACGTTCGCCGCACGCGTCCGCGCCATGTGGTGGCGAGCAGCCGTCTGCTCCTGCTGGAGTGTCTCCTCCGGGTCATCAGGCCAGTGCCATCAGCCGCTCGGTCTCGCAGCGTCCGCGAGCCAGGACATGGCGCCTTAAATAATGCCACGATCCACTTTCAGTAGTTTGAAGATCTCTTCTGACCGAGGGGAGGGGTGGAAAAATCTCAGGAAAAGCATGCTTCTGCTCGTGAGCCAGATAGTCCGCGCGACCGGTTGGCCAATTTCCTCAGAAGATCGTTTCGGGATGCACATTATGCATTTAAAGGAACATTACTTCCCCGCGCTAAGGGTTTTGTCGGATATCGATAATTCGAGTTGGAAGGTACCCTCCAGAGCATGCTGATCATCGTTCAGATGCAGGTCAAGAACACGGCGCGACAATCCATGACCATCGGTCTAATCATCGAGGCTCTGACCCGGTCCACCCTGGGCCTTCGCTTTGCCTGGGATGGTGCCCGATCACTTCAGCCGTGCCGAACGCTACGTAGCAAGGATGAGGAAACAATGAAGGTTCCCACCCGCCGCGCCTTTCTTGGCCTCCCACGAAATGCTGTTGCTGCGCGGGTCGTCACCACGCTAGGCGCTCGTCTCATCGAGGTTGCAGATGCAATGCCGATCGCGCCGGGGGCGACCGCCGCTGGCCAGGCGCCGCTGGGTCTGTTGGTGGCATCGCGGCCGCCGTCGTTGCGGATGGCGGTGGGGCTGAGAACGCCTCTCGCAACCAACTCAATCCATGAGTGGCCTCTGATGAATACCGCAAATAACACAACCCTCATCAATATGATGGCCGAAACCTTCCGCGAGCAGAACCCATAGCGTCTTGCATGCGAACGATACGATCTCTTTGCATCCTGTGCGTATCCGCCGTTGTTTGCGTGGGGGTTACGCCGGCTCGCGCCGAGGCATTCCGGGTGGGCCGGTTGCTGTGTGCGATCAGCCCGAGGATTGGCTTCCTTGTCGGATCGACGCAGTCGCTGCGTTGCGTGTTTTACCCGAGAGGAGCGTCCCGCCGTTACATTTACGAAGGACGGATCAGGCGTATCGGCTTTGATCTCGGCATCACCGGGAGCAGCGTCCTGTCCTGGACCGTCTTTGCCCGAAACTCACAAATTCGTCCGGGGACCATGCGAGGGAACTACGTCGGCGCCAGCGGCAATATCGCGTTGGGTCCGGGCCTCGGCGCCAACGTCCTCGTTGGAGGATCTCGCCGAAGTGTCGCCCTGCAGCCCCTCTCGATCGAGCGCGCGGTTGGGCTCAATCTAGCGGCGACGGTGACGCATTTGATGCTGCGGTAATACTTGCGATCCGGCGCCCGTAGCGCCCTTCTTCGCCGCGAGGGTCCGAAGTAAGGAGTCCATGCGTTAGATAAGTCATGTTTCGATAAAAGGCAGCGAGTTCGCGCTTGAACGGGTCCAGGCTAGAGCGTCTCTGCAGTGGCAGATAAGGGAGGATTGCAATGTTCTTCTTTCAAGAGGGCTTCACCTATCGAAATTTCCTGCTGGACGTCCTCACGATATTCTTCTTCGTCGTGTGGTTCTGGTTGCTCATTACGGTTGCCTCCGATCTATTCCGGCGCCACGACATCTCAGGGTGGGTCAAGGCCATATGGGTGATCGGATGGATAGTGTTTCCATTCATTTTCATGCTTGCATATTTGATCTTTCAGGGGAGAGGCATGGCGGAGCGTAACGCTCAGCAGGCGCAACAGGCACGCGATGAATTGCGACGCATTGTTGGCTTTAGTGTCGCAGACGAAATTACTAAGCTGGATCAGCTAAAGAAGTCGGGATCAATAACTGACGTCGAGTACGGACGTCTTCGCGCGAAGCTGGTCCAGTAGCGGGTGCACCATGGCTATTCAGCAATCGGGGTAGCGAGTTGGCAATCAACTTCAAAGCCGCGATGGCGCTTG
Organism: Bradyrhizobium sp. 18BD; assembly: GCF_054185225.1. NCBI lineage: Bacteria > Pseudomonadati > Pseudomonadota > Alphaproteobacteria > Hyphomicrobiales > Nitrobacteraceae > Bradyrhizobium > Bradyrhizobium sp. 18BD. The sequence goes on along the minus strand of NZ_JAVAYL010000006.1, from coordinate 59,634 downwards.
GCTCCGGTCCCCATGCCACTGCTCGACACCGCTCGCCCAAGCAAAACAAGAATTGGAGGAACGGATCAATGACGACATCATTTCGGTCAATTCCACGACGCGTGGTGCTCGGTGGAATTGCTGCGTCCGGGGCGATGCTGACGCTGCCGGGTGTGGCCCATGCGAAAATGCCAATGGGTCAGCCGCAGGCCCCTTGTTTCTACCGCTTTAAGCTGGGCGACGCAGAATGCACTGTCGTTTCGGACGGCCAGTTACCGCTTGGCGATCCCAAGGCGGTTTTTCTGAACATCACCAAGGAGGAGATCGCGCGCCAGCTGCATGACAACTTCTTGCCCGCCGACAACGCTGTCCTGGAGCAGAATGTGCTGGTCGCCAACTTCGGCGACCGCGTGGTGCTGTTCGACACGGGTATGGGCACCGACACGTTGTTCGGCGACGGCACGGGCAAGCTGATGAGCACGCTCAAGCAGGCTGGCATCGATCCCGCGGGTGTCGATGCCGTGGTCATGAGTCACGCGCATATCGACCATTGCGGCGGACTAATCGGCGCCAATGGCAGTCCCAACTTTCCCAATGCGCATTATTTCATCGGCGAGCCAGATTTTGCTTATTGGACGGATGATTCCAAGATCCCGGCCAACTATCCCGCGCGTTCGCACTTCCTGGCCCAGGCACAGAGAAACTTACTGCCGGTGAAGGACCGCATCCATTTCTACAAAGACAACGAGGAAATCGTTCCAGGCATCACAGTGCTTTCCGCTCCGGGGCACACGGTTAGCCACTCCATATTCATGATAAATTCAGGCGGTAAGCAGCTTTGCTACATCGGCGACTTGGCGCATCACCCGGTGCTGTTGCTTGAGCATCCGCGCACCCAATTCGCGTTTGACACGGACCCGGTGCAATCGGCGGAAAGCCGCGTGCGAATGCTTACCATGCTCGCAGCAAACCGGACGCCGCTGCTAGCATATCATTTCGCGTGGCCCGGCATCGGAAACGTCGCGAAAGCCGGCGACAGATTCCAGTACTTCCCGCTGCCTCTGCAGCAGGAGACGGTCGGATCCATCTGACGCCGGTGCCGGCGAGAGAGGCCGGGGCACCGGGCCTCGGCCTGCGATCGACGAGCGCGCTTAGGTGCAAGTTTTTGGACGCTGGCAATAAGGACGCTCCGCACTCAACCGACCGGCGTCAAAAAAAAGCGCCAAGGCCGTCGGTTCAAGGTTCAAGGGTGAAACGTCGAATATGCAGTCGGCGAACCGTTGCGAGCACCGCAATCGAAGCGGAGCCGTGGCTAGACTACACCGCGCGACGCACCGATCCTGCTTGCGATGAGGCCGATGCCCACGAGAGCGAGGCTGAGACCCCACACATTCAACCCAAGACTGCCATGTCCACCAACTCCCTGCGCCGCAAGCAGCGCAAGGCCGGTGCCGGTCATGAATGCGCCGAGCAAGTAGCGCCACGCGGGCGCCGGTGCGCCGCCGGTTGCGCGCGGCCGCTCAAAGCGTCCGAAAGCCGCAACAAGAGGAATGAGCGCCATCGCGTTCGCCGCGAGCCAGGGAAATCGCGACCACCACCACTCAGAGCTTCCCGGCTCAAGCCGCAGACCGAAGCCACCGGCGAGATAGGCGGCGAGGATCACAAGGGTGGTGGCCGTCAGGTGCCAGATGAACATCGTCATGATGTTGCTATTCATCACTACGGTGGCGGTCCACGCGACGCGGCCAGCCAGCCAACGGCGCGCAGGTGCTTGCGCAGCAAGCAGCAACCCGCCCTGCATGATTGCGAGCGCTATCAGCGTGACCTTCGGCGGCGTCGTGGTGCTGATCGGATCGCCGGGGACGCCAATCATTGAGACAGGATAGGGCCCGATCTGTACCAGCAAGAATAGCGCGGCAAAGCCCAGGACGGCGCCGACAAGCAGCGTCCTGCGCGCGGAAAACCGCTCGTCGAGCCACGCATACCCGAGCATGGAGATCGCCCCCCAGACGAAGAGATAGTTGGCGAAACCAAGCCAGTGCAAACCGACTGCAAAGTACATGACATCAATAGCGACCGCGGCAGCTGTCAAAGCCCAGAACGATGTCATACCAAATCGAGTCCACGCGCTTGCCATGGCTGGCACCAGCAGAATAATTCCGATATACACCGCGAGGAACCAGATTGGTATGAATGCCGCCTGCGAACCATAGCTGATCAGCTCCGGCCGCACGCCGCGGGCGTACTCAATGGCAACGATCGCTACCCAAACCAGGAGCAATGGGAGGATTGGCCACACGAGACGGCGCAACCGGCCTTCAAGCCAGACTGCATATGACTTGTCGTCCCGCCGCGCGGCACGCCAGCTGATGCCGTTCGCGTATCCGCCGACCATAAAGAAGATCGGCATGACTTGCACGATCCATGTGAGCCAAGCGGTCCAAGGAACGACCGTCAGGATGTGGAATGTCGTCAACGTGTCGGTTGCGTCGAAATAGGGCGCGGCCGCCAGCCAGTGGCCAACGGTCACCACCAGCATCGACATAGCTCTTAGGAAGTCGACGTAGCGGTTCCGGGACGGGGGCGTCCGGTAAGCAAGCTCGGCAGCACGGGACCAAGCTGCCATGATCGTTCTCCAACGTGCCGTTCAGCGTGTATGGCCAAGCGGACCGCGATCGCTCTATGCAGCCCGGGTGTCAATCGTCCGCGACTCCTCGCGCAACTGCCGGCGTAGGATCTTGCCGACATTGGTCTGCGGCAGCTCGCTCCTGAACTCCACCACCCGCGGGACCTTGTATGGCGTGAGCCGCGTCTGGCAGTGGGCGAGGAGGTCCACCTCGGTGATGTTTGGATCCTTCTTGACGACGAACAGCTTCACCGCCTCGCCGGAGCGCGGATCGGGGATGCCGATCACCCCGCACTCGACTACCCCCGGGTGGCTCGACACCACAGCCTCGACCTCGTTCGGATAGACCTTGAAACCGGAGACCGTGATCATGTCCTTCTTGCGATCGACGATCCGGGCCCGTCCGGTTTCGTCCATGATGCCGATATCACCGGTAAGGAAGAAGCCGTCGGGTGTCATGACGTTGGCCGTCTCATCCGGACGTTTCCAGTAGCCCGGCATCACCTGCGGGCCACGCGCACAGATCTCACCCGGCTCCCCAAGCGGCACCTCGTTGTTGCCGTCGTCGCGAATCGAAATGTCCGTTGACGGCATCGGTAGGCCGATGGTGCCGTCCCATTCGGGGTCGGTCGGCGAATTGCAGGTCAAGACCGGTGACGTCTCCGAGAGACCATAACCTTCCCATAGCGGCGAGCCCGTGGCACTGAACCAGCGGTCCGCCACCGATTTCTGCACCGCCATGCCGCCGCCGACGGCGGACTTGAGCATGCTCCAGTCGATCTTGCCGAAATCCGGATGATTGAGCAGCGCGTTGTAAAGCGTGTTCACGGCCGGGAAATGGTTCACCTTGTACTTGGCAAGCTCGTTGATGAGGCTGGGAATATCGCGCGGGTTGGGGATGAGAATGCTTTGACCGCCGGTACGGACGCTGAGCAGGAAACATGCCGTCAACGCGAAAATGTGATAGAGCGGCAACGCCGCCATGACGGTCAGACGATCCACCTTCGGCTCGCTCTCCAGCACCGGCTTCAGCCACTCGTCGATCTGCAGCAAGTTGGCGACCACGTTGCGATGCAACAGCATCGCGCCCTTGGGAATGCCCGTGGTCCCGCCGGTGTATTGCAGGAATGCGAGATCGTCGGGTCCAAGCTGCGGCTTGGTCAAGGTCATGCTCTTGCCGGCCGCGAGGGCCGCATTGAACGGCGTTGTGCCGGGAAGCGAATAAACCGGCACCATCTTCTTCACCCACCGTACCGCCAGATTAACGATCGTGCCTTTGATCGTGCCCAGGAGGTCGCCCATGGAAGCAACGACGACATGCTTAATGCTGGTATTGCCGATCGCCTGCTGCAGGACATGCGCAAAGTTCTCAAGCACGATAATGGCTTCGGCGCCGGAATCCTCGAGTTGAGCCTCGAGCTCGTGCGCCGTGTACAACGGGTTGGTGTTCACCACAGTGAAGCCGGCACGCAGGACGGCGCAGGTCGCCACCGGATACTGCAACACGTTCGGCATCATGATGGCGACGCGTGCCCCACTCGCCAGGCCTCTGCTCTGCAGCCAGGCCCCCAGGGCGCGCGACATCTCGTCGGTCTCGCCGTAGGTCAGCCCCTTGTCCATGCAGATGAAGGCCGTGCGCTCGCGATATCTGGCAAAGCTCTCTTCGAGCATCGCAACGAGCGATACGTATCGCGACGGGTCGATCTCCCCCGAAACGCCCGGCGGATAGTGCTTGAGCCAGATGCGATCCATGGCACTCCTTCTGACGGCCGGCAGATCACGCGAACCAGCTGATCAGACCTCTACAAGGATTCCTGACAGTTGCTCCCGGCGCCTCGCCAAAACGCGCGGTCGCGACTGGTCCGCCATGCTCTCCATCACGCGAACAGGCCGTTTGTCCTTCTCCCTCGGGACTACGTTCGCCGATGACCGGCGTAGCGGGGATTAAGACCACAATGCGCGTTAGTTCCCGACGCCGCCACCAGGCATTGTTGACGGGTGGCGAACTGACAATTTCCGGGAAAACCCCATCTGCGACCTTGTAGACAGTACCGGTCGTTCGAAGCGGCTGCATGCGTCATGGATGAGATCCCTATGACGGTGATGAGGGTCATCAGGCCGAGGATAAAACGCATCTTGATACACTCACTATGGACCGGACCGTACACGCACTTCACGCGATCTGCAGATCGGGAAAAGTTGAACCCGCATCCTGTGTTTTAGCTTCGGACGGGTTGTTTCCCATTCCGAGCGATCTGCGCAGATTAGCCGGCGACTCACCGCCGTGACATCCGATAAAACCCGCAAACGAGGGTCCTATTTGTCCCGATCACTAATATGTCGCGCCAGTCGCTGCTAGTGGAGGGACCCGCGGTTGCGGATGGGTTATCATCGGCATACCGGGCAGGCTCGGAGGCGGCTTCTACATATGCGACGGCAACGCTTCAGCCTTCGTTTGAATGCAGCTGATGAATTCATCAATAGCCTGCCAGTGGATTGGGCCAAGAAACACGATGAGGATCCGAGCGCAACTGCCGCCGCGAGGCCGCGACTATCGCCTCGATCTTCTGCGCGGTTTCGCCAACTGGGCGATCTATGTCGACCATATACCGAATAACGTGGTCAACTGGCTCACGCAGCGCAACTTCGGGTTCAGCGATGCGGCCGATCTCTTCGTCTTCATCTCTGGCTATACCGCGTCATTCGTCTATGCGCGGATCATGCTCGAGCGAGGATTCGTCATCGGGGGAACTCGCCTGATCAGACGAGCGTGGCAAATCTACGTTGCGCACATTGTCCTGCTCGTGATGTACATCGCCGAGATCGGGTATCTTGCGCGTCGCTACGACGATCCAAATCTCGAGCACGAGTTCAACGTCGCGGGCTTCATGGCCAATCCCGCCGAGACGCTCTACCAAGGACTCATTCTTGCGTTCAAGCCCGTCAACATGGATGTACTGCCTCTCTATATCCTGCTCATGGTCGCCTTTCCCCCGATCCTGTGGACGATGTTGCGACTGCCGAACCTGACGCTCGCCGCTTCATTCTTTCTGTATCTGGCCGCGCGCCACGTTGGCTGGAACATGACGGCGTTCCCGACCGGGTACTGGTATTTCAATCCATTCTGCTGGCAGTTTCTCTTCGTCTTCGGCGGATGGTTCGCGCTCGGTGGGGCGACCTTGGCGAGGCCCTTGATCCGGTCGCGTGCATTGCTCTGGCTCGGCAGCGCCTATTTGCTATTTGCGCTGGTCATGACGATGGCGGGGCGATTTCCGGAGATCGCTCGCTTGATGCCGACATGGCTCTACGATGCATTCGATCCCAACGACAAAACCAATCTCGCACCCTATCGTCTCGTGCATTTCATCGTGCTGGCCTTTTTCATCACCAGATTCCTGCCGCGTGACTGGCGTGGTCTCGAATGGCCGATATTTCAGCCGCTCATCAAATGCGGCCAACAGTCGCTCGAGGTCTTCTGTGTCGGTGTCTTCCTCGCGGTGGGGGCTTACGTCGTCCTCGTCGAAGTCTCGGACGCGCTCTGGATGCAAATTGCGGTCAGCTTTGTCGGAATCTCGTTGTTGACCGCAGTCGCGTACTACCGCTCCTGGTCCAAGAAAGCCGACAAGTCAAAGCGACCTACCTCACCCGCGGCCGGGATCGGCGGCTGAGAAACATAAACGCGGAGGCTGTGCGGTTCAGCATTCCGACCATCAAAACGATCCAAAAACCGAGCCTAGTATCAGGACAGCCACGAGTGCGATGATGCAACTGACAATCACGGTCATCACCATGTCAAGATAGCTTTCACGATGAGTGAGACCACTTATCTGCAATAGCAGCAGCACCGTGCCGTTGTGAGGAAGTGCATCCAGCGTACCGGCGCTCATCGTAGTAATACGATGCATCAATTCTCGGTCGATGTGATGCTCGGCGGCGAGACGCAGGAAGTCGTCGCCAAATGCATTGAGCACGATCGCCATGCCGCCAGAGGCGGTGCCGGTCAGCCCCGCCAGCACATTCATGGAGACGGTCAAAGAGACCAGCGGTCCTCCTTGAATCGCGAACACCGCATCACGAACCGTCGCAAATGCGGGCAACGCGGCAACGACCGCGCCGAAGCCGACAAGGCTGGCGATCATCAGCATCGGCAGGGCTGCGGAATTCGCACCGGCGTCGAGACTTTCGCGGAGGGTTGGCAGGCGTCGAAGGTTGGAGAGAAGGACGGTCAAGTTTGCTGCCGCCAGGGCCACGACGACTGACCAGACGCCGGACACGGCCCCGATCGTCGTGCCGCCCCACTGCTCCTCGGACAGGAACGAAAAATCGAGCCGCGGGAATACGACGAGCGACATCAGGAGATTCGTGACGATGACAACGACAATGGGCAGAACGGCAACGGCGAAGCTGGGCCCGCGCTCGGCCGGCTTGCCATGCGGCAGCTCGGCCGGGTCGAAGTCGCCCGCCGGTGCGGCCTGCTCGCGAACCTTCTCGCTGACCACGGGAGTGGTTTCCGCATCGCCGCCATAGCCTTCGCCCGCCTTGCGCGCGGCCGCCTCAACGCGGCCGAGCCACCACATGCCGAAGACGAAGATGATGGCCGACGCTATGAGGCTCAGCCCGGGAGCCGCGAAGGTGGTGGTGCCGAAGTACGGCATCGGAATGGCGTTGTTGACCGAGGGAGTTCCCGGCATCACCGACATGGTGAAGGTGAACGCACCGAGGCCGACGGTTGCCGGGAGCAACCGTCGGGGAATGTTCGCGGCCCGGAACATCTCATGAGCCATGGGTACTAGCACGAAAAATGCCACGAACACGCTCACGCCGCCATAGGTCACGAGAGCCGAGGCGATCACCACCGCGAGAACGGTGCGCTTGGTCCCCAGCTTGTCGGTCAAATAGTGCGCGATGGAGCTGATCGAACCGCTGTCACCCATGAGCTTTCCGAACAACCCGCCCAGCATAAACATGGGAAACCACTGTGCGACGAAGCGTGCTGCCCCGCTCATGAATGTTTGAGTCCAGTGGGCGAGCAGGGGCTCGCCTGAGAAACTCGCCGCGATGAGGGCTGCGATCGGCGAAACCAGCAAAACACTGACTCCCCGATACGCGAGCCACATGAGGAGGGCTAGGCCAAGCAGTACCCCAAAGAGTCCCATGTTTCGCTTTCTCCGACAGATCCGAGGTCGATGATTGAGCTGTCGCTGTCTTGCGCACGGACCACCTCAATCAAGCAGGCTTTTCGGCATCGCGCGCAACGGCAGACGCCGGCTCGAGGCGTTGCCGCGGCAGCAGGAACAGCCACGTCACCAGCACGAAAGGCGCCGTCAACGCCGGAATGGCGAACGGGGTCAGCGCAACGTTTAGGGCTGACTGGACGATGACCGTGAACATCGTGGCAAGGATCGTGTAGACCACGACGCGCCAGCTCGGCTGATAGAAGACGGTACCGAGTGCGATCGCAGTCAGGACCGGGCTGAAGCCGAGGAGACCGCCGGTGATCAGGTCGCTCTCGGCACCGAAAAGATGGGCCGTGAGCACGGCCAATATCGCACCTCCAAGAGCGAAGGCGGCGGCTGCGAGCGAGCTGACGGCGAGCCCCGCAAGCAGGAGCAACGCCGCGATGCTGCTGGCCTTCAGGAAGACCTGCGAGATGCTGAGGAACACGCCCTGGACAAGGTCAATCGGCTGGAGCGGGCTTCCCTGGTAGGGCTGGAATGCGGTAACAACCTTGCCGGTCGGCAAGGCTGCTCCCGCGAGGCCGGAAAATCCATACGTGGCCAACAAGAGGAGCCACGTCGTGAACACGAACGGAAATGTGAGAGCGCCACCCCATGGCTTGACGACGTTGGTCGTCCCCAGCATCACGACGACGGATACGACCGCCCCCAATATCACATAGACCCAAAGCAGCGGCCCGGGAGCCAGGAACGTCGCCAGCGCAAGGCCGACGAGGATGCCGTTGAAGCCATAGAGCCCCGCATGGAGCGACTCGGTATCGACGTGAAGCAGCTCCGCGGTCAGGTTTGCCGCGATGACCGCGACGACGCCCGCAATTGCCACGCGCGGGGCGCCGGCTGCATATGATCCCCAGGCAATCGCAGCGAGGAAGAGAATCCCGGTCAGCGGGTTGTTCTGAAACATGACTTGCCCGATGCCGCGCAAATTGATGTCCAGGAAACGCAATGCACCTGACGATGCGGAGAGGATTTCCCACCTTGCCAAGATCTGTTCCATTGCTGCCTCCTCTGACGTGGCGGCACCTGCGACTAGCGCCATAAGTAGTGGGGAGGTAACGCGGCGCCGATGATCTCCTCACGAACGATTTCCCAGAACTCGCGAACCTTGGCCTTCACCTGCGCGGTTTCGCGGCCCAGCACCTTGAAGATGAGACCGGCATCATTGGGCAGATGACAGGCGCCGAATGCCACGCCTTCCGCCAGATTCGCATCGGCGTCCGTGCGCTCATAGATTCGACCCGCTTTGTCCTTGGGTGCACACAGGATCACGTTGGCGAGCACGTCGAAGTCGCTCATCACGCCAATCTGCCGCATCCCATATCGCCGCGGTTCGATGACCAACCTCTCCGCGAACAGGGCGGGGCCATCAGGCCGCACGGCGGACGTGGAGATCGACAGCACCGTTGCTCCGAAGCACTCGTCCGGATGATGGTGCTTGCGGCCTGGCTGAATGATTTCCGACAAGAGCAGCGTAGCCGATGGAGCGATGGAGATCTGCGTGTCGCTGAGAAATCGCGCGTGCCGGTGCGGGATCACGGGATCGGGAAGAAACTCAAGATATGCGTCATCGGCGAGCGTAATCGTCTGGCTTTGTGCCGCATAGTTGGCGTCCATCGCGTGAATCTTTGTCGCCGACTGGGAGGTGAGGTGCGCCTGCGCGCGCGGGCCAAGGCTGACGTCCAGAGCGAGCCTGTCTCCCTGCAGCAAGCAGCCCGTGGTGGTGATGAGGAACACGCTGGCCAGGCCGGGCATTTCCTGGTCGCAATGCAGTGCGCGCTGCACCATGTAGGGCACACGCCGCTCCAGGGTCGCCAGAATCGTCTCTCCGGAGCGGCGCTCGAAGCCCAGGCGCAGGAATCCTGCCTTCCCGACGACGCCGCTGCGCATCTGCAGCGGCTCATCCTGGAAAGGGGCGAATTCCGGCATCGATGCGCCGAGCGCCTCGGCGCGAGCCCAGGGATGGACAGCGGCCGGTATCATGCCGACCGCCGTTCGCGCGGAGTGATATCGAACAGAAACTCCCGCTCGATCAGCCCAACCAGTTCGGGAATGCCTTCTCCGGTCTTGCAATTGGTGAACAGGAACGGCTTGGCGCCGCGCATCATCTTCGAGTCCTGCCTCATCACGTCGAGGCTCGCCCCCACGTGAGGGGCGAGATCGGTCTTGTTGATGACAAGGATGTCGGAATAGGTGATGCCGGGCCCATTCTTGCGGGGGATCTTGTCGCCCGCGGCGACGTCAATCACGTAGATGAAATAGTCCACGAGCGCCGGCGAGAAGGTCAGCGTCAGGTTGTCGCCGCCACTTTCGATCAGCACGACGTCGCTGTCCGGAAAGCGCCGCTCCATATCCTCGACGGCGGCGAGGTTCATGCTCGGATCTTCGCGCACTGCGGTATGAGGGCAGGCACCCGTCTCCACTCCGAGGACGCGCTCCTGGAGAAGGACGCCGTTGAGGGTGCGCTGGACGTGCTTGGCGTCTTCGGTCGTGACCACGTCGTTCGTGATGATGAGAACCTTGATGCCGAGCCCGAGCAGGCGTGGCGTGATGGCTTCCACGATCGCCGTCTTGCCCGACCCGACAGGGCCGCCGATCCCGATGCGCGTGATACTCTTCGACATTCCATGCTCCAATCAACGTCAGTTCATGAACAGGCGGACATGCGCCCTGGTATGGACAGCGGCTAGAATGTCCGTCAACGGAGCAAAGCTTGCCATGTCGGCAAGCCGCGCCGCCGCGGCGGTCGCATACATCTCTTCCACTTGTGCGGTGAGCTCATAGAGAATTTTCTGCGTCTCTATGTGGCTGATCTTCATCAACCGTAAGGCGGCGCCGAGGATCGTCGTGGCAACGCCGTACTGATGCACGACAAATGCCTGGCGGGCGGGCAGATTCTGCACGGCAAAGCTGATCGCCAATGCCACGGGATAGCAGCCCGGCGTGGCGGATGTCTGAATCCGTTCGCGCCACTCGCGAAGCAGCGGCGCGCCGATCACCTCTACACCCAGCTCCGTGAACTTTTTGCCCATGCGAACCGACATCGTTCGCGCTTCGTCGGAAAGCTTGCGCGCGTAGACCTGAGCATCGATGCGCGAGAGGGTGTCGACGTCGCCGGCAGATGCCGCGCGGTGCGCAGCGAGCAATGCGATGCAGTCGCCGCGTGCCGCCTGTTCTACCGCGGTGCGCGCGAAGGCTCGAAGCGTGGTTGCATTGGTAACCACGCCTTCCTGAACCGCGGATTCCAGCCCCGAGGAGAACGAGAACGCGCCAATGGGGAACATCGAGTCACCAAACTGCAGCATCCGCGCGAGAAATGCGGCGCTGTACGATGCGTCGATCCTGTCATTCGCGATAGTCACGCGCAGAACCGACCGTTGCCGGCGATGTGTGGCCGTGAGCAGAGGCTCCATGATGATCGTGAATATTGGTCTCGGCCTCTATCTTGGCGTGGCTCTCGTGCGCGTGCGAATGCACCGGCCCTTCCGCGCCGCCGAAGAGCCGACGCGCTTCATGTGGTGCGAGGTAGGGAACGACCTCGCGGCCAGGCACGAATTCGTAGCGGATTCCTTCAAAGCGATGTGTCTTCATGACGGACGCCATCACCTTGCGATCGACCGTCAGGGGAACATAGACGAGGTTGTCCTTGACCAAGGCCGGCCAATGCTGGTTGCCCATTGCATGGCCTAATTCAACGCATGTGCGCATTGCCATTTCGGGCGCAAGTCTGCTCAGGCCGTCCAGATGCACCATCATCACGTCACGAACTTCTATTCGCGCGATCAGCGCCGAGGGCGCCTCAGGGTTCCAGAGCAGCACGTCTCCGTCGCGGATATGCGTGCCCCGGTCGACAGAAACTGCAACCTCTGCGCCCTTCGCGGTGGTCTTGCGGAAGCGGCTCTTCTGCGCCTCCCACTGGTCGATCTCGATCAGGTCCATATCTGCGGTTGACAACCGCCTAGCCCATTCGGGGTCGCCTATATTGCCCAGAACTGCCTCGATCAGGATCACAGCGCGCTCCTAGCTGAAGAAATACTTCTGGTTCAGGGAGATCGTCTTCAAAGGGGGAACGGTCGCATGCTTGCCGTCCACGGTCACGGCGAAAGTTTCCGCGCTGACCTCGATCTTCGGTGTCCCGGAATTTCGAACCATGTCGCTCTTTGCGATCTTGCGCACATTTCTGACCGGCATCACCTGTCGACGGAGTTCCAGCTTCTCCTTGATCCCGGCTGAATGCGCTGCGCCGGAAACAAACGTGATGCAACTGGTAGCCAATGCGTCACCGTAGCCACCGAACATGGGCCGATAGTAAGTGGGCTGCGGCGTCGGCAGCGACGCGTTTGGGTCGCCCATGACCGCCCAGCTTATGAAGCCGTTCTTGATCACGATCTTCGGCTTGGCGCCGAAAAACGCAGGCTCCCACAGGACGAGGTCCGCGACCTTGCCGACCTCGACCGATCCAAGCACGTCGGCAATACCGTGCGTGATCGCCGGATTGATCGTGATCTTCGCAACATAGCGCAGCACCCGAAAATTATCGTTGCCAGGTGCATCCTCGGGCAGTTTGCCGCGCCCGGTCTTCATTGCATCCGCAGTCTGGATGCAACGCAGCCAGCATTCCCCGATGCGTCCCATGGCTTGCGAATCGCTCGAGAACATCGAGATGACGCCGAGATCCTGAAGGACGTTCTCGGCGGCGATAGTTTCGGCGCGGATACGGCTCTCGGTGAAGGCAACATCCGACGGGATGTCGGGGCTGAGGTGGTGACACACCATGATCATGTCATAGAGCTCCGCCTGGGAATTGATGCCATAGGGGAGCGTGGGGTTCGTCGATGACGGCAAGACGTTGGGAAGACCGGCGATCTTGATGATGTCAGGCGCGTGGCCGCCGCCGGAGCCTTCCGTGTGGAACGAATGGACCACCCGCCCCTCGAACGCCTCGATCGAATCGTCGACGAAGCCCGATTCGTTCAGGGTGTCGGTATGAATGCACACCTGAGTGTCCGTCTCGTCGGCGACGGTGAGCGCCGACCGAAGCACGGCCGGCGTGGTGCCCCAGTCCTCGTGACATTTCACGCCAACGGCGCCCGCCTCGATCTGTTCGACCAGCGCTGCCTTGCCGTGCCCGTGTCCCTTGCCGAGGATGCCGACGTTGAGCGGCCAGTTCTCGAATGCGCGCAACATCATCTTGATGTTGCCGGGGCCCGATGTAACCGTCGTGGCATTGGACCCGTCCGAAGGGCCCGTGCCGCCGCCGATCAACGTCGTGGTACCATTCGAGAGCGCTGCCTGCGCCTGCTGCGGAGAAATGAAATGAATATGCGTGTCGATTCCGGCGGCCGTCAGGATCAGATGCGAGCCCGAGATGGCATCCGTGGCGAGACCGACCTCGAGGCCGGGCGTAACGCGATCCATGATCTGCGGATTGCCGGCCTTGCCGATCCCACAGATGCGGCCATCTTTGATGCCCACATCCGCTTTCACGACGCCCAGCACCGCGTCGATCACCGTCACATTGGTGATGACGAGGTCGGGAGCCCCTCCCGCCCGCGTCACCTGATTGTCCATACCCATGCCCTCGCGCATGCTCTTGCCGCCACCGAAGACGATCTCGTCGCCGTAGCCGCCGCGCAAGTCGCGTTCGATTTCAACGAACAGGCCCGTATCGCCCAAGCGGATTCGGTCGCCTGTCGTCGGACCAAAGAGGCCGACATACTCTTTTCGAGAAATGGTAGCCATGGCGCCTCTCGCTCCGGAGATTGTGCTTCACAGCTCGTCTACAGTGAACGAAAACCTCGCTTCCCCGCCAGCGCCACTGCCTTGGATTTGACAGCGGCGGCGTCCGAGCCCGCGGTGGGACCGTCGACGAGATTGTTGAAGCCAAACACGGCGCGCTTGCCGCTGTAGGGAACAAGCTGAACCTCGCGCTCGTCGCCGGGCTCGAACCGCGTTGCCGTTGACGATGGAATATTCAGGTGCAGCCCAAAGGCCGCTGAGCGGTCGAATTCCAGGGCGCGATTGACTTCGAAAAAGTGAAAGTGCGATCCAACCTGGACCGGCCGATCGCCGGTATTCCGCACCTTGAGTGTCGTCACCGGACGATCGGCGTCGAACGTGATGGCTCCTGAAGCGCACACATAGCCGCCAACCGGAACCTCTACCGTCGCGGGATCGACATTGACGGGAGTCGTGGGGCCGATTTTTGGTCCAGCCATGTTGGTCTCCTAGCTTCTACTGAATCGGGGTGTGCACCGTTACCAACCGGCTCCCGTCAGTGAATACCGCTTCGATCTGGACCATTGGAATGAGATCGGCGACGCCATCCATGACGTCGGTTTTGGACAGGGCAGTCCGCGCCTCGTTGGTGACCTCTTCGATCGTCTTTCCGGCGCGGGCGCCGTCAAGGGCGACCGCCGAAATGACAGCGACTGCTTCTGGATAATTGAGTCTCAGTCCCTTGGCTTTTCGCTTCAACGCGACATCGGCCATCATGTAGACCAGCAACTTATCGAGCTCTCTCGGAGTTAGCTGCATGGGATCCCAGCCAGCATACGGAAGGTGTTGTTGAGATGGTGATCCAATGACCCGGAATTCAGCATTGGGGCTTTTACCCAGTTGCCTGCCGGAAAATACCTAGCGAGCGAAATCCCGCCGCCATGAGCTTGTTCAACGCTTCTTCGTCGGTATGATGCCTGATAACAAACCTCATACTGAGGTGTGGCTGCGATGATGCGATTGACTAAGTGGTCTTTGCAGGGCGTCGACCTCGCCACCGTGATCATGTTCGGCGGGCTGATTGCCACCAACGTCACGGCATGGGCCATTGCCCTCGCGCTGTTTTCCGACCGGCCTGCGTTGATGGCAACCGCGTTGCTTGCCTGGGTGTTTGGACTGCGGCACGCCGTCGATGCCGACCACATCGCGGCGATCGATAACGTCGTGCGAAAATTGATGCATGCGGGTGAAGGGCCGCGGAGCGCGGGGCTCTATTTCGCGCTCGGCCACTCCACCGTCGTGGTGGTTGCAACCTTGGCGCTCGGCTTGAGCGTGGTGGGTCTCGGCGGGGACAGCCTGCTCAGGACGGTCGGCAGCCTAATTGGCGCCTCTGTCTCAGCGATCTTTTTGCTGCTGATCGCCATGGCCAACCTCGCGATCTTTGTCAGCCTGTGGCGGACCATGCGCGCGGTGCGAACATACGGCGTCCACGACGCGGACCAGCTCGATAGGCTGCTCGCCGGGCGTGGGGTCCTGTCGCGATTGTTCGCCCCGATGTTCCGCATGGTGACGAAATCCCGTCACATGTATCTGCTGGGCCTCCTTTTCGGCCTGGGTTTCGACACCGCGACCGAAATCGGCCTGCTCAGCATCTCGGCAACGGAGGCCGCGCGTGGCGCGTCCTTGTCGCACATGCTGGTCTTTCCTGCGCTGTTCGCCGCCGGCATGGCGCTGATCGACACCGCCGACTCGACGCTGATGGTGAGCGCCTATCGCTGGGCTTTCGTCGATCCCCTGCGCAAGCTCTGGTACAACCTGACGATCACCGGCGCCTCCGTAGCGGTCGCGTTGTTCATCGGCGGCATCGAGGCACTCACCCTGATCGGCGAGCGGTTTGGCCTCCACGGCCCCACATGGGGGCTGGTTCAAACCCTCAGCGGGTCACTCACCAATTTTGGTTTCGCGGTGATCGCGCTATTCGTGCTCGCCTGGCTCGGTTCTATCGCCACGTGTCGTGCTGTGTTTGGCGGCACCGAGCCTGTTGTTCCGGACCGCGCTGCAGCTCCTGACATGCGCTAGTCATTTGTGGGTAGGCAGTGAGGGACTTGACGCAGCTTTGTCATGGCGCGGTTTCCCGTTGTGCAGACGGAGCACGCTCGGTCTCTCAGTTACCGACGCCTACCGAGCAGAGCCTCGGCCTGTGATGCAGAGACAATACAACCTGTTGCAGAATTGTTGCTAGAAATTCGGCTCTGGGGGCAAACCGCGAAAAGAGTCACGGCGAGCAAAACGCGGCCCTCTTAGCGCGGCCGCCTGGAAAATGACGCAAAAGAGCTGACTGACCGACGGACTGTCTGGCAACGTTGGCGGCGTCGTCCTGTGACCCGAGTGGGTCTGAATTGGCACAATATGCTAAGCGGAGGCGTTGTGTCGAGCGTGCGGGGCTGGGCAGTGCAGAAGAGACTGTTGCGGGTTTTTCCCGTCACAGCCTTTTCTGCCTTTCTTGTGTTGCCTGCGACCGCGCGCGAACTCGACGAGCCGCTTACTCACCTTCCGCCGATCACCGTCACCGCTCCTGAGGCCACCCCACCCAAACGGACAGCCCGTCCAAAGCCGTCGCGAAACCGCAGAACTCGGACCACAACAGCGCCCCCGCAGGAACGGCCCGTCAGCGGCGCCAGCAACGTCACATCCGGCGTGGCGCCCGCCGGCGCGCCCGGCTTGCAGCCCACTGCCGCCAGTGCAACGCGCATCGGCGGCAAGGAGGTGAATGCGGTCCCATTCGCGCGGCCCGGCGAGGCGCTGGAAGTGGTGCCGGGTCTGATCGTGACGCAGCACTCCGGCGAAGGCAAAGCCAATCAATATTTCCTGCGCGGCTTCAATCTCGATCACGGCACTGATCTCGCGATCAGCGTCGACGGCATGCCCGTCAACATGCCGACCCACGGGCATGGACAGGGCTACGCCGACATCAATTTCCTGATCCCCGAGCTGATCCGGCCGGTCGACGTCCGCAAGGGACCCTATTTCGCCGACCAGGGCGACTTTGCCTCGGCCGGCGCCGTGGCGATCGACTACGTCAACAAGCTGCCGAACAATTTTGCGGAGATGACCTTCGGCAGCTTCGGCTATCGCCGCGCATTGGCGGCGGGATCGACCAAGGGTGGCGAGGGCACGCTGCTGGCGGCGATCGAAGCCAACAAGTATGACGGACCGTGGGACGTGCCCGACGATGTCCGCAAGCTGAACGGCGTCCTGCGCTACAGCCAAGGCACCGCGACCGACGGTCTGACCCTGACGGCGATGGCTTATTCCAACGGCTGGAATTCGACCGACCAGGTCCCGCAACGCGCGATCGACCAGGGCCTGATCAACCGGCTCGGCACGCTCGATCCGACCGACGGCGGCACCTCCAGCCGCTTCAGCCTGTCGAGCAACTGGGCGCAGTCGAGCGACTACGGACAGACCAATGTCAGCGCCTATGTCGTGCGCTCCGACCTGCGGCTGTTCAACAATTTCACCTACTTTCTCGACAACCCCGTCAACGGCGACCAGTTCAGCCAGCTCGACGCGCGTACGCTCGGCGGCGTTGACGCGCGGCATACGTTCGACTGGCGCTTTGCCGCCTTCGAAATGCAGACCCGCGTCGGCATGCAGAGCCGCTATGACGACATCCATGTCGGCCTGTTCAAGACCGAGCAGCGGTCATGGCTCTCGACCGTGCGCGACGACCGCGTGCAGGAGGGCAATGTCGGCCTGTGGACCGATACCACGACGCGCTGGAACAATTGGCTGCGCACCACGGTCGGCATCCGCGAGGATTTCTTCGCCGGGCACGTCTTGAGCGATACACCGGAGAATTCGGGCAACGCGCAGGCGTCGATGGCAAGCCCGAAAGCCGGCATCGTGCTCGGGCCCTGGTCCAAGACCGAGTTCTACGGCAATGCCGGCTACGGCCTGCACAGCAACGATATCCGCGGCGCGACGATCACCGTCGATCCCAACGACAAGACGACCCCGCTCGATCGCGTGCCGCTGCTCGTGCGCTCGCGCGGCGCCGAACTCGGCATTCGCACCCAGGTGATCGAGGGCCTCACCAGCTCGCTGGCGGTGTTCGTGCTCGATTTCGACTCGGAGCTGTTGTTCGTCGGCGACGCCGGCACCACCGAGCCGAGCCGGCCCAGCCGCCGCGTCGGCGTCGAGTGGACGAACCAATACAAGCCCCTGCCGTGGATGACGGTCGATCTCGACGTCGCCCAGACCCATGCGCGTTTCACCGATTTCGACCCCGCCGGATCCCGCATCCCCGGCGCGCCGGCGTGGGTCGCCAGCAGCGCGATCACGCTGGGCGGCGACACCGGCTGGTTCGGCGCTCTCAAGGCGCGCTATTTCGGTCCGCGCCCTCTCATCGAGGACGACAGCATCCGTTCGAAGTCGTCGCTGATCTTCAATGCGCGCGCCGGGTACAAATTCGACAATGGCCTGCGGGTTCAGCTCGACGTGCTCAACCTCTTCAACGCCCAGGCCAACCAGATCGAATATTACTATCTGTCACGCCTGCCAGGCGAGCCGATCGACGGCGTTGCGGACCGCCACGTTCATCCCGCCGAACCATTGGCGGTCCGGCTGACCGTGGCGGGGCGGTTCTGACCCCGCGAAGAGATGCCCTGATGGCGGGTCGATCACGCTATGGTTTCGATACCGATGCCAGCCAAGCGGCCGCCGCAGTCGGACCCCTCAGGCGATAAATCCGGTCGATCGCTCAATGAACCAATAACGCGGCCAGAATTCCAATCGCGCAAGTCGTAAGTAAGGGCGCGCAACGTTCGACAAAGACAGCAAGCTTGATCAGCCCTGCGCCCCGTAGTGCGCACAGGACAACCTCGATGAAGGCAAGCAATGGCGGCTGATCGGTGGTCCGGGCACCTGCGTCACCTCCGGCGTGGCAAGGCTCAAGGTAATGGAATGCGCGACCGTAAAAGCCGTGACCGTAACTGGTGTTGCGCATAATCATGATGAGGATGCACGGCGCCACGGTATGTCCGTTGATCCGCTGCGAGCCGAGCACCTCGCCTCTGTCGCGGATAGGGATGCCCCGCGCCAGCGCCTAGGGTTTCGCCGGATAGATTGAGATCCGCTGGACGCTACGATCCTCCTGATGAGCCATTCTCGGTTGGAACGGCCAGTGAGTTGCGGCAACTTCGTGAGCCGATAAGGGAGCATCTAAAGGATATCGTGTCCAACTGACTACAGATTCTCGCCACCTACGCGCGGATCACGAACCGTATCGGGTGTCGACGGTATGCGCGAATAGTCGACTTGTCCTAAAGGAATGGAAGTATGTGTGATGCATGCATGAACACGCTTGTCGGACGGCGTAGATTATTGCAGCGCGGTGTGACGCTGGCCGGGATGTCATTGATGGGCGGCTCGTTCATTGCACGCGCGGCTCGGGCTCAGCCGGTACGCGCCGCCGGTACGCCGGACTCGGCGTTGAAGCTGCTGATGGACGGCAATGCCCGCTACGCGACGAACCAGCCGAACGAGCGTGATTTCTCAGCGAACCGGGTCAACACCGCTATCGGGCAAAGCCCTTTCGCATCGATCCTTGGATGCGCGGACTCCCGTGTCGCGCCGGAATTGGCCTTTGACCAACGGCCAGGCGATCTCTTCGTAGTCCGCGTCGCCGGCAACTTCGTAACGGATGAAGGGCTTGGTAGCCTTGAGTTCGGGTCAGCAGTTCTGGGATCGAAGCTTATTCTGGTGCTGGGACACACCGAGTGCGGCGCAGTGAAGGCCACGGTGGAGGCGTTGCAGAAGGGCAATAACTTGCCAGGCCATATCGCGGGGCTCGCTAGCGCGATGAAGCCGGGCATTGAACCAGAGGTCAAGAAGGGCGGCGACGATCTCGGTCAACGGGCGACAATCGCGAATATCCGCTTCAACGTGAAGCGCTTGCAAGAGACCAGCCCGATCCTGGCGGAACTCGTTGCGAAGGACCAGTTGCGCGTGGTCGGCGGCGTTTATGACTTGGCGACTGGAAAAGTATCATTGGTGTAGATCACAAGGCCTGCGCTGCATTTTGCGCAATTACGTCCTCAGTACGCGTGCTCGCGACACGCAGCGACGCGGAACGCATCGGAAATATAGAGAAAGTCGAGCTAACCGATTCTATTAACAAGGAACGCTATAGAAAAGCTAATAGAGCCTTAGGCCCGCCACGCCCAACGCCAAATTCACGCCGAATACCCCTTCGACCGACAACGGTTGCAGCGAGATCGTGCGGTTGGATCCTCCTACGAGTACATTCGCGCCCATTCCTATGCCAAGGGACGCGTTCCCACCTACGCCTACGAACGTTCCTCGCAATGCGCCAGGACCGATATGGCTCGTCGGCGCAAGGACGCTCCAAAATAGCCTTCCCCCTCCCGTGATGCCGACATCCACACCGAGGCGAGTAATCCTACCCCGATAGCGATAGAGCTGTCCTGTATTTGAACGGAAGACGCAATTCATCCGCTGTCGCGAGCCAATCAATAATCCAACTCTCGGCCCGGTCTCGCAAGTGAGCCCGCCGACTCGAGCCGGTTGCCTTTGCGCACGCGCGGGTGCGGCAAGTAAAAACGTGCAAATCCCCACGGCAAGAAGGCCCTTTAGCATCACACTCTCCAATTCGTCGGTCACGGTGGCTCTAAGTTGGCGCGCCGGCTTCTACTGCATCGCAACCTATGTTGTCACGGCGGATCAGAGCAACAAGGACGTCGGAATATTGAGTCTTGCTGGGTCATTCCATCCGGCAAAACCCTGGGTAAGCTCGTGGATGTTCACAGACGTAGACAGCGTCTGTGGCGAGTTTTCCAACCGCTCATCAAATGCGGCTATCAACCACTCGAAGGGTTCCTCGTCGGTATCCTCGTGGCGATGGGGGGCCACGTCGTGCTCGTATTCGTAGATCGCCGTCAGTCTCACCGGCATAAACCCATCAAAGAGACAGGAAGAGAGCCACGATCTACGCTCAATTCTCAGCCGATCTTCAGAATGAGCGTTCGATTTAAGATCAGCTTTCACTGCGTCAAAGCTACGCTGAGCGCGAAGACTTAACCGTTATCAGCACCTACGGACCCGTTCTGGCGGCTCCGTCATGGGACGCGAAGGCCTTGTACGGATGTTGGACAAAACGGGAGAGATTCTTTGAGGTATTGATCCTCCAGCGTTCGATCGCCTCACTCGCGACATCTGGCAGGCATCCATAAGCGGCTATCTTGGTTTGACGCTCGAAACTGTGTGGCGCGCGCTGTCTTTTCTGCGTCGCGCGGGCTTGCTCAACTTCGTCGGCAACACGCGACGCAGTATCGATTCTCGAGCGTGACCGACTACGAGCGTTGGACTTTGAACGGCAATGAGGCGAGTGGCGTCGGGCACCTATCGAAAACCTCGCGCTCCCGATCCGGTCCCCGCTAGAACCCGGCTTCGATGTCGACGAAATCTGCTCAGGGTCAAATGCGAACAACTCAGGTTGAGAAAAGCCGATCCGCTCTGTCGAAGGCAGGCACATTCGATCCTGAGAAGTTCGAGGATCACTACGAAAGCGCGCTGGTCGATCTGATCAACGAGAAGCGTGCCGGCAAGGTGATCTGCCCGAAGGAACGGCCGAAACGAGAACGTCGTCGATCTGATGGAGGCGCTGCGACGTAGCGTCGGAAGAGAAGGATCGGTCGAACCCGCGACGGTGCCCAAAAATCAGCCAAGAAACCGCGCAAGGCCGCACCTGGGCAGAAGGAAATGCTGATGTCCATTGCGGGCAAGAAGCAGCCAAAAGAGACGAAAGCAAAAAGGCCGGTGGCGAAATCGCAGCGTCGGTCCGCCTAGTCGAGACTTTTACTCGAACAGCCTGTACGCCCGCGCAACAAGATACAGAGGCGCCGTGCAAACGTCGCGAATATCTCCTTCTTAGTTCGCTAGCGTACATCATTGCGCTCGAGAACTTCAGGACGCTCTCCCCCAAACGCAGGTGCCCAGTCCGGCTGCGAGAGCGGTAAGGGAGATCGCGCATGCCCGCTCAAAACAAATCGCTCCTGCGCGCCGAGCGCGGGCCTTCCCACACTCCTGGAGCGGCAGGAGCCGTTTTGATGCCGAGAACGACGGAAGGCCGGCCGCAGCACACCCCAATTAAGGACGATATCCCTCGAAGAGTAGGACGTCCTGTGGTTCTGCGAACGGCGGAAGCCGATTGCTCCGAGTTATAACCCAAGCGCGATCTCGGCCCATTTCAACATGCGGTCGCTATTGAGGAACGCCAGCACCGCCGGCTCAAGTGACGCGGGCGCGCTCGGTCCGACCAAAGCGGTCGCTGCCACCATGTCGCAGCGCTGATTGAAGGCGAGTGACAGCGCGGAGTTGCTGTTACCCTCCACGCGATAGGCCCGGCTGCGGCCGCGCATCGGACCGACGATGATCTCCTTGCCGGCACCGATGGGCGTTGCCTTGCCGATGAGCACGAGGTCGCCCATTTGCTCGAGGTCGCCATCGTCGGCGACGCCCGTGGTGCAATTGCAGAAGCCGAGCTTGGCGCGGACGTAGAGCTGGACCTCCGTGCCGCAATCCTCGGCCTTGCAGCGGAACGCCTTTCCTTTTCCCCAGGGATCTGCGCCGAAAGGCCAGTCGGTTTCCGTCCACACCGGGCTGGGCTCGCCGGATGCCGCTGTCGCGCGTACCGGTTCGCCGGATCGCAAGATCCAGATCGCAGTGGCTGCGCAGATGAGTGCGGCGGCTGCGCCGATCGCAACGAATATTCTTGTCAGGCGCATGGAAGCTGCCGCGGCATTTCTGCTAATTCTGAGCCATGAACCTTCGGGCGGCCGCGAGGTCCTCCCGCGAGGAGTCGCCATTTCGCGCCATATCGACAACTTTCGCGTAGTACTGGCGTGCCTTCACGGCTTCACCCGCTTTCTCGGCGGCGTGAGCGGCGCCGATCGTCGCGCCAAAGCGGTTCGGCTCCTTGCGCATGGTGCTTTCGAACGCTGCCAATGCCTCCGTCGCCATGCCGCGTTCGAGCAGCATGGTCCCGTAAAGCTCGCGTGCCGGGGCAAGCGGTCCCGGCGTCACGATGGATTTCTCGGTCTTGTCTTCGGCTTCGGCGGCAAGGCGCATCGCTTCCAATGCGTCCGCCTGTTTTCCCTGGGCATTGAGCTGCCAGGCTGTAGCGACCTGCCGTTGAATGTCGACAATTTCAGCCCAATAGGCGTCCTTGTCCTGCTGCAGCTTGTCCCGCAGCTCCGTCAGCTTGACGATGTCAGCGGTCGCTGCGTCTGCATTACCGGAGCGCGCGGCGCCAAGAGCGCGGGCAAAATAGGTGATCGCATCGACATAGGCAAACCGGCTCGGCTCAACCTTCAGCGCGGCAGCGCCCTGCCAATCGCCCCGTTCGACCATATAGCGCGCTTGGCTCGCCGCGATCGCATAGGGACCGGCTCGGACGGCCGGCGCATAGCCCGTGGTCGCGATCATGTCCGCGATGACGTCGCGAGCTCGGCTGTCCTGCGCAAGCTGGAGCAGGGCGTAGACCATATAGTCGTCGGCATGCAGCTGCTCGCTGGGGTCTTTGCCCTCCTTGGCAGCCTTGGCGGAGCGGCTATTGGCGTCGATGGATTCGTTCCAGTAGCCGACGCGCGTGAAGATGTGCGACGGCATATGTAAGGCGTGCGGTGCCGCCGGCGCGATCTCGGAATAGCGCTTGGCAGCGTCGAGACCTTGCTCCGCGATTGCCGGATAGTCGTAGAGGTGGATCAGGTAGTGCGCGACGCCGGGGTGCCGCGGCTGCCGCTTGAAGATCGGCTCCAGGATGGCAGCGCCCTTGAGCTGGTTGGCATAGGTCTTGTCGTTTGGTGACGCCGTGACATTCAGCGTGATGGCATAGGCGATCTGCGCCTCGTCATCGTCGGGATAGCGCGCGGCGACGGCTTCTGTTGCCTTGAGATAGGCCTTGGCGCGCTGGCCAAACGTCGTCGTTTCGTCTCCCGAATAGAAAGCCAACAGCGCGTCGATGTAGTCGCGTTCGCGTTCGCTCTTCGCGCCGAGTGCCTTGGCCTTCTGCAGCGCGGCGAGGCCCTCCGTGAGGTTTTCCTTCGGCGCGGGAAAATGCGGATTGTACAGCAGGCTCAGGGCAATCCCCCAATAGGCAATCGCGCATTCCGGATCGGCCTGCAACGTCTCCTCGAAAATCTCTTTCGCAGGCCGGTACCAGAACGAGTGCTGATAGCGCATCCCGCGGTCAAAGCGGCGCTGCGCCACCTCGTTGCAGGAGGTCTGGAAGTGAACCTTGCCAAACTGCTCATCGGTCCCGTCCTGCGCGCGGGAGCTAGGCGTGGCTGAGATGGAGCCAAGAATGGTGAGGGCGAGAAGAGAGACGGTTCTCAAGGCGAGCGCGCGCATCGGCTCCTCCGTTCTGGTCAGAAGCAATTGGGTCAGATGGCGCCGATAAAGGCCGGGGCGCCGAAGTTCGTCCTGCTGAAATTGGCGATGGCAATTGCTTGTCGGAAGGATTTGCTCGTTCGCAATGCGAGTCAATAGAAGCGGGCGGGTTTGGGTTAGGTAAGAACGCCTGTCAGGCTTCATCCATCCCTGAGCGAAATCGTAAGGCAGGTAGCGTTGCACCCTTGCGCCGAGGGTTTTCGAGGCCGCTTAGGCTTCCGGCGATGTCCGCGAGCACCGTTGCCATCTTCGGCGATACGCCCAGGGCTTTCCCGCGAGTGCGACGAGGGCTAAGGCCCAAGCCGACAACGTCGGCAGGTCATCCTCGCTCATAGCGTCCTGTCGCGCGGCAGGTCTCGGGTTTGTCATCAAAAGAAGGGCCGTCAGGGGATGCATCACCTAACCCGCTGACGGCCCCGCGCTGGCGGACCGATCTCGCAAGACACGAGCCCGGCCCGGGTACCGGATCAATTCGACGCTCAACCTCGGCTAGAAGATATCCGTGTGCGGGCTTTTCCGTGGCTATCCCCAGAGATGCGGCGTTTGACGTGGGAACGACGATTTGAGGTAACGAAGCCCGCAGCTTTCCGCACCCACGAGAACTCAAACGCCCACCCTCAAAAGAGGATGGGCGCGCGGTGACTCATGACATGATGACGTTCTACTTCTTCTCGGCGCTGGCTTCCTTGGCTGGGGACGGCTTCATGCTGACGGTCAACTGGCGAATTTTCAAAACGCCGCCTTCACGTATGTCGATGGCGCCCCAGAATACCGTGACCTTGGTGGCGTCGCCGCTCTTAGGATCCTTGCCAAAGATGTCGGTCTCGCCGTTGGCGACGACCAGATCGTTGTTGATGACCGACATGTTGCCGACTCTGATCTCAATATGATCGGTGCCGTTCTTAAAGTTGTTTTCGTATACGGTCTTGAGATCGGAAAACACGCCGCCCGGGTTGATCTGGACCCCGTCCTTTGTATAGAGCGCAGCGACACATGCCGCGTCTTTCTTGACGACGCAGTCGGTGTAGGCGACGGCTAATTTTTCGGCCTCCTGCTTGACGTCATCGGCCAGTGCCGGTGCAGAGATGAAAGTGCAAGAACACAATGCCAAGAGCAATGAACGTCGCTTCATAACAACTTCCCCTCTGGTTGTGATGCACAATTGCATCGCGACGTCCTCCTAACGTAGGACGCTGCGTTGCAGTTGTTCCGAGGGGCGTTTCTTTGGCAGGCTAAATAGTGCCGGTTTGCGAGTATACGCCATTTTGCACGGCTTGGTGCGCCAACCTTGATTATCGGCGGCGGGGGCGGGCATTTCTCGAGGATGCAGCGGAAGCGGGGAGGGAAAGACAGGCACGTTGACGCATGCCACAGATGAAGGTGTCATGCGAGCGTTGAATGAGCTTCACGCGTCTCCCGCGGTCGTCGGCAGAGTGCCGAACTGAAGCTGCGCACGCAGCGCCAGGGCGTCAGCGGCTGGCATCCAGACCGGTGCCGCTTGCATCGAGGCCAAGCAGCGATGAGCGGCACTAATCGCCCGTCAGCTAGTGATCCATTGCGGCGTGCGGTACGCTTCCGTAAGGCCACCTCACTAGGGTACCGAAGTTCGAATGCGGTCTAGAATGAGCAGCAACAGAAGCGCAAACGGGCCGAAGATCAAGGTCGTCGAAAGCCAAAGTATTGTAGATCGGCCACGGTCGCGCGCCATGTCATAGACAGCAGGCATGCAGGCCATCGCGAAGAGCTGGAAAATCAGCCACGTCGGCATGGGCAACTCCTGATTGCCAACCGATCATAGCATTGCTGGGCTCTTTGTCGGCTTCAGGGTTGTTGGTCCGCCCGGCTATCGCGAGGCATCGCAAGGGTTCCTTCACCTTGATCTAGGGAACACCGAACCGGCAAGAGCGTGGAAAGATTCATCTTGGAGAGTCAGACCAGCCGCTGCTGGGGGCCAACCGGAGATGTCCGATGGGTGTGGCAGGCTGGCGTTTCGCGCAAAATAGAACTCTCCGCCTCCGGGCGGTCGTTGTTGTCGTGCTCGATGAGTTGCCGTTTATTTGTCCGGTGGCAGTTGCAGTCGGCTCGCTGGTCATGATCGGAATCAGGCTCTGCACGGAGTGGCCGCAGTAAATCCACGCAAGGTCGCGTAAGCAGTCAAAAGAGAAGTCCGGCCAGCTTGACGCTGACCGGGCTGCTCACGCCGACTGCCCGCCAGTTGATGCAGGTTGTGGATCAGGCCGCGACCCGCAATTTCGGTTTAGCTGCCTTCACGGCAGGCTCACCGATAATCCGCCTCAGCTCAGCCGCGACGCCATCAAGCACCGCGCGCTTTTCCTTCATCCGTTTGGAGTGATTGTAGACCTTACCGGTAACGGTTGGTACGATTTGCTCGGCCTTCTTGCTCGCGGCGTGGTCGAGGCACTTCGCGATCCATGCGTCGTCGAAGCCGAGATCGCCCGCCAAAGTCGCTGCCGTCCGGCGGAGATCGTGTGGCGTGAACGGCTTGAGGCCGAGTAGCTCGCAAAGGCCAGCGGTCTTGGTTTTGTCCTTGTTCGTCTCGTGCTTTGTGCCGCGGAGCGCGTCGGCCATCGCCTTGCGGTGGATTGGCTGGCCCTTGTACATCGGGCTTTCGAAAACAAATTGCTGATCTTCAGAGGTGAGCGCTTCCTGGATGATCTCGACCGCCAAGTCGGACAACGGCTGCTGGATGACCCGCCGCTTCTTGACGCGCTTGAGGGGCACGTCGAAGCGCGGGTAGTCGCCGTCGAGGTCGAACAGCTCTTCCCGGTGCGCACCGAGCAGTTCACGAGAGCGGAGCATCGTGACCAACTCGAACTTGAGCGCGAGGCGGGTCTTTCGGTCATAGGGGAGGTCGTTGCGGTCCAGCCCATGCCAGAAGATCCTGATCTCATCCTCGGACAGGACGCGCGTGCGGGGATACTCCGGATCGAGCTTGGGCAGATTGACGCAGGGGCTCGCCGTCACGTAGTCGCGGCCGGCCTCCGCCGCCCAGTTGAACAGGCCAGAGGCCGCCTTGCGCATATGACGCGCGTTGCTGACCGATGGCTTACCGAACTTGCCCGCGACGATATCATTCGAGAGCGTGGCGATGTCATGCTTGGTGACCTCCATGGCCAGCTTCTTGCCGAGGCGGGGGCGAATGAAGCGGCCGAGATGGCTTGCCGTATATTCCCATGCCTCCAGCCGGGGGCGCATTTCGCCATCCGGCTTCTTCACCAGCGTCTTCATCCACGCGATGCGCTCGTCGATGATCTGGGAAACCGTCTTGCCACGCTTGGCCTTCGTGGCCTTCTCGTCGCGGAAGGTCTCGGCAAGGGCCCCAGTACCCAGTCCCTTGAGGCCGTACACCTTGTTGCGGGCATCCTCGACCGTGAAGGTCTCGGGATTGTAGACGCCGAGCCAGCCGGTCCGCTGCTTGCCGGTCTGCCTGTCGGTGAACTTGAACGAGAAGGTCGCAGCCCCGGCCGTGGTGATGCTGACGTAGAGACCAGGGCATTTGCGGTCATAGAGTTTCACCCGCTCGACGACGCGCTTCTCGCACATGCGGTCGGTCAGAATGACGCTGCTGTTGCGGCCGCGCTTGCCGGCGGGGGAGGGGGCGATGGTAGTATTCATGTGGTTTCGGCTCCTTGGGCTTGGGACCAAAGGGTTCGGCTTGGGGCTTTCAGTTTGTCGTGCGGACGCTGAAACGCTTAGGGCCGGGCCCTTATTTTGGTGAAGCGCGCTGAAACAGCCCGCATCAGGGTAGTCGAAAAGCACTTGTTTTAAAGGGTTTTCGTAGTTTCGGCGTGTTTCACCGAATGCCAAAATATAGACGTGTGGTCCTGGCCGTCGTTGCTACGGTCAAGTCTTTGCGGATGCGGCATCGGGTCAACCGGCGCGATGCCGGCGACTTCTGCGAAGGCGAGGGAGGCCAAAGGGAATTCGGCTCTCGGGAGAGCACGGCATAAGCCGTCCGACCATCGCGCAGGGAAGGCCGTGTGATTGGCTTCACCTGTATGCTGCTGTGCGGTCTCCTAGCGCACCACTTTCGCGCAGCGGACCGCGGGTGCCAGCCGGCACCCGGTCTTCCCTGCGCCCTCTTGGATCAGAGGGTGGAATGACCAAGCAAAGCTCGGGCGGATTGAGCCGCGAGAATGCGGAGGTGTGTCTGCAAGTTGAAACGCGTGTTGGAGGCTGACGATGCTGCCCCTTGCTCCGTCATTGCGAGCGTAGCGAAGCAATCCAGAATCTTTCCACGGAGGGATTCTGGATTGCTTCGTCGCTTCGCTCCTCGCAATGACGAGGTGGAGAAAGCGTGCGCCAATCCATCACCGTCACCCTGAGGCGCCGGAGCGAAGCGGAGGCCTCGAAGGGCGACGGCCCGGCTGCACTGAGGCCGTGCATCCTTCGACGCTCCCCACGGGACCCGTTGCGCCCCGTGGCTCGCGCCTCAGGATGACGGATTTGGTGATGTCGTCGTCGCAAGAAGTGGGGCGCACACCGCGCCCCGAAGCGCGACGGCCCGCGTGTTGATCCAGATCAAGCCTGCCGCACACAGCGGCCCGTTACGTTCACTGCACAGTCCAAGTCCCGAGGAAGGCACCGGCTTGAAGACGCTGCGCTCGCTTCTCTCTGCAGACGAGGTGATCCAGCTGGTGATCCGGCTCGGATTGCTCGCGCTCGTGATTTTCTGGACGTTCCTGATCATCCGGCCGTTCGTGCCGATCCTGACCTGGAGCGCGGTGCTGGCGGTCGCGTTCTATCCGGCCTTCAGCTGGCTCGCAAAATGCCTCGGCGGCCGGCCGCGGACGGCCGCGGCAATCCTCACGCTGGTCATGCTCGGCATCGTGATCGGCCCGGCGGCGTGGCTCGGGCTGAGCGCGATCGAAGGCATCAAGGACCTTGCGAGCCAGATCGGCACCGGCGATCTCATGCTCCAGGACGCGCCCGAGTGGATCAAGAGCTGGCCGCTGGTCGGCCAGCAGCTCTTTGATCTCTGGAATCTGGCTTACACCAATATTCGCGCCGTGCTCCGCGAGGTAACGCCCTATCTGAAGCCGCTGGCTGGCGTGATGCTGTCGTTCGCCGGCGGTGCCGGCGTCGGCACGCTCCAGTTCCTGCTTTCTGTGCTCGTCGCCGGCTTCCTGTTTCCGTACGGCCCGCAACTCGTCGGCGCGGTCCGCGGCTTCCTGTTTCGGATCGTGCCGGAGCAGAGCGAGCATTTTCTCGAGCTCTCAGGGGCGACCATCCGGGCGGTGTCGCAGGGCGTGATCGGCGTTGCGATCATCCAGGCGCTGCTGGCCGGCATCGGTTTCAAGCTCATTGCCGTGCCGAGCGCCGGTCTGCTCGCAATCATCGTCCTGCTGTTGTCGATCGTGCAGATCGGCGCCACCATCGTCCTCATTCCCGTGGTGATCTGGATCTGGATGGTCAAGGACGTCGCCATTGCGCTGCCGCTGACGATCTTCTTCGTCGTCGTCGGTCTTCTCGACAACATTCTGAAGCCATTGGTCATGGGGCGTGGCCTGACCACGCCGACGCTGGTGATCCTGATCGGGGTCATCGGCGGCACGCTGGCGCACGGCATCATCGGCCTGTTCATCGGTCCGGTCATTCTGGCGCTCGCCTGGGAGCTCGCGGCGGCCTGGATCAGGATCGACCGATCCACAGCGGTGCGGACGGTGGAAGAGGCCTAGAGCTTGCAACCGCCGCACAACATGACGCTGATCTCGAATCGCCTTTCGTCACTCTGACGCAGGCTCGAAAGACAAGGAAAACTGGTCGACCCTTATGCTCATCCAATTTGTCGTCGGCGCGCTGGTCAGCGTCATCAATATCGGGATCCACGCGCTTGCGACCGTCGTTGCCATATGGATCGCGCGAACGGCCGGCTTGCGGCGGACCGATAGTCCGAGGATGCACCTGATGGGCGTCATGGTGGCGACCGCAGCCGTGCTCAAGGTCGCACACACGCTGGAGATCGTCGTCTGGGCCTGGAGCTATAGCATCATTCAGGTAGCCGCTCCCGACAGCGACCTGCTCTACTTCGCTTTCGTCAACTACACCACGCTCGGCTATGGCGACATCACGCCGGTGCGCGAATGGCGGCTGATCGGGCCGCTGACGGCCATGAACGGAATTTTGCTGTTCGGCTGGTCCGCGGCCATCCTGTTCGAGGTCCTGCGCAAGACGCTCGAGCATCTCGAAACGATGGAACGGTTGCCGGATCGGAAAAATGCCTGAACGCGTGTCGTCCCGGTTGGTTTCCGACTTTCTGTTCGGGTTCGGCGCGCTATTTGCGATCATCAACCCTTACGGGCTCGCCTTCATCTTCCCCGACAGGACAATAAGCCTGTCTGAGACCGAGCTTATGCCTCAATAGGAGGCGGCGGCTTCAGGACTGCAGGTCAAGACCCGCGAGCTGATGCCGGTCCACGAGCACGATCTGGCGCTGGGTGTTGCCGATGAAACCGAGGATGCCGAGCTCATGCAGCCGCGACAGGGCACGCGACACCGTTTCTAGCGTCAGGCCGAGATAGTCGGCGATGTCGCGCCGCGACATCGGTAGCGCCATGACGCCGGCGGCGGTCAGGCGCTTGTCCATCTCGAGCAGGAAGGCCGCGACCCGCTCCAGCGAGGTCTTGCGCCCCAAGAGCAGCATATGGTCTTCGGCGTGCTGGAGATTGCTCGTGGTCATGTTGAGCAGGTTCCTGGCTACCATGGCGTCGCTCTCCGCCACCATTTCGAGGCTCTGCCGCCTCACCAGGCGCACGGTGGTGTCGACGATCGCCTCGGTCGTGAAGCGATGCTCGCCGCCATTTTCGAGGCCGAAAATGTCGCCGGTGAGGTGAAAGGCGCCGATCTGCCTGCGCCCGTCCGAGAGCAGCTTGTAGCTTCGCACTGCACCGGACTTGACCTGGTAGACATATTCCGCGGGCTCTCTCTCGCCGTAGATTTCCGTGCCTTTCTTGTACGAAAATTCGCTTAAATTGACGAGCGCATTTGAATCGCTTGTCATGCCAAGGTCGCGGAGGGAATTTGGGCGAAGCGCGGAATCCGTCGTGATGCGAACGAACATAGGCCAACTCCTCAGGCTCATCGCCGAATTGGTCTGTCTGACAAATCGTCTCAGCGGAAGATGCGCCGCGCAATCCCACTCCCGCCGTGGTTGATTTATGACCAAGGCTGTATTTCAATCCATTGTCCCAAGGGTCAATGTACCAACGGACAGAAGGGGCATTTGCTGCACGAAATGAGAAAATTTGGCTTCGGTCGCGATGCGATTTATTGCGCTGCAGATATTTCGATTATCAAACTATTGATTAAGGCTTTGCAGAATGAGAGGACGTCAAAGGTCCTGTTTCAATCGGGCGAGAGGTGAAGCGTGCCCGGACTGGTCCATGTGGTCGACGACGACACGTCATTCCGGACGGCAATCGAGCGGCGGCTGAAGCTCGCCGGCTACGATGTCGCGACCTATGCCTCGGCAATCGACCTGCTCGATGCCTCGCCGAACGACGACCAGCCGGGATGTATCCTGCTCGATGTGCGCATCCCGGGACTGAGCGGTCCGGACCTGCAAAGCCGCCTGGTCGAGCAGGGCTCGAAATTGCCGATCATCTTCCTGACCGGGCACGCTGATACGCAGACCACCGTGCGCGCGATCAAGGCCGGGGCGGAAGACTTCCTGACCAAGCCGATCTCCTCGGAGCAACTGATCGATGCGATCGAGCGTGCACTCGCGCGCCAGGACGCCGCGCGTACGCAGCGCAACCGGCTCGACATGTTCCGCGCTCACCTCGCCAAGCTGACACAGCGCGAGCGCCAGGTGTTCGACCTCATCGTGCGCGGCAAGATCAACAAGCAGATCGCGCATCAGCTCGGCACCACCGAACGCACCGTGAAGGCGCATCGCCATCAGGTGATGGAGAAGATGCAGGTTCATTCACTTGCGGAGCTCGTTTCGATCGCGGAGCGGCTCGGCATGATCGATGCGAACGGCGATTAACTGATCTGTTGTCAAAACGAACGGTTCCATCGGTGTCACTTCCCGAAGGGACAATAGGAAATCCACCGGCGCGGTGCTGCCATGCAGGCGCGGCGGATGCGGCGTTTTGCCAGATGCGTGAGAAAAGGGGCGAGGCGTATCGAGTTCCGCCCATAGCGCATCACCGTCGATGCCGCCTGAAAGGTCGCTGTGCCGATGCGCCGGTCCGTTTTCATCGTCGATGACGATCCATCCGTTCGCAACAGCATGTTCAGGCTGCTGCGCGAGCACGGTTTCGTCGCGACGCTGTTCGAGTCCGCGAGCGCCTTGCTGGATCACGGCGGATTCGAAAAGGCGATCTGCATCGTGCTCGACATCAATATCGACGGAAAGTCGGGCATCGACCTGCGTCGGAGGCTGTCGGAGAAAGGTGTCACCGCGCCGGTGATCTATATCACCGGCAACGACAGTACCGCGAACCGCGCTGCGGCGGTTGCATCGGGCTGCGTCGCTTACCTGACGAAGCCGTTCTCGGCCCAGTCCTTGATCGAGTCGGTGACGCGCGCGGCTGCCGCTTGAGGCAATTCACTCCTCGACATATTGCTCCAGCGTCTTCGCCGGTGCGCCCTTGTGGACGGACGCGAACTGCGCCAGCGGCACCGACGTAGTCAGCGCAAGGAGATTCGAGTCAACGGTCTCAAGCGTCAGCGTCTTGCCGGATTCCATCTGCTTGATCATCCCAGCCGGAGCGACGTCAGCCGCGATGCAGCCATTGGTCAGGCACCAGCTATAGGGCAAGCGGAGGGGGCTGCCCTGGTCGACGGTTAGTTTGGCCGGTTGCTGCAAGTACATGCCGACGGGCACGAAGAGTTGCAGTCGTGCTGTCGAGGCTCCCTCGCGCTCGATCAGGTCGATACGCACAGCCATCTGGCCGGTCTCGAACTTGCCGGTGATTGATGTCCGGCATAGAGTCGGTGCGCCGCCGGCCTTGAAGCAGAATTTTTGCCAATCGCCGTAGCTGATGTCCTTGGCTTCACGTTGGCCGCGCGTTGCGACCTCGGCAGGTTTGTCGGCCTGTGCGGCCTTCGGTGCGGCGATGCCTGGAGAGATTGCGATCGCAATGATTGCGACGACAAAGAGGCCAGAGAGACAATCAAGAGGGCGAGGCATGGTCGCGTCTCCGGGATCAGGAACTACTTCTGCGCGTCGAGGAATTTCGTCACCAGCGGCGACCAGAGTGGAATCGAGTCCGGCGAGCCGATGAAGAAGTGGCCTTCGTTGCCGAACGGCGGCATCAGATGATATTCGGCCTTGCCGCCGGCGCCGGTGAAAGCGGCATGCATGCGCTTCGACAGTTCGGGGCCGAAGAACGTGTCGTTCTCGATA
The DNA here is from genome assembly GCF_054185225.1 of Bradyrhizobium sp. 18BD. Lineage (NCBI taxonomy): Bacteria > Pseudomonadati > Pseudomonadota > Alphaproteobacteria > Hyphomicrobiales > Nitrobacteraceae > Bradyrhizobium > Bradyrhizobium sp. 18BD. Next base: position 26,231 of record NZ_JAVAYL010000006.1, on the reverse strand, counting down.
TAGATCCACAGCATCGGCACGCGCGAGGTGCGGCCGAAATCCGCGGTCGCCTCGACCAGCCTGTCCGGCGCGCAATTGTTGTTGGGCTTGCCATCGACCCGGCCGCCGCGGCCGGCGGCGAAGGTGATGATCGCTTTCACCTGCGGCGGGTTCGCGCTGGAGAGAGCGATCGATGCCCAGCCTCCGGCGGATTGGCCGACCACGATCACGTTATTCGGAATGATGCGCTTCTCGGCAGCCAGATAGTCGATGATCCAGAGATCGACCTGCGCAACGGCGAGGCCCGCATCATGGAAGTTGGGGTTGGTGCACTTGCCGACCTTGGAGAAGAACGGGCCGAACAGAGCGCGTTCGGAGATGTCTATGGCAGCGGCGCCATAGCCCGTGCCGACCGGCGCCACCACGAGATGGCCGCGTTTGGCGAACCATTTGGCGGCGTCGCGGAATTCGACCAGCGGAAAGAAGCTGCGATCCCTGGGGTTGAGCGAGACGCCGTGGTTCATGATCACGAGCGGGAAGGGGCCGTCGCCGACCGGGCGCACCAGATAGGCGAACATCGGCAGCGGCAGTGGCAGGGCCCAGATCTCCTCCTGGATGCGGACCTCGTCCTCGGCGCGCGCGAGCGGAGCGAGCATAAGGAGCAAGAGAGCTGTCACGAACGAGCGAAGGATTGCAGGCAAGCCACGCATCGCGATCTCCCTCATCCCGAGAACGTGGCGGCGACCACGATCGGACCGAGCACCGTGACTACGACGTTGCCGACTGATTCGCCCGAGAATGGTGCCGATCGCAATCGCCAGCAGCAGGAAGATTTCCGGTGCGGTGGTGATCATCCACCTGACGGTATCCATGGTCGCAATTCCCCCGGCAGCTTTGTCGCGATTTGATTGGCGGCGAGGGATGATTGCTTGATCCAGATCAAGCCTCGGCACGGACGAGCCGAGGCCTATGAAACCATGCAGAATTCGCGACAATCATTGCCGACATGAGTACCCTGGATGTTGCCGCCGGCGCGAACCGCCGAGATGAGACCGTCCTGCTGCTCGCCTTCGCCGTTGGCATCGTGATCGCCGCCTGGCTGCGCCGCATCGCCGGGGAGCGGGCCGGCGGGCTCAGCATCCTGATCGAGATACTGTGTCTGATCGTGGTCGGCGTCCTGCACAACCGGTTGCCGAATCTGGCCGGAACGCTCGGTATTGCCGTGGTCGCGCTGCTGATTGTCTTGCTGCGCTGCGAGGCGACGCCACGTGAGGTGATCAGATGAATCCGCAGTCCGACGCGAACTGGACGCGTTTCTTTCCGCCACTCGGCTGGCTCGCATCCTACCAGCGCGATTGGCTGCCGTCCGACGCCGTCGCTGGCATCACGCTCGCCGCCTACGCCATTCCGGTCTCGCTCGCCTATGCTGCACTCGCTGGGTTGCCGCCGCAGATCGGCGTCTACGGCTATTTGCTCGGAGGCGTCGGTTACGCGCTGCTCGGTTCATCACGGCAGCTCGCAATCGGTCCGACCTCGGCGATCTCTCTGATGATCGCAGGTACCGTCGGTGTGCTCGCCGGAGGAGATGCGGTACGCTATGCCCAGATCGCGAGCCTTGCCGCCTTCGCGGTCGCGGTGCTGTGCTTCATTGCCTGGCTGTTCAAGCTCAGCGTCCTCGTCCGCCTCGTCAGCGACAGCATTTTGGTCGGCTTCAAGGCCGGTGCGGGGCTCACCATCATCATGAGCCAGTTGCCGAGCCTGCTTGGCGTTGCCGGTGGCGGCCACAATTTCTTCGACCGGGCGATCAAGCTGGTCGGGCAGCTCGGGGGGATCAATCTGCTCGTGCTGGCCATCGGCGCGGTCGCACTGCTGCTGCTGTTGCTCGGCGAACGGCTGCTGCCGGGCAAGCCGGTTGGCATCACCATCGTCGCACTGGCAATCGCGGTGGCGACGGTGTTCGGATTCCCCGGCCTCGGCGTGCCCGTTACCGGGAAGATACCGGAAGGATTGCCGGCGCTGGGGATCCCGACCTTTGGCCTCCTCAAGTTCGACGATCTGTTTCCGCTCGCCGCGGGCTGCGTGCTGCTGGCCTATATCGAAGGCGTTTCGGCGGCGCGCAGCTTTGCCGCCAAGCACGGTTATCCGCTCGACGTCCGCCAGGAGTTTCTGGGGCTGGGTGCGGCGAATCTCGCCGCTGCCTTCGGTCATGGCTATCCCGTCGCAGGCGGCCTGTCGCAATCGGCGGTCAATGACAACGCAGGCGCGCGTACGCCGCTGGCGCTGGTGATCTGCTCGGTGACGCTCGGGCTGTGCCTGTTGTTCTTCACGGGGCTGCTCACCAATCTGCCCAAGGCGGTGCTCGCAGCCATCGTCTTTGCCGCCGTCTACAAGCTGGTGGATGTGCGCGCGCTGATCCGGATGTGGCAGGTCAGCCGGATCGATTTCTACGCGGCGTCGATTGCTCTCGTTTCCGTCCTGCTGCTCGGCATCCTGCAGGGCGTCCTGCTGGCCTCGATCGCGTCGATCTTCCTGCTGCTGGCGCGGGCGTCGCGGCCTAATGTCGCGTTCCTCGGGCGTCTGCCCGGCAGCGGCCGCTATTCCGACAGCGCAAGGCACGCGGACGTCGAGCCGCTGGTCGGCATCATCGCCTTCCGCCCCGAGGCGTCGCTGCTCTACATCAACGCCGAGACGATCCTGGATACGGTCCTGACGGCGCTGAGGAGTTCGCCGGGCATCCACCTCGTCGCCTGCGACCTCTCGGCCTCTCCCTACATTGATCTTGCAGGCGCACGCATGCTGCGTGATCTCCATGACGAGCTTGCGTCGCGCCGCGTCACTCTCTGCATCGTCGGCGCGCATGCGCAGCTCCGCGATCTCCTGCGTGCAGAGGGACTCGGGGAAAAGACCGACAGCGGCCAGTGGCTGCGTTCGCTCGACAGCGTTTTGAGCGACGACAAAGGTGATCCGCCCCAGCGAACCGCCTGAGCCGTGTTGCGATGCGAATAGCGTCACCCGCGTCTGTTGAATGAACCCGACCGTTGACTTGGATCAATGGAGCGACCGGCGCCGAAAGCACGATCCCGCATCCCCTTTGTCCCAGAGGATCGGGAGAGACGCATGGCCAAGGATACAAAGACCGCGCAGAAGCGCATCGACCAGTTCTTTTCCGGCCCCGGCGCGCGTGCGGACGACTGGCGCGATCTGGTCGAAGCCGCGAAGGTATGGGCCCACGGCGGGAATCGTGCGGCCTACGACGCGGCACTGGCCAGTCTATCGGTCACTGAAGAATTCCACGGCTATCCCGGTCTGCAGTTGATGGCGGCTCTGCGCGAAGCCGCTGCGGCCGGCGATGCGGCCGGGTCGTTGTCGCTTGCGACCCGGATCACCCAGGCCCTGGCCACGCGATCGTTCCGCCAGCACGCCGGCGACTGGAATGCGAAGGACGATGGCAATGGCGATGCGCCCGAGCTGGTGTCGTCCACCTTCGGTGCGCATAAGGCACGCCGGCCCTATTTCGAAACCCTGATTGTCACCGGCGTATCACCCAGCCAATGGCCCGCGCTCGCCGCCGAATGGCGCAAGCTGCGTCGTCCCGAAGACGGATTCATCTATGAGCCTGTCATCGTCGGCAGTCTCGAGGACGCCTTCTCGGCGACCATGGTCAATCCCAACCTCGGAGCCGTCGTCGTCAACGAAGGCTTTGGCCTGCACTCGCGGCACGATGCGCCCGTCCTCCGCGCGATGGCGACCGCCGCCGGCCTCAAGGAGGAATCCGATGCGTCCGCGCTGCGGCTCGCCCAGATCATCAAGCGCGTCCGCCCCGAGCTCGACCTCTATATGATCTCGAATCGCGACGTCGAGGAGCTCGCCGGCAACCCCGAAGCCAACGCCGTCCGCCGCATCTTCTATTCGGTGGAAGAGCTGCTGGAGTTGCATCTGTCGATCCTCGAAGGCATCCAGGATCGCTACGACACGCCGTTCTTCGACAATCTCAAGAAATACGCGCAGCGCCCGATCGGCACGTTCCACGCGCTGCCGATCGCCCGCGGCAAGTCGATCTTCAAGTCTGACTGGATCCGCGACATGGGCGAGTTCTACGGCCCGAACCTGTTCCTGGCCGAGAGCAGCGCCACCACCGGCGGCCTCGACAGCATGCTGGAGCCGACCGGCAACATCAAGAAAGCACAGGAGAAGGCGGCGAGGGCGCTCGGCGCCGACCGCGTCTTCTTCGTCACCAATGGTACTTCGACATCGAACAAGATGGCCGTGCAGGCGCTGCTCGCGCCGGGCGACATCGCGATCGTCGACCGCAACTGCCACAAGTCGCACCATTACGGCATGGTGCTCGCCGGCGCCCAGCCGCTCTATGTCGAAGCCTTCCCGATGACGGCATATTCGATGTACGGCGCAGTGCCGCTGAAGACGATCAAGCAGGCGCTGTTGAACGCCAGGGCCGAGGGCCGGCTCGACCGCGTCAAGATGCTGGAGCTGACCAACTGCACCTTCGATGGCCACATCTACAACACCCGCCGTGTCATGGAGGAATGTCTCGCCATCAAGCCGGACCTGATCTTCCTGTGGGACGAGGCCTGGTTCGGCTTCGCACGCTTCTCGCCGTTCCTGCGCCGCCGCACGGGCCTCGGCGCCGCCAACGAGATCGAGGCGTGGATGCACGACCCGAAGTCGGTCGAGGCCTATGAGAAGCAACAGGCTCAGCTCGGCAAGGAGCCGTCGGTCGAGACGCTGCTGAGCACCAGGCTCATCCCCGATCCCAGGCAGATTCGCCTCCGCGTCTACCAGACCAACTCAACCCACAAGTCGATGTCGGCGATCCGCCAGGGCTCGATGCTGTCGGTCAAGGACGTCGAATTCCACACGGTCGAGCAGCAGTTCAAGGAGGCCGTGTTCACGCACGCCTCCACCAGCCCGAACCAGCAGCTCATCGCGAGCCTCGACATCTCGCGGCGGCAGATGGAGCTGGAGGGTTATGGGCTCGTCGCCAACGCGATCGAGGTTGCGTTCGCGATCCGCCAGGCGGTCAACAACAATCCGCTGCTGTCAAAATACTTCCGCGTGCTTCCGGCCGACGCCATGGTGCCGGCGCAATATCGCCAGAGTGGCTTCACCGACTATCTCGCCGACGGCGTGAACTGGGCGAATACGCTCAAGAGCCTGGACGAGGACGAGTTCTGCCTCGATCCGACCCGGATGACGCTGGTGTGCGGCACGGCCGGTTTCGATGGCACCCAGTTCAAGGGCGTCCTGGCGAGCGAGTACAATATCCAGGTCAACAAGACCTCGCGCAATTCAGTGCTGGTCCAGTCGAACATCAACAACACCCGCAGCGACGTCGCGCATCTCATCCGTGTCCTCGCCGAGATCGCGGGCGAGGTCGATCGGGGGCTGGCGCAGGGGGGCGAAAACGCGAAGAAGACGTTCGCGGCGCGGGTCAAGAGCCTGATGACTGATGTGCCCGATCTGCCGAACTTCTCGCACTTCCACCCGAGCTTCCGCGGCGATGCCGGCGACAAGACCAACGAAGGCGACATCCGCAGCGGCTTCTATGCCGCCTATGACGTCGCGGGCTGCGAGCACATCCGTCTCAACGATCCCGAGATCGACCGGCGGCTGAAGGCCGGTCCAGAGCTGGTCTCCGCCAATTTCGTGATCCCGTATCCGCCGGGCTTCCCGATCATGGTGCCGGGCCAGGTCATCACCCAGGAGACCATCGACTTCATGCGCAAGCTCGATGTGAAGGAGATCCATGGCTACGACGCCAAGGAAGGGCTGAAGCTCGTGCGCACCGAAGCCTTGGCGAAGATCGGCCGGCCGAAGCCCGGCGCATCGCCGAAGCTCAAGGCTGCGTCGTAAGTCGTAAGGGGGACCAGGATGAAGCCGTTTTTCGAGTTCCTGCAGCACTATCCGTATCTGCTGCTGTTCTTCGTCGTCGGCCTTGCCGTCTATATCGGCCGGGCCAGCATCAAGGGCTATGGCCTCGGCATGGTCGCCGGCGCCATCGTGGTCGGCGCGGGTCTGTCGGTGTGGTCGTCGACCTATGGCGTGAAGCTCGAGCTGAACAATTTTGTCAAGAGCCTGTTCTACTATCTCTTCATGTACGGCGTCGGCTTGCGCGTCGGTCCGTCCTTCATCAACAGCTTGAGGGGTGACGGACTGAAGTTCTGCATCCTGGCGCTGGTGTCGAGCGTGCTCGGTCTTGCGCTGGTCGTCCTTGGTGCAAAGATGTTCGACCTGCCGGTCGGTGCGGCCGGCGGCATGCTGGCGGGCTCGCAGACCATGTCGGCGGCGATCGGTTCGGCCGAGCAGGCCGTGACATCAGGCGTCGTCAAGCTTCCGGAGGGCATGAAGCCCGAGCAAGCCTCCGGCATGATCGCGCTGTCCTACGGCATCACCTATATATGGGGCACCGTCGGCATCATCCTGATCTGCAAATATCTGCCGCGCTGGTGGGGCGTCGACGCCAAGGCCGCCGCGAAGCAGTATGAGCAGGAGTACGGCGTCAAGGATCTCGAAGGCGGCGGCCTGACCGGGTATCGCCAGTTCGGCCTGCGCGCCTACCGGCTGGAGAACCCGGCAACGGTCGGCATCAGCATCGCCAAATTCCGCGCGATGAATCCGGAATACCGGATCGTCAATGTCGGGCGGAACGGCGAACCGCAAGGTGCCGATGCCGATCTCGTGCTGCAAAAGGGCGACATCGTGGCCCTCGGCGGCGCGACCGAGCATCTCACCAACAAGATGGGCCTGATCGGTCCGGAGGTTGCCGATGCCAAGACTCTCGGCATTCCCATGGACCAGGCCGAGATTCTCATCACCAACAAGGATGTGGTGGGCCGCACCTTCGAGTCCTTCCGCGACACCGCGATCGCCGGCCAGTTGCAGGTGACCAAGGTCGAGCGCGGCGGCGTGCAGATTCCGGCGGGTCTCAAGACCAAGCTGGAGCGGATGGACATCGTCTCGGTGGTTGGCCTCAAGGGGGCGGTCAACGAGCTCGGCGACATGTGGGGCCGTATCGCGCGGACCAACACATCGACCGACCTCCTGACGCTGTCGGTCGGCATGATCCTCGGCTTCCTGATCGGCATGGTCGAATTCCCGGCCTTCGGTGCCAAGGTGGGCCTCGGCAACGCCGGTGGTCTGTTGCTGTCGGGTGTGATCGTGTCCTCGGTCGTGTCGCGGCTGCGCTTCTTCGGCAATACGCCGAACGCGGCGCGCAACGTGCTGGAGGATCTCGGCCTCGTCGTCTTCGTCGCCATCGTCGGCATCAATGCCGGCGCAGGACTGCTCGCGCAGCTCACCGGCGCAGTGGCACTGAAGATCTTCATCGTCGGCTTCATCGCCTGCACGATCCCGCCGTTCATCGTCTGGGCGATCGGCTTCCACGTCTTCAAGATCAACCCGGCCGTGTTGATGGGCGGCGTTGCCGGTGCGCGGTCGCACTCCGGCCCGTGCCGCGAGGCCGCGGTCGAGATCCAGAGTTCTGTGCCCTGGATCGGGTTCCCGGTCGGCTATGCCGTCTCGGGCATCCTGCTCACCATCTTCGGCTACTTCGCAATGCTGCTAGCGCAATAATCAGAAGGGGAAAGACACGTCATGAGAAAGTTTGCTATTGGAGCTGCACTGATCGCCTCGCTCGCCGTCGCTGCCGGTTTCAGCACGCCCTCGCGTGCCGACACCGGCCAGGTCGCTGTTGTCTTCACCAAGGGCGGCTTCATCGTCGGCGTTGGAGGCGGTGAGGGCGTGCTCCTCTACCGCGGCCACAAATATCCCTTCACCGTGTCGGGCATGAGCGTCGGCTTCACGGTCGGCGCCTCAACCACCAAGCTGGTCGGCCGCGCGCTCAATCTGAAAGGTCCGCAGTCGATCGAGGGCTCCTATGCGGCGGGCGGAGCGGGTGGTGCGGTCGCTGCTGGTGCCGGCGCCGTGCAGTTGCAGAACGGCAACGGCGTGATCCTGCAGCTCAGCGGCCCGAAGGTCGGCGCGGAAGTGTCGGCTGCGGTCGGCGGCGTCACGATTCGCCTGAAATAGGCGACGGAGCTGGGCTCAAGAAAAACGGGCTGCGTCACCGCAGCCCGTTTCGCATTTCAGTATCGTATTTCAGTGTCTTGCGGTTCAGTATCGCTCTTCGACGAACTTCATCCCGCGCAGGCTGGCCTGGTCGTTGTAGCGCCCCTTGTGAGACCGCGGCGGCAGCTTGACCTTGTCCCGCTTGACCTTCTTGTATGGGATCGTGCGCAGGATGTGCGAGATGACGTTGAGCCGCGCGCGCCGCTTGTCGTCTGAGCGGATCAAGCGCCATGGCGCATGCTTGGTGTCGGTCGCCTCGAACATCATGTCGCGCGCGCGGGAATAGTCGTACCAGCGGCCGAACGACTCGGTGTCCATCGGGCTCAGCTTCCACTGCCGCAGCGGATCCTCGATCCGTGCCTTGAAGCGGAGCTCCTGCTCTTCCATCCCGACCTCGAGCCACAGCTTGATCAGGATGATGCCAGCGTCCACGGCGAATTTCTCGACCAGCGGACACAGTTCCAGGAAGCGCTTGTGATCCTGCGGCGAACAGAAGCCCATCACATATTCGACACCGGCGCGGTTGTACCAGCTGCGGTCGAAGATCACGATTTCGCCGCCGGCCGGGAATTGCTCGATATAGCGCTGCAGAAACAGCTGGGATTTCTGCCGGTCGGACGGCGCGGGCAGAGCGCAGACGCGAAAGACACGTGGGCTGACCTTTTCGGTCAAGGCCTTGATGGTGCCGCCCTTGCCGGCGGCGTCGCGTCCCTCGAAGATGATGATCACCTTCAGCTTCTGGACCTTGACCCATTCCTGCAGGTGACACAGCTCGACCTGGAGCTTTTCGAGCTCCTTTTCATAGGCCTTCCGCTTCATCTTCTCCGCGGGTTCGTCCTTGGCCATGCCTGTCCTTTCGCCGCTGCGTTTCATTCGTCCAAAATCATTCGTCCCATGAAATGGTCACGCCGATATCGCCGGGCACGCCGCCCGGGAATTCGATGACCTGATAGGCGATGCGATAGCCGCGCGGCTTCAGATAATCGGTCCAGAGCTGGAAGATCTCCTTGGGGATGCCGGTCAGCGTGGTTTCCCAGCCTTTCTCCATCTGGTTGATGGCGCGTCCCTTGTCGGTGCAGAGCGAGTTGGGGAAGCGATAGACCATCACTTCCGTCAATCCGTTGCGCACCGCGCGCTGGATGATGGTCGAAGCAAGCTTGATCTTCTCCTCCTCGGTCTTGCCGGAGGGCTTGCTGAGCCGCTCGATCAGCGCGTGCTTCTCGGCCTCGGCGGCGGCGGCGAGGCGGACATATTCCTCGGCCTTCTGGGCCTCCTTGAGGGCGGCTTCCTTGCGGATCTGGGCAGCGTTCGGGATGAGATCATCTAGGCCGGCCATGGCTGCGGCTCCCTGGTGATGGTGCGATCAGCATTCGCGAAACGCTATGTGCCGCAGGAGGCATTCCCTTGATTCAAATCAAGCAAATTGGGATGCTGCCCGAACACAGTGCCGCAGAGCACGTTTGACCGGGAGAGGCGTTTGAGCGACCAGCTACATCCGATGGCCCCACACCATCTGCCGTTCTTCCTCGCGCCGGGGAGCGGGACCGACACGCTGATGGTGGTGATGGGCATATTCCTGATCGGCACCGTGCTTTGGATCGGAACGCTCTATTGGAAATTGCACAGCCTGCCGGAGCGGATGGCACACAAATCGCAGAAGCTGCAATTCGAGATCGTGGCCGTGCTCGGCCTGATCTCGCTGTTCACGCACATGCACATCTTCTGGGTTGCAGGCCTGCTGCTTGCGCTGATCGATATCCCCGATTTCGGGACGCCGCTGCGCAGCATCGCCGATTCCGTCGAGAAGATCGCCGATTCAACGCCCGGCCAGGAGGACGTCCCGATCGAGGCCGGTCCAATGCCTGCTCCGGACGCCGGTAAGAAGGAGCACACTCATGCTTGAGCTGATGATCTGCTCCCTGGTCACGATCCTGCCGGATTACCTCTATCGCCGCTACGTCCAGGGCAAGCGCTTCGGCAAGGAGATCACCTTCTTCTCGGTCTGGTACGAGCTGCGCTGGGGCATCACCGGCTGCCTGATGCTGACCGTGTCGCTGATCACCATGATCTTCTATTTCCATCCATCGACGACGTCGGCGACGCTGTATTTCCGTACCGTGCCGATCCTGCCCGAAGGGTCGGGCCGCGTGGCCGATGTGAAGGTCGGCTTTACCCAGGCCGTGAAGAAGGGCGATGTGCTGTTCACGCTCGATGCTTCAAAGCAGCAGGCCGCGTTCGAGACGGCCAAGCGGAAGGTGGCCGAGGTCGATGCGATGATGCAGACGGCACAGGCCGATGTGGTCAAGGCCGAGGCGCAGGTCGGCGAAGCCAAGGCCAATTATCAGCAGGCCAAGGACGAGCTCGAGGTCAAAAGCGAGCTGCAGCGCCGCAATCCCGGCATCGTGCCGCAGCGGGATATCGACAAGCTCCAGGTGCTGGTCGATCAGCGTCAGTCCGGCATCGATGCAGCGAATGCCGCGAAGCAAGCGGCATCCTTGCAGGTTTCGATCCTGTTGCCGGCGCAGAAGGCCAGCGCGGAGGCCGCGCTGGACCAGGCGCAGGTCGATCTTGACAAGACGCAGGTCCGTGCCGGCGTCGACGGACGCGTCGAGCAGTTCCTGGTTCGCCCCGGCGACGTCGTCAATCAGCTGATGCGCCCCGCCGGCGTCCTCATTCCGACGGAGGCGGGCCGCAAGGTGCTGCAGGCCGGTTTTGGCCAGATCGAGGCGCAAGTGATGCAGACCGGCATGGTGGCCGAGGCGAGTTGCATCTCCAAGCCGTGGGTGATCATCCCGATGGTGATCACGACGGTGCAGGACTACATCGCCGCTGGACAGTTCCGGTCCGGCGAGCAGTTGCTCGAGGCCCAGAATGCCGTGAAGCCCGGGACAATTCTCGTGTTCCTGGAGCCGCTCTACAAAGGCGGTCTCGACGGCGTGACGCCGGGCAGCAGCTGCATCGTCAACGCCTATACCAGCAACCACGAGGAAATCACGGCGAAGGACACGCCGGCAGGACGACGATTTGCGCTCCACGTCATCGATGCCACCGGTCTCGTCCACGCGCTGCTGCTGCGCATCCAGGCACTGTTGCTGCCGATCCAGACGCTCGTGCTGAGCGGACATTGAACGGCGAGGGAAGGACAAGCGACATGCGTCCAAGAAAATTGGCTGCGCTCGGCGCGGCACTGCTGGCCTCGCTGTTGGTTGCAGGTGGCAGCGCTAATGCCCTCGAGCTCGACGGCGCGTGGGCCAGCGATGCAGATAATTGTGCCAAGGTGTTCGTGCGCAAGGGCTCCCAGCTCGGATTCACCGACATGTCGGACGTCTATGGTGGCGGCTTCATCGTCGACGGCGACCGGATCGTCGGCAAATTCGCGAGTTGCCGGATCAAGGCGCGAAAGGACAACGGTCAGAACGTCAATCTGATCGCGGCGTGCGCGACCGACATCATGCTTTCCAGCGTCCAGTTCAGTCTCAGGGAACTCGATGCCAACAGCATTATCAGGCTGTTCCCGGGCATGGAGGACATGGAGATCCGCTATCACCGTTGTCCGGCGTCCTAGCGACAAGTTGCGTCGGCCTTGACTCATGTCAAACAAGCCGGCGCCCGCTGCATCTCAATGTCCTTCATCCGAGGAGGACACGTGATGAAATCAACAACAAGCCTTCGAACCACATCGTTCGCGATCGGTGCAGCCTTGCTGATGGCTGCAACCTCGATTGCGCGGGCGGATGACCCGGCAAAAATCCTCAAATCGATGACAGACTACCTGGGCAGCCAGAAGACGCTGTCCGCCTCGTTCGACAGTGACATCGAGATCATCACCCCCGAACTGCAGAAGATCCAGTTCGCAAGTTCCGGCCAGCTCAAGCTGAGCCGGCCCGACAAGCTGCGCGTCAGGCGCACCGGCGGCTATGCCGATGTCGAGCTGGTTTACGACGGCAAGACCGTCTCGCTCTACGGCAACGACTCCAAGGCCTACATGCAGGCCGAGATGGCTGGCACGGTGGATCAGATGATCTCGGAGATGCAGAGCCGTTCCGGTCTCGGCATGCCCGGCACGGATCTGCTGCTCAGCAACGCATTCGACGAGCTGATGGCGACCACCACCGAGGGCAAGCATATCGGGCAAGGCGTGGTCGACGGCGTCGAATGCGAACATCTCGCGTTTCGCACGCCCGACACCGACTGGCAGATCTGGATCGAAACGGGCGCAAAGCCCGTGCCGCGCAAATATGTGATCACCAGCAAGACCCTCACGGGCGCGCCGCAATACACGCTGCGGACCCGGGACTGGAAGACCGATGCCTTTGCCGACGACGCCTTCGTGTTCAAGGCGCCCGAAGGCGCCACCAAGGTCGACATCAACTCGGTCGCGATGGCGGATTTCGACGAACTTCCCCCGGGCACACCACCGACAGGAGCCAAGCAATGATCGCGCCAATGATCGCGCTGCGGAAAATCTCGATCGCAACGGCCGCAACGGCTGCTTTCGTCGTGGGGCTGTCCTGGAATGGCACGCTTCGCACCGATGGGAGCGGATTCCTCGCGGAGGCGCAGGCGCGGGTGGGACGCCCGCTCACGCCGATGAGCTATGCCGGTGTCGCGCGCCGGACCACGCGCCGGGCCGTTGCGGTCGGCGCCGCGGCGGGCGCCGCCGGGGCCTATTATGCGCCGGGCTGCGCGCAGGTCGTGGATGCCTATGGGCGCGTTGTGACGCGCTGCTGAGGCGGTATCTTTGCGGCTTGTCCGTGCTCCACAATTCCCGCTAGAATCCGAAACAGCAGCCGTCTGAAGCTGTGAGGATTGGAGCTGAGCGGACGCATGTCCACTGACTCGGTCAGGCCCTGGTCGGCCGCGCTGTTCTGCCTGGGCCTGTTCCTGGCGATGTGCGCGTGGCCCGAGCCGGCCGGAGCCGTCGAGCGAAGCCTGCGCGGCGAGCTCAAGCGCGTGCTGGTGCTGCACTCCTTCGGCCGCGAGTTTCGGCCGTGGAGCGAGTATGCCCGCAGCATCAAGGCCGAGCTCGAGCGGCAGTCGCCCTTGCCGCTCGACATCCAGGAGCACGCGCTGCTCACCGCGCGCTTCAACAACCCTGGCCCCGAGGCACCCTTTGTCGAGTATCTGCAATCGCTCTACCAGGGGGCATTGCCTGATATCGTCTTGACCATCGGCGCGCCGGCCGCGCGGTTTGCGCAGCGATACCGCGCGAAGCTGTTTCCCGACACGCCACTGATTCTTGGCGCGGTCGAGGACCGGCTGATCAACCGCGCCGATCTCACCGACAACGACGTCGTCGTGGCGATCCACAACGATTTTCTCGTCGCCTTCAATAACATCCTTCAGCTGCTGCCGGATACCAAAACGGTCGCGGTCGTGATCGGCGCCTCGCCGCTCGAGAGATTCTGGGTCGACGAGGTGAAGCGGGAGCTTAGGCCTCTGGGCGATCGGCTTCAGCTCGTCTGGTTTTCCGACCTGTCGTTCGAGGAAATCTTGAAACGTGCATCCACGCTCCCGCCGCACACCGTGCTGTTCTGGGGCTTGATGTCGGTCGATGCGGCCGGGATCGTCCACGAGAGCGACATTGCGCTGCGCAGCCTTCATGCGGTCGCGAACGCACCGATCTTTTCCTACCAGGACCCGTTTTTCGGCGGCAGCACCGTCGGCGGGCCGATGCATTCGGTTGCGGAAACGACCGCGAGGACCGTCAGCGCGGTGATCCGTGTTCTCGGTGGCGAGAAGCCGGCAAGCATTCACTATGAGACGATCGGCTTCGCGACGCCGAAATATGATTGGCGGGAATTGCAGCGCTGGGGCATCAGCGAGAGTCGTTTGCCTCCCGGCAGCGAAATCCTGTTTCGCGAGCCCAACATCTGGGAGCGCTATCGCTGGCAGATGTTGCTGATCACGGCCGTATTCCTGGTGCAGGCGGGTCTCATCAGCGGGCTGCTGCACGAGCGCCACCAACGGCGGCTCGCCGAGGTGGAATCGCGCCAGCGACTTGCGGAGCTCGCCCACGTCAACCGCTACTCGGCCGTCGGTGAGCTGACCACCTCGATCGCGCATGAATTGAACCAGCCGCTCGGATCCATCCTGACCAATGCCGAGACCGCAGAGCTCATGCTCAAGGGCGCCTCGCCCGACATGGACGAGATTCGGCAGATCCTCGCCGACATCAGGCGCGACGATCAGCGGGCGAGCGAGGTGATCCGCAGGCTGCGCAGCGTCCTGAAGAAGACGCCGTTCGAGGTCAGGGATATCGAGCTCAACGACACGGTGCGGGAGGCGATCGACCTAGTGACCGGCATCGTTGACGGACGCCGCATCTCGCTGACCTACCAGCCTGTCCTGGTCGACCTGCACGTCAAGGGCGACCCGGTGCAGCTTCAGCAGGTCGTCCTCAACCTGATCATCAACGCGATGGATGCGGTCTCGGACGCCGACATGAAAAAGCGCGAGGTCAACGTATCGACCGTCCGCGCCGGCAACCAGGCCGAGATCAGGATCTCCGATACCGGTCCAGGGATCGCCTCCGCCGATCTCGGCAGCATCTTCAATCCGTTCTTCACGACCAAGCCGCAGGGCATGGGCATGGGACTTGCGATCGCACGGACCATCATCGAGGCCCACCACGGCATCATCACCGCCGAAAATCAGCCGTGGGGCGGTGCGCTGTTCACGATCAGGCTGCCGATCATCCGTTGATGCCGGTCCCTTGATCTCGATCAAAGGTCCCGCCCCGACGGCGTCTTTTCCTTTTTGCAGTTGCGTCATGACCGGGACGGCGCGGGGGCAGGGTTGGGTGGTGGGTGGCCATGAAACGCCGTGAATTCGTGTCGCTGGTGGGCGCAGCGGCCGCGTATCCGGTGCTGGCGATGGGCCAGGAGAGGGCGCCATGGCGGTCGATGCCATCGGTGGGCGTCCTCACCGGCAATGTCCCGGGCGATCCCGGCGCGCAGATGCGGGTCGATGCGTTCCGGCAGGGGCTGGCCGATCGCGGCTGGATCGCCAACCAGAACTACCGGCTCGAGGTGCGCTGGCCGGGGCCCGATCCGGCGCGGCAGCAAGTGGAAGCGCGCGAGCTCATTGCCGCCCGGCCGGACGTGCTGTTTGCGACCAGCACGGGGACGACCCGGGCGTTGCGCGACGCGACGCAGACGATTCCGATCGTCTTCGTCGGGCTCTCCGATCCTGTCGGGAGCGGTCTGGTCGTCAATCTGGCGCGGCCGAGCAGCAATCTCACCGGCTTCTCGCTCTACGAGCACTCGATGAGCGGGAAGTGGCTCAGCCTGCTCAAGGACCTGGTGCCGGGCATGACCAATGCCGCCATCCTGTTCAATCCGGACTCGGCGCCCTACGCGCCGTTCTACATCGATGCCGCGCAAAAGATGGAAAACCGTCTCGGCATGAAGGTCGCGAGCGCGAGCGTCCGGAGCGGAGCCGAGATCGCCGGGGTCATCGAGGCGGCGGCGCGCGTTGGCTCAGGCCTCGTCGTGTTGCCGGACGGCGGCTTCTTCGGGGCACAAAGCGCGATGACAATTCCATTGCTGGCCCAGCGCCGTGTGCCGGCGATCTTCGCGGTCCGGTTCTACGCCGCTAATGGCGGCCTGATGTCCTATGGCGCCGATCTGACCCAGCAGTTTCGCGATGGTGCCGGTTATGTCGATCGGATCCTGCGCGGGGCCGACATCCGTAGTCTTCCGGTGCAGTTCGCCAGCAAGTTCGATCTCGTCATCAACATGAAGGCGGCCAATGCCCTCGGGCTGGCGGTCCCGAACCGGCTGCTGATGGATGCTGAGCTGATCGAATGACCTCTCGCGTTGCAGCAGCCGCCACGGCCACGTTTCGTTGATCTCGATCAACAAAAGCTCCGGCTCCGACCCCGATGGTCGCGAACGAAAAGCTTTGTGGAGGTTGCGATGTTTCGCTGCGGCAAGACCCTGATGGCGCTTGCGCTGGTGGTGGCGGTCCCCGCCGCCGCGATGGCGCAGGCAACGACACCGGCGGCGCCGACGACGCCGGCGCCTCCAGCCGCGCAGGCACAGCCCGCAGCTCCGCCGGCGCCGACGGCCGAGCTTCTCAAGCCCGAGCAGCTCGATGCGCTGGTCGCGCCGATCGCGCTTTATCCCGACGAATTGCTGGCCAACGTGCTGGCCGCCTCGACCTATCCGCTCGAAGTGGTGCAGGCCGATCGCTGGCTGAAGGAGCGCAAGAGCCTGAAGGGCGATGCGCTCAGGACCGAGGTGGAGAAGCAGAGCTGGGACGACAGCATCAAGGCACTCGCCAGCACCGCTTCCGTTCTGACCATGATGAGCGACCAGCTCGATTGGACCCAGAAACTCGGCGATGCCTTTCTGGCACAGCAGCCCGATGTGATGGATGCGATCCAGCGCCTGCGCAACAAGGCCTATGACAACAAGAAGCTCGTCACCACCAAGCAGCAGAAGGTCAGCGTCGAGTCGCAGGAGGGCAAGCAGGTCGTCGTGATCCAGCAGGCCAATCCCGCGGAAATGTATGTGCCGTATTACGATCCGGCGACGGTCTACGGCACCTGGCCCTATGCGGAATATCCGCCGTATTATTGGGGCTATCCGTCCTATATCGGTGCCGGCGTGGTCGCGGCGGGCCTCGCCTTCGGCACCGCCTGGGCGATCGGACGCTGGGGCAATTACTGGGGCGGCGGCTGCAATTGGGGCAACCGCAACGTCTACGTCAATCATCGTACCACCAACATCGGCAACGGCTGGCAGCACAATCCCGCGCATCGCGGCGGCGTGCGCTACAACAACACCAACGTTGCGAACCGCTTTGGCAACACCAACATCAAGGCCGGCGCGTCGGACCGCATGGATTTCCGCGGCCGCGACGGCAACCAGGTGCTGAAGCCGGGAGATCGTGCAGGTGATCGTGCCGGCGATCGCGCGGGCGACCGTGCTGGGGATCGTGGCGGTCCGGGTGACCGCGCAGGAGATCGAGCCGGTGACCGTGCCGGCAATCGCGGCGATCGTCCCGGTGGTGGCGATCGCGCGGGTGCCGCGGATCGCGCCAAGGGCGGCGGTGATCGTGCAAAGGGTGGCGGCGGCGATCGCGCCAAGGCCGCGAACCGTGCCGGCGGCGGTGCTGCAGCCAACCGTGGCGGCGGCAATCGCGGTGGCGCGATGAATGTCTCGTCCGGCCGCTCGGCCGCCGCGGCCTCGGCGCGCGGACGCGCCAGCATGGCAAGCATGCCGCGCGGTGGCGGCGGCGGAGCGGCCATGGCCAGTCGCGGCGGCGGTGGTGGCATGGCCATGCGTGGCGGCGGAGGCGGCGGCTTCCGCGGTGGCGGCGGAGGAGGCTTCCGTGGTGGCGGCGGCGGTGGCCGGCGCTCCGACATCGCGCTGAAGCATGATGTCGTGCTGCTCGGTCATCTCTCGAACGGCCTCGGCTATTATCGCTTCAGCTACATCGGCAGCGACAAGGCCTATGTCGGTGTGATGGCGCAGGAGGTCGAGCAGGTGATGCCTGATGCCGTGACCCGTGGCAGCGACGGCTATCTGCGCGTCTATTACGACAAGCTCGGACTGACATTCCGCACCTACCGCGACTGGCTCGCCGGCGGCGCGAAGATTCCCGCGGAGGTGACGCCATGACCGCTCTGAAATCGTTCCGACGCGCGGTGTTGCCGGGCCTGATGGCGCTGGCGCTGCTTGGCACCGCGTCGCAGGCGCAGCAGGCCTACAAGACGCCCGAAGACGCCGCCGCCGCGCTCGCGGCTGCGGTCAAGAGCGGGCCGGACGACATCCTGAAAGTGCTCGGCCGTGCCGCCGACGACATCGTCTCCTCCGGCGACGAGATCGCCGACAAGGACATCCGCGCGCGCTTCACCTCGATGTATGACGTCAAGCACGGCATCAAGGCGGAGGGCAACAAGACCGCGACGCTGATGCTGGGCCCGGATGATTTTCCGTTCCCGATTCCGCTGATCAACACCAAGGCCGGCTGGGAGTTCGACACCGCCGAGGGCCGCATCGAGGTGCTGCGCCGTCGCATCGGCCGCAACGAGCTCGACGCGATCCAGACCGCGCTCGCTTTCGTCGACGCGCAGAACGAATATGCCGACAAGGATCGCGGCGAGGGCGCCGGCGTCTATGCCCAGCGCATCGTCTCCTCGCCCGGCAAGAAGGATGGCCTGTTCTGGCGCGACGACAGCGATCCGAGTCCGCTCGGTGCGCTGGTGGCGGAGGCCTCGAAGGAAGGTTACCGCGGAGGCGATGTCGGCCCCGCGCCGTATCACGGCTACTACTTCCATATCCTCAAGGGGCAGGGCCGCGATGCGCCGGGCGGCGCGCTCAATTACGTCGTCAAGGGCAAGATGATTGGCGGCTTCGGGCTGATCGCGTGGCCCGCTGAATACGGCAATTCCGGCATCATGACCTTCCTGGTCAATCATGATGGCGTCGTCTACCAGAAGGATCTCGGCAAGCGCACCGAGTTCATCGCTGAGCACACCACGCTGTACGATCCCGACGAGACCTGGAAGAAGGTCGATGCAGCAAAGCCCTGAGCCGAAGCGGATGCGCCGCGTGATTGCAGTCGGCCTTGCTGCGCTCGGGCTGTTCCTGCTCGCGATGCCGGCCACGCCGTCGTTTGCGCAAGCGAGCGGCGACGTCCGGGTGAAGTTCGTCAAGGCCGGCCTGCTGGTCGGCGGCGGCACCGGCAGTGGCGTGCTGACCTATCGCGGCCGGAACTATCCGTTCAAGGTCTCCGGGGTGAGCGTCGGCATCACGGCCGGCGCGACCATCGGCAAATTCCAGGGCCGGGCTTCAGGCATCCGCGATGTCGGCGATTTCGTCGGCACCTACAGTTCCGTCGGCGGCGGCTTCGCCCTCGTCGGCGGCGTCAACGGCGTTCACCTGCGCAACGAAAAGGGCGTGACGATCGTGCTGCAGGGACCGAAGGCTGGCCTCGAGCTTGCCTCGAACATCAGCGCGATCACGATCGCCTGGAAGTGAGTGCCGCCAGCCAGCGTTATCGCGCGGCGGTGGCGGTCATCTCGAGCTTGACGCCGGGACCGAGATCGGCCACGCCGATCGCGGCGCGCGCAGGCAGATGCGCTTCTGCAAAATGCGCCTTCCAGGCCGCATTGAACTCGGCCTTCTCCTCGAGGTCAGTCATGTAGATGGTCACCTGCAGGACCTTGGACGAATCCGATCCGAGGGTCGTCAGCAGCTGCGCCAGCTGCCTGAGCACGTCGCTCGCCTGGCCCGACATATCGAGGCTGGTGTCCTCGGGGACGATTCCGCCGATGTAGAGCACTCCGTTGTGCTCGACCACTTCGTGGAGCAGTCCTTCGTAGGGCAAGACGCGATTTATCATGATGAGACCAATGCTGCTGTGGGATGAGTGGCGTATGGCATATTTTGATCGCCAATACGAGGCCCTTGGCTCGCTTGTTCTCCGCGCCTTCCGACTTATGAAGAGGAGCGGGGAACGCAGCGAGGTTCGTCCGCGCTCCGCGGCCGGCGCTGCCGCGCACGGCCTTGGCTGGCAATCAGATAGCTCGCCAGCGCCAGGATCCAGACGGAGATCCCGCCATAAAGCATCACCAGCCTGAAGCCGTGAACCAGCGCATCCTGCAGCGCGGCCTCCGCTACCGGCAGCAGGCCGAGCTCGGGAATGTCAGAAACGCGGATCGTTCCGCCCGCGATCCGCTGCGCAACATCCTGCAGGCGGCCGGCATCGAGCGCGCCGGGAAGCGCGCTGCTTAGCCAGGACGAGATGCCGGCGATCAGGATGAACCCCATCAAGGCAATGTTGATCGCCAGCGAGATCATGCGGGCACTCATGTCGATGCCTGAGGCCATGCCGGCGCGCGCGCTCGGCACCGATGCGGTCGTGACGTTGGTCACCGGCGTATTGGTCAGGCCGAGGCCGACGCCTGCGACGAGGCATCCCGGCGCCAATGTCAGCCAGCTGACCTGCGCCACGCCACTGCCGATCCACATCAGCAGGAAGCCGAGACCGATCACGAACAGGCCGGTGGGAATAGCAATGCCGCCGCCGAACCTCAGCAGGATCCGCTCGCCGAACGGCGGAACGACGAGCGTCGGAAGCGTGTAGGCCAGCAGCGCCAAGCCCGCCGCGATATTGTCGTAGCCGAGCGCGCTGCGGAAGAAGATCGGCAGGTAGATCATGAACGGCCAGAAGCTGAAATTCATGCCGGCCGATCCCAGCAACGCGCCGGAGAAGGCGGGTATGCGCAGGACGGAGAAGTCGAACATCGGACGGGCGCTGCGCGTCTCCGCTAGCACGAAGGCGACGAAGCTGAGAATGGCCGTCGCGACGATCGCAAGGCCGGTTGGGCTGGTGAAGCCGAAATCGGGGCCTTGCGTGATGTAAAAGGCCACTGAGAACACCGACGTCGAGAGCGTTGCGATGCCCGCGACATCGAGATGATCAGCATCGGGATCGCGCGATTCCTGCACGCCGGTCACCGCGAGCGCAGTCGTGACAATGGCGATGACGGCGTGGACCAGGAACACCCATTGCCAGCCGGAGATCGCGACGATCGCCGCCCCGATGATGGGGCCGAAGCCAAGTCCGATGCCGAAGATGATCCCCCAGGCGGCGAAGGCGCGTGCACGCTCCGATCCTTGCTGGAATTGATGCGAGAGCACCGCAACCTGGCAGATCAGCATCGCGCCGCCGCTCATGCCCTGGAGGAAACGGCTCACGATGAGGACGAGCGCGTCCTGCGCAAGGCCGCAGACCAGCGAGGCAAGGCCGAACACGATGATGCTGACGACGAACACGCGCTTTCGGCCATAGCGGTCCGCCAGCGTCCCCGTCGCCATCAGCACCGTCGTCACTGCGATGGTGTAGGCGTTCATGATCCATTGGAGCTGCTGGAAGCTTGCGTGCAGCACGCTCTCCAGCGTCGGCAGGATCGTCGGTACGCTGGAGATCTCCAGGCCGAACATGAGGGACGCGAGGCACGCTGCGGCGAGGGCAATCGTGTTTCGTGATGATGAGACCGTCAAAGCTATGACCTCCGGGCTTGGCGCCGATGACCGACGTGCAGCCACGACATCCCTCGATCGAAGGATGCTGCTTTCCGATGCGCTGGCGTGCGTCAGGCCGCGCGAACATAGGGGGCCCTTGACCACAACAAAATCCGATCAATATAGATTTCAGAGACAACAAAGCCGGATGATGAGATGCTCTCGCTCGACGTTGATGCCGTCAGGGCTTTTGTGATGGTGGCGGACCTCCACAGCTTCACGCGCGCTGCCAAGGCGCTGGGAACCACGCAAGGCGCGATCAGTGTGAAGCTGAAGCGTCTCGAAGATCGCATCGGGCATCGCTTGCTCGAACGCACGCCGCGCTCGGTGCGGCTGTCGGCGCAGGGGACCGCCTTCCTCCAGGGCGCGAGGGACTTGATCGCGGCTCACGAGCGCGCGATCGCGGGGCTCAATGCGCCGCCGCGTCATTTCGGCCTTGGCATTGCCGCGCATGTCGCAGGTCCCGAGGTTCCGTCCTTGCTGTCGCGGCTTCATGCGCACGATCCGAATTTGACCATCGAGGTCCAGCTCGACAGCTCGCGCAATCTGCTCGATCTGTTCGACCAGGGACGGCTGGACGCAGCCATCGTCCAGCGCGAGGACGATCGTCGCGATGGCGAGACGCTGGCGCATGAGCGCTTCGGCTGGTTCGCGGCGCAGGGCTTCGAGCACAGGGCGGGAGAGCCCTTGCGCCTCGCGGCACTGGCGCCGACCTGCGGTGTCCGCAACATCGCCACGCAGGCGCTGGACGCTGCCGGCATCAAATGGACCGAGGTGTTTTTGGGAGGCGGCTCCTCGGCGGTCCATGCCGCGGTCGTGGCAGGACTCGCCATCGCACCGTTGTCGTACCGGATCGCCCCTGGCGGCACGATCGACATCGGCGAGCGGCTAGGGTTGCCAAAACTCCCGCCGTCCGAGGTCGTGCTGCATTCGTCCCTGACGGACCGGCGGTCGCGGGCGGCCCTCAGTGCCCTGGCGGCCGCATTTCGCGAGCATCGCGCGCCGGCGTGAGCCCGCGCTAGGTCAGAGGCTCGTTCCAGCGAACGACCACCAGCCGGCGCCCTATACAGGGGAGCCCCGCGTTTGCGTCGGCCTCATCGCCATGACATCGGGACCTGGATCGGTATACTGCCACCGTGCATGGGAATAAGGATCTCGCGATGGACGATACGATTGGCTTCCCCGACCCCGGCCTCGACCTGTCCGACGGGTTCAAGCCGCACACCTCGCATTGGGGCGTGTTTTCGGCGCGTCAGGGCGAAGCCGGGCTCGAGGTCAGGGCCTATGCGGGCGATCCCGATCCGAACGGCATCATCGACAATTTCCCCGGCGCGCTGCGCCATCAGGCCCGCATCGCGCAGCCGGCGATCCGCCGCGGCTGGCTGGAGCGCGGGCCCGGCCCGGACGATCGCCGCGGCCGTGACGAGTTCGTCTCGGTGAGCTGGGAGAAGGCGCTCGATTTGCTCGGCGACGAGCTCGGCCGCATCCGCGACACGCGCGGACCCGGCGCCGTGTTCGGCGGCTCCTATGGCTGGTCGAGCGCGGGCCGCTTCCATCACGCGCAGAGCCAGGTGCATCGCTTCCTCAACATCGCGATGGGCGGCTATGTGCGCTCGGTGAACACCTACTCGTCGGGCGCATCTTCGGTGCTGCTGCCGCAGATCATGGCTGGTTATGAGGACATCACCAAGCGCAACGTCACCTGGGAGCAGATCGCCGGCCATACCGACATCGTGCTGGCATTCGGCGGCATGGCGCTGAAGAATTCGATGGTGGCCGGCGGCTCGATCAGCAAGCATGTCGAGCGCGGTGCCATGGAGGCGGCGCGCAAGCGCGGCTGCGAGTTCATCCTGATCAGTCCGCTCCGCGATGATCTTCCCGTCGAGGCCGGTGCCGAATGGATGAGTTGCGTGCCCGGCACCGACACCGCGCTGATGCTCGGCATCGTCCACACGCTCGTCAGCGAAGGCCTGCATGATCAGGCCTTCCTCGATCGCTACACCGAGGGCTGGCCGGTCTTCCTGCGCTATCTCACCGGCGCGAGCGACGGTCAGCCCAAGCACGCCGAATGGGCCGCGGCAATCTCCGGCGTCGATGCGGACACGATCCGCACGCTCGCGCGCCGCGCCGCCGGCAAGCGCGCGCTCGTCACCGTCTCGCATTCGCTGCAGCGCGCCGAGCATGGCGAGCAGCCGGTGTGGATGGGCATGGTGCTGGCGGCAGCGCTCGGCCAGATCGGCCTTCCCGGCGGCGGCTACGCCTATTCGCTCGGTGCGATCGGCTATTACG
This sequence comes from Bradyrhizobium sp. 18BD, assembly GCF_054185225.1. Taxonomy (NCBI): domain Bacteria; kingdom Pseudomonadati; phylum Pseudomonadota; class Alphaproteobacteria; order Hyphomicrobiales; family Nitrobacteraceae; genus Bradyrhizobium; species Bradyrhizobium sp. 18BD. The sequence continues at coordinate 2,838 of NZ_JAVAYL010000006.1, read as the reverse complement.
GCCGCCGCGTCAACGACGTGCCGGGGCCGACGCTCGGGCAGGGCCGCAACGGCGTGCGCGACTATATTCCGGTGGCGCGCATCGCCGACATGCTGCTCAATCCCGGCACCACCTATCGCTACAATGGCGAGACGCGGACCTATCCGGACATCCGCCTCGTCTACTGGGCCGGCGGCAATCCCTTCCATCACCATCAGGACATCAACCGCCTGCGCAAGGCGTTTGCGCAGCTCGATACCTTCGTCGTGCACGAGCTCGCCTGGACCGCGACGGCGCGGCACGCCGATATCGTGCTGCCCTCGACCATGACGCTCGAGCGCGAGGACATCGGCTATTCCACCAACGATCCGCTGATGGTCGCGATGCACCAGATCGCCGAGCCGTTCGGCCTTGCGCGCGACGATTACGATATCTTTGCGGATCTCGCCGAGCGCCTCGGCGCGCGCGAGCCTTTCACCGAAGGCCGCACGTCACGGGAGTGGCTGCAGCATCTCTATGAACCGACCCGCGCCTCGCTCGAAGCGCGCGGCCTGGAAGCGCCTGATTTCGACGAGTTCTGGCGGCGTGGCAGCCTCGTCGTACCGCAACAGCCCGACGACGGCGGCCGTCTCCGCAGCTTCCGCGAGGATCCGGTCGCGCATGCGCTGCCGACGCCGAGCGGCCGCATCGAAATCTATTCGGCCAAGATCGCAGCCCATGGCGATGCGGATTGTCCCGGCCATCCGGTCTGGCTGGAAAAGACCGACATCCCGAAGCCCGGCGCGCCGTGCTTCCTCGTTGCCAACCAGCCGGTGAGCCGCCTGCACAGCCAGCTCGATTTCGGCGGCCATTCGCTTGGCGCAAAGCATCGCGGCCGCGAGGTCGCGCGCATGAACCCGGTTGACGCGGACGCGCGCAGCATCAAGGACGGCGACATCATCCGCCTGTTCAACGAACGCGGCGCCTGTCTTGCCGCGGTCCACGTCACCGACGGCATCGCTGCCGGTGTCGTGCAGCTGCCGACCGGTGCCTGGTACGATCCGATGGACCCCGAGGACGACGCACCGCTCTGTGTCCACGGCAATCCGAACGTGCTCACCCGCGACATCGGCACCTCGTCCTTCGCGCAAGGTTGCACCGGGCAGTTGACGACGGTCGAGGTGGAGAAGTTTTCAGGCAATCTGCCGCCGATCCGGGCGTTCGATCCGGTCTAGCGGACGAGCGCCAGGGTCGGGTCGAGAGTCACGACATTGGATGCACCGGCCGCCTGCTTGTTGACGGACTCCAATGCGAACCTTCCGGCTGCCATCGCCGGCGGTAGCACCGGATTGGTGCTGTGCCAGGTCGGCGGCCAGTGCTCGGGCCTGTGGCCCCAGGCATTGAGCTGTCCGAGCGCATCGAACAGGCCGAGATATTGGTGATAGGCGACGTTCGGCAGTTCCTCGCCGATCGGACATCCCAACGTCACCACGGTGACGCCGTCGAGACGTGCTGTCGGGACTGAACGGATCGCATTGCTGATCTGGAGCGCACCCTTGCTGTGTCCGACCAGCAGGCGGAACGGCTGTTCGCGGCGCATCAGCAACGCATGCAGCACGTCCGACGAACCGGATCCAGTCCGGAACACCGGTGCTCCACGCATCGTCGGCTCGTTGGGCGCCGATGCTGCGAGCTCGCGCCCGATGCGCGCGACCTGCGGCGCGGCCGCCGCGAGGCTCTTCTGGATCATCGACTTGCTGCCGAGGTAATCGTGCAGGCCGAAGGCGAACCAGCCGCCCAGCGACTGGAGAAGCACGTCAGCGACACCATAGCCGGGGACGAGCGCCAGCACAGGCTTCCGCAGCGCGACCGAGATGTCCCAGGCCAGAGCGGCACTTCCCAGCGCAGAGCTGCCGACACCGGTGATCGTGACGATGTCGACGTCCTTTGTCTCAGGGCTCGCGGAATCGAGGAACGTCGCGACGTTCTTGTACCTGTGCACATACGGCGCAGTCGTTGCATCGATGATGAGCATCGATCCTTCGGGATCGGTGAGCGCATCGAAATCCACGATCCGGGAGGGCTTCTTGTCCCCCGCGGCGATTTGCGCATCCTTTTCGATCAATGCCGCGCGCAAGGTCGGAACGTCGTAGAAGATGAAGTCCAGTGCGGTGTTGAACAGCCGGCACGAACGCACCGCCGGCTCGACGAGCCATTTTGGAATCTCGAAGAAGGCAGGGGATAGTCCGGTGGACGAATGATCTGATGTCGCCATGACGGGCTCCAATTGCTTTGAACAATCGATATTCCGCCTGATCTTGTCCGCATATATGCGGTCAGGCCGCGCCCGGCGACGTGATTGTTATATGGAGAGGCGGCAATTTACAATTGTCGTGATCATGCCGCGCTGATCACATTTGTCGCAATGACAATGTGCAGACGATGCGCCGCTATCCATCACCGTCACCCTGAGGTGCCGAAGCGAAGCGGAGGCCTCGAAGGGCGACGGCCCGGCTCTATCGGGGCCGTTCATCCTTCGAGGTTCCCGACGGGGCGCTCCGCGCCCCATCGCTCGCACCTCAGGATGACGGGATTGGCAATGACGATGTGGAGACGATGCGCCGCTATCCATCACCGTCACCCTGAGGTGCCGAAGCGAAGCGGAGGCCTCGAAGGGCGACGGCCCGGCTCTATCGGGGCCGCTCTTCCTTCGAGGCTCCCGATGGAGCGCTCTGCGCTCCATCGCTCGCACCTCAGACCGTATGTCCCTTTGCGGAACGGGGCGACTCACCCTCGATGCGACTGCGAGGGTTACCCGGATGGTCCGGGCAGAGCCTCACGCAAGGAGGGCGAGTCATGGGTGATTATAGCGAGGCTTTC